>DAIOGT010000094.1:0-14447 GCA_036745095.1 Pyrinomonadaceae bacterium
TGCGTGATGTTTGAATCCGTCAGATTGAAGAACGTGATGGCGGTGCCGTTGGTAATACTTTGCGCGGCGGTTCCGTTGAAGTTGAACGTGCTGGTGCCCGCATTCAGAGTGGTGGCCGGTGCGCCACCGGCGTTAAGCACAAAGTTTCCCTGAATATTGACTGTACCCGTATTGCCGTTGAACGTGCTGCCAACCACTGGTCCAGGACCAATCGTCAGGTTGCCGCTGACGTTCATCGTGCTGTTGTTCATAGTGAACGTGCCGCCCGTGACCACTACGTCAGTGGGGGCCAGCGTACTACCGGCGTTGTTGGTCCATGAACCATTTGTATTGACCTCGATGCTGCCGCCGATCGTGGTATTTGTGCCGGCGACGTTAACAGCCGCGGAAGTAGACACACTACTCCCGCCGTTGGTCGCGGTGTTGCCTGTAAATGTGATACTGGGCGAGGCGCCATTCAACAGCAAGCTTGCACCGGCGACAAAAATACCGCCGCCCCGGTTTCCAGCCGAGTTGTTTGTGAAGCTGGTGGTGGCCACCGTTGTCCCGAGCGACTCAACGATAATGCCGCCGCCACTCGCAGTTCCGAGTGCCTGGTTATTTGAGAAAGTTGAAGTGCCGAAAGTCGCAGATCCGGTACCGATTCCGCCGGGTGCTCCAAACGCAACGATCACAAGGTCAGCGCCACCGCCACCCGCAGTGAGAGACGAGGCTGTGTTGCGGCTGAAAGTTGAACCAGTAACCGTCAAGACACCGGTCGATGCAGTGTGTGTCGGGGCTGACGGAGTAAACATTAGACCACCGCCGCTGCCTGACTGAGAATTCGCGGTGTTGGTGCTGGACCGGTCGGTATAAAGGCCAGGCGCCGCGGATCCGCCGATGGTGCAATTAGTGACGTTGAAGTCTCCGCCCGTAATCTGGATGCCGCCGCCGCCGCCGTTCCCGCTTCCGATTGCCGTTACCTGGTTATTTGCAAGCACGACGTTGGTCAGGGTCAGAACATTGCCCTTCTCACCGCCGATGATGCCGCCGCCGCCTATGACTGAGCCCGTTGCGGCTGCCGTACCGTCGCGACCTCCAACCATCGTAAAGCCCGAGAAGTTGTAGACCAGGTTCAGCGTGAACGGCTCATTCATGCACATCACGCGATCGCCGTCGTTCGCTGGACCGGTTCCGGTCTGCCGGATGATCGTCGTCGCCGCTCCTGCGCCCACGATCGACATGGTCTGGTTGGCGCCAAGGTCGCCCACAGCGTTTCCATCACAACCTACAGCGTTAGTGCCGTTAATCGACAAGATGTAAGTGCCCGCTGGAACACTAATGGTCGTGTTGTTGTTAGCGGGGTTATTTGCAAACTGGAGCGCACCGCGCAAACTACAGTCACTCGCAGCGCCTGTGCACGCGGAGGCCGCCGTTAATCCGGCGCCGGATGGATCGTCAGTCCTGTCAACCGTAATCGTGGTGTTCGGGGCGTTCGGGAGGATACTCGCCTCGGTGCTCGTGGATTCGAGCACGAGCACGTCACTTGTACCGTTAAGCTTCTTCGGGAGAACCAATGCCGCTACCGGCTCACTCTCCACCTCCAAAGACGTGCTTGCTACGTCGTCCGTAACCTGCATTGACTGAGTGAGCTCAGGAGCTGAATCCTTCGGGCCGATAGGACGCAGGAGTTCCAGCTTTGATTGCGCCCGTCCCACAACCATGACCTCGTCCAGCTCACGATAGGCGAGATTTGTCCGCATCAACGGCTTCGGCAAGTCAGCACTAAGATTGCTGCCAAGAATCTGCCTGGATTCTTTCCAACCGGCAGCTTGTGCGGGTCTCCAACTTGGAACAGACTCCACATCCTGCTCAGTAATTCTTTGGCCCTTGAGATTGCCCCTCGTCCGCTGGGCGGCTTCAGCTTCACTAAATGGGCGAGTGTCTAGTTTCCCGTTCTCAACGATGCGTACGGTACCGTCAGATGTAAGGGCGGCGATTTCGCTCCGACCCTGCCGGTCCCAAACAAAATGTCCCAGCGCTAATCCGCGCACATTTAGTCCTACGTTAACGCGCTCCACGCGCGACCCGGCCGCCACCTGCTCTTTACGACCCCACCCGTGGACGACCAGTACTTCACTACCGGCAGCCACCGCTACATCCTGAAACGGATCGTCGTCTAACCCGCCAAACTCAATCGCACTCGCCGCCCCGGCCAACTGGTACTGCACTACAGCGTTCGAGAATCCATCGACGCCATCATCAAAAACCAGTAATGCCTGGCCACCCGGGCCACTCACGCCCACTGCCAGATCAGTAAATCCGTCCGCCGCTCGGAATTCCCCAGCCGCTAATGCCGTCACCGGTCCCGGCAGATTTATTTCCCGCGCCTCACTAAACCGGCCTGCGCCATTTCCCTCCATCAAATAGAGGCGCCCACCTTTTGCGGCGAACACGACGTCCTTTTCAGAATCGTTGGTGAAGTTTCCGGTCACGAGAAAATCGGCCGGGGCCGGAACGCTGTAGACATCCGCGCCGGGCAACAACGAGTCGGGGTTGTATCCCTGCTGCATACGCACCAAGACCGAGTTGTCGGCCGGAGCGAACGCATCCGGGTTTCCGCGCTGAAGCGTGATGATACCCATGCCATTGAAGGCAAAGCCGAACACGACATCCGGCGTCCCATTACGATCAAAATCCGCTGAGGCTAATGCCCGCGCCTGCGCGCCGCCGCTCTGCAAAGCGGCAACCGCTGCTTGATCTCCGCGGTAGGTGACAGTCATCCCGCGACCGTCTTGCAGATTCAGGAAGGGTTTCCCGCGTCCTGCGGCCTGCACAGTAACGTGTCCTTTAGGCCGCTTAACTGAGATAGAGTTCTCCGCCTTACTAAACCTCGCCGAATCCTCAGACTTGACTCGCACGTAAAGCGCAAGCGGCACTGCTGCGAGTACTAAGCAAATAGCCACCAGTTTCGCACCGGTTTTGATTGTGATTCGAGAAGATAGACGGGAAGCGTGGTGAGTGTGATTCTTTAGGGGACGCATAGAAAACCCTCCTGGGAGCAAGCGCTGGTTATGAGACTGTCAGGAAACGAAATACGGTTAACCTTCGGAGGACTGGCTAGACAAGTTCGAAGTAGGAAAATCCGAACGGAACCGATTTTGGGACCACGACACTTTACTTGCGTATTGTGCCAGCGTCAAGGGCAGAACCCTGTTCTCATTGGTGGCATAAAACCGCCAACTCGAACGTATTCCCAGGACACTGGAGCGTTACTGCAAGCATTAAATTTTCAGGCAAAGTCCTCGAAGAAAGTAATGGGGCGCAGGTTATTAACCCGCGCCCCGCACAATAAAAAGTAAACAAAACCTAAAATCAATTACCACAATCCCGAGTGGCGTTACTGGCTATAGTCCAGGTCGCATTCTCCGAACAGCTGACGACTTGATAAATGAAGCAGCCGTCCTGATCTTCGGCGATAACCTTGACGCTGGAGCCACCGCAACTCACGTTGCTGAGCGTGACCGATCCGCCATTCGCCGAAATCACGGAATTCATGAGCTGGTCAGAACTCCAGTTGTTCGAATCGGGCGGTGCAATATAGACGTGACGAATCTCGCGACTTGAGTTGTTCACAATCGTGATCGCCATCGATGGAGCATGGGCTTTGGACAGTAATGGTCCACAGACCATCATGCCCAGGAAAAAACCCAGTACCGCGAGTGACGTGAAAAGTGGGCTCGACTTGCGCAACGTAGTTCTCATGTCAGTTACCTTTCATTAAACAAGTATCGTGGACCACCCGTCACTTATGGACAGAGGCTATTTACTGTGTACCCGGCGGCTGCGCCGCTGTCGACCGCTGTGCCGTTGTTGTTCTTCGGCACATTGACCTTAACGGTTGCCGTGGTGCTATTGCCGAACGAATCGGTGACCTTGAATGTAATCGTGTAAACGCGTCCATCAAGGTTGCCGTCACGTTCGCGCCGCAGTTGGACCGACTTGCAATCCGGAGCAATCACGATGTCGTTGAGAGTGTTGCCGTCCGCGCCGGCTGGATTTTCCTCAAGCTCGTCGCTGCTCACGTTCTGAATCACAACATCGTTGATGTCTACGGACGTATCGCAACTCGAGCTCGCGCTGGCGACGAAGTCCGTGACGTTGAACGTCTGATACTGGTGATTAGGCGGCCACATGCTCACCGAATTAGTGCTCAACGTGATGACCGGAGTGCCGTTGTTCACGGCCAGGGTCGCCGACTGCGTGGCACTACCGCATGTACCCGTAGTGGTTACGGTAACCGTGTGATTGCCAGGCGCTAGGGCGCCCGTCGGGATGGTGACGTTCGGGCTGTTTCCGCCGACCGGGTTACCGTCGAGGGTCCATGCGTAGCTGAATGGACCAGTACCTGATGCAACGGTAGAGAAGTGTGCATCCGTTCCCTGGCAAACCGTTTGATCCGCCGGATCAGTCGTCTGCGTGTTTGCGTTAACGGTCAGTGTCGCGCTTTGCGTAGTAGTGTTGCATGCACCGGCTGCTTCAACGGTGTAGATGTCGGCATCGCTCAGCACGGTTCCGGTGATCGTCAGCGTGCTGGTGTTGCTGCCGCTGGTGATCGTAACTCGTCCGCCGAGGTCGCCGTTGTTTAGAACCGTGGCGCCCTTCTTCCACACGAAAGTTATCGTGCCTGGACCACTGGCTGTGGTCGTGAACGTTGCCGTTTGACCTTCGCAAACTACCTGGTCTGCTGGATCCGAAGTGTTATTGGTGTCGATCGTTATCGTAGCTGAAACAGTTTGATTGTCAGCCGTGACGTCGGCGCCACCGGTCCCCGATGTATTACCCGCCGTGAACGTGGCGGTAGCGACACCATTAACGAAGTTAGTAGCCGCCGATATCGTTCCCAACGTCGCGTTGTGGAAGACAGCTATGAACTCCGGCAGACCATTCAGTTCCGTAGTCAAAGGCGAACCGATATTTCTTTGCTTGATGTCGGCCGTCAGGGTTGAAGTTGCGCCACTGCAAAGCTCATCCGGGCTGGCACTGATTCTGAGCTGCAGGAACGTCATTGGAAATAGGCTGCCGGTGAGGTTACGGAAATCATTTGCTGATGGACCAGTGTTGATACCCCACCAGTTATCATCTGCGGTAAAGCTGGTATTTGTAGCGAACAGGGTCAACCCATTCAAAGGATTGGGAACGCTGTTGCCGACCAGCCTCGAGAAGGTGACCGAGGCGCTGCCACTCGAACTAATTGCGCCGCCGGCGATCCCTGCCGAGTTGTTCGCCAGAGAACTAGTCGTGACAGTCAGTGGCCCGCTCTCAACGATGATCGCACCACCGCTGCCGTTCGCAGCGTTATTACTCGAGAATGACGAGCTGTTGATGGTGTATGTGCCGCTGCCGGCATTAGAGTTGTACAGATCTGCTCCGCCCCCACCTGCGGCGACGGAATTGGCGGTATTAGCAGAGAACGTCGATCCACTTATGTTAAGAGTTCCAATAGACGGCGTCCGAATCAGCGGATCGCCGGCGGTATAACCCAAACCGCCGCCGCTCGAGCTGGTGGAATTGCCCAAGAAAGTCGTACCGGTTATCGTAAGACTCCCCCCTGTATGCAACATGCCACCGCCACCAAGGGTGCCAGCGCCAGTCGCAGAGTTACCTGAGATCACGCAGTTCGTCACGGACACGGTGTTGTTGATGGAGCCGGAGATGATGCCGCCGCCTCCAACCGCGGTAGTCTCTTTTCCGCCAGTGATGGTCACACCGGAGATGGCGAAATCGAAGCCGGAAAGCAGGTCCGGGTTTACTTCGATAACGCGATCATTCGCGGTTGTCTGTTGAATTATCGTGGTGGTCGCGCCGGCGCCCGCGATGATGGTGTTGTTGCCCCTGATATCGAGATCCCCGATTGCGTTATTGCCGGTAAAGCCCTCTCCGGCGCCGGAAATATTCAACTGGTAGGTTCCGGCTGGCACATTGATCGTCGTCCCCGGGTTCAGGTTGGCGAACGCGACTGCGCCTCGCAAGCTGCAGTCGTTCGGCGCAGCGGTGCAGGCCGAAGCAGCGGCAGCATCGTCAGTTCGATCAACGTCAATGGGAGCAAACGGCAATGGGAAGCTCGCCGTTGCGGCTGATTTGGCAGCCGCGGCGGAAGGCACCCTGATGCGGTGATTGCTACGCTCAGCCCGGCCCTCGGCAAATACCTCGCCAGGTGCTATCGCGAATGCCAGAACGCTTGCGGCCACCAGGGAGAAGATAGCTGCAACTGTAGTCGCCGTTCCGCGTCCAAATTCACCGTTGAATTTCCTGTTCTGAGCGTGAAGCATTTTTCGACTCCTTAGTTCCAGAGTATTCGGGCTCCTCCTGGAGCGGGGAAAAAAGACGTAGTTTTCGCGTGCAGTGCGTCTTTAAAAGCAGCCTGTGACTTACGGCCGCTGCGGAAACACTCCCTGCAGTGCAATGCAGAAATTGAGCGTCAGATAAGGCTGCATGTTGTTGTGCGGCAGGCTGCCTCCAGTAGGAGCCAGCGACTGAAACTCATTCACTTTCGCGTTGGCTGGCGCCTCGTGATACATCGCAAACGTTCCGCGACCGAAGGCTGACTGGGCCCAGACAGAGGCCACAGGCGTAATTGAATCACCGTCTGCGCCTTTCGCGCGGCCAACGAAGTGCGCATGAGCGGGCATTTCAGACTGTAACAGCGTTACAGTTTCCGATCCGCCTATCTGGCCGAGATCGCGCAGCGACAGCCCTTGTCCCTGCCCCGGGTGCATGGGGCTGCTGCCTTGCAGATCCGGGAGCGCGAAGGTGGACTTACCGTCACCGCCATAAACTGTTCCCAACAGGGAGAAGAGGGCTGTATTCTGGCTTATGGGCAAGAGCTGGCCATTGCAGAACGCCCAGCCTTTGGGCGCAAAGTTGAATGGAAAAATTCTGATTTCAGCAACAAAAGGATCGGCCATGTTTTTATCTCCCTCTTCTAATTTTGCGACGGGAAAATTCCCTGTAGCGCTATACAGAAATTGAGCACGAGGTAAGGCATCATGTTGTTATGCGGCTGGCTGCCACCAACATTAGTGACTGCCCCCGGATGCATCGCGGCATTTGGGGCGCCCGTACTCCAGGTCGCCTTACCGCTATTGGCCCAGAAGTTACCGGCGGCGACTCCCTGAGTTGCATTGGTGTTTGGGCCGCCCACTGCCAAATTGGTGGTGAGCGTATGTATGTGCTGCGGCATCTCACTCGTGGTGACGGTATGGGCCATTTCACCACCTGTCTGGCCCAGGATGAAGCCGCTCCCGAAGTGATTTGGCGCCTTGCCTTGCAAGTTGGGCAGTGCGAAATTCGTTTGGCCGTTGCCTCCATAGGTCGTGCCCAACAAAGCAAACAAAGCCTGATTCTGATTAATTGGCAGGAGCTGGCCGTTGCACAGGGCCCAGCCCTTGGGGGCGAAATTGAAGCTAAAAATCCTGATTTCGGACAAGAAAGGTTCAGCCATAGTAGCGACTCCTTATATTTTTGCGTTCAGCCTAAGTGGCACTGATTGATCAATAAGTATCGACAAGCAACCACTCTCTATGTTGGCGAAGGAAAGAGGCCGAACAGCGAGATGATGAAGTTGATGCAGAGGAAGGGCGAACAATTCTCATGTGGCTGGGACCCTCCGGTGATGTCGCTTGACATAGGGGGAGTTCCCATTTGGACGTCTGGTCCCTGAGTGCTGAACTGGCCTAAATCCGATGGGGCGGCGACAGCATTGGTCGGATCAGTCGTAGGAGCTCCACCACCGGAGCTGCACATCATAGGATGAGTGTGGATCGGGATCTGCTGCGTCGTCAGAGTTACTTCCTCTGTTCCAGCGGCTTCCGCCAATTGGAATGTATTGCCTGCGAAGGTGCCCATGTGCACGGGAACTCTGCTTTGAAGGTTCGGTAATGCAAAGGTTGACTCTCCGTCACCCCCATACGTCGTCCCGATCAGCTGAAACAAAACCTCGTTTTCAGAAATCGGCAATAGCTGGCCGTCACAAAACAACCAGCCCACAGGTGGAAAATTACCGGCGAACATCCTGATTTCGCCTACATACGGTTGGGCCATATTTACCTGCTCCTTAAAAGAAGTCGTTGTGGGTATCTTTGAAGACTAAACGAGGCGGCGTTGGTCAGTGCCTGTCCTCCCAGTATCCATTTGGGTCTGGTCCTTCACAGGAGGTCAGCGCGGGGCACGGATAGCCGTTTAAGTTCGTAACTTCAGCGGAATTTGTTCTGCCTTCAATGTACTTTCGTTCTGAGCCCGCGCACTATAGATCAAACCTCAAAACTTTACAAGAGTGTTTCGTTAGACCACCGATTATTACATCAAATTCACAAATGTCGCGATTTTGTAGAGAGGACCACTGTTTTTTTGTTGAAAGTTTTTCGAAGAAGCAATAGACTGCACCACCATTTCTTACCAGCCCAGATTTTCAAGCACGGTTCAGGAGGATAGAAAATGTCGAGTTCGCGCCGAGAGTTCTTGAAGAAAGGTTCGTTGATGGCACTTGTTGCGGGAATCCCGGTGACCTTCGCCGAGGTGGTCTCGGGCATGGGCATTACAACGTCAGCGGCGGCCGGTTTGGATTTAGAGTCGTTCGAATCCCAGTTGGGCACGAGTTTTGTGATCAATCACGAAACAGCAAAAGTTAAGGTCCGGTTGGTCCACGTAACTAATTTTGCTTCAACCAAACAGATGGAGGCAGGGAAAGAAGGTTTTTCACTGCTTTTTCGTGGTTCAAAAGAGGCTACTCTTAAACAGGGTACGTATCTGATCGAGCATAAAGAGTTGGGTAAATTCTCTTTCCTGATCGTTCCGGTTGGAACCAAAGATACGCGCGCTCCACACTACGAGGCAGTCATTAATCGCCTGCATTCTTAACTTCTTCCTGCCACTGCAGCAGCAGATGAATTCCCTGCTGCTCGCTTGGTGAGAAACCCAACCGTTCAAAGAGTCGAAGTGAAGGATTAAATTCCTCCACGTAAATCCGCGTAACTTTTCCGGAGCGGCCCGCTTCGTCGAGCAATTGTTTGATCAGATAGCTCCCGATGCCGGCGTTTCGCTCAGCGGGCAGAAGAGTGATGTCGATGATTCGAATTTCCTGGTCCAACCGGGCGACGTAGAGACGGCCTACCGGCCGGCCGTTGGACAGGATTATGTCGTGGCTGGCGGCGCGGTATTTGTTGGCATAGTGCTCTTGTTGCGCGGCAAACTGCGATCGCACGAATGCGTCGCGCTGTTCGTTGGTCCATGGCACTAAAGCGAGCTCTTCCGCTCGAGTGCTGCCATAAACTTCAACGAGAAAATCGTGATCGTCCGGGCCAACGGGACGAAGTGTAATGTTGGAAGGTCCTGGCGACTGGCTGCTCATCTGATTGACTACTCGCGAATGCGATTGAAGATTGCCTGGTAGTAATAGCCCTGCGCGTCTTGCCGAACGGGTACGATGAACAATTCAAACTGGCCCATTTCATCATGCGAAAAGTAACGAGCGCCCTGATCGAGAAATGTGTCTAAAGGGCCACGAAAGAGAATCGCAAATTCCTCCTGCCGGGGGTAGAGTTTGAGCTCCGAAACCTCAGTCAGCTCCAGTTCCACGGGAGTGTTTCCGTCAGCCTGAACCTGAAATTTAGTATTCGCGTGTTTAGTAAATGCTTCGTGCGTTAAAGCAGCCTCCATCCAAATCTCCTTCCTGATAACCCGGTGAAATCATGAAAATCCTGTCTGAGACTTTGAACAGGATTAACAAGATTTCACAGGATTTCTGGCTTGTTCATGATCAAAACAAAAAAGTCTTTTATGTTGGGACCAAAATAATATTCCTTGCGCAGCGGCGAGAAAGAATACCCGATCAAGCCAGTCTGTTCTACTATGCCCGCACATCGTTTTTCAAAATCTGACTTGGAAATTACAGCGTAAGGCAAGACCTCTCCATAATTCTTCAAGACGTGATTCAGACAGAGTAAATGCTCTTCGCGTCCATTGAGCACCAGGACCTCATCGTCTAAACCCAAAAACTCTTTCAGCGTCAGCAACCGGCACTGAAAGCCCACTCGCGTGGCGCATCGGATAACGTGTCCAAAGTGGATCGTAAATTCGTCGTGGTTCAAGTGGAACGACGCAACCGGATATCGATGCTCCGCGCCATATTCCGAGACAATGAGCGTCCCACCTGGATTCAAATGTTTCCACGCGCGTTCGATGAAACGAAAAACGCCGGCGTTAACCACGAAGGAGTCAGGAGCATCTTTGTCTGAGAGATCGTATTTCTCCATGTAGTAAGCGCCATCGCCCTTCAACTTCCCTCCGCTACGATCGACAGATGCGACTGGAAAATCTGCGATAACTTCATTCGAGACGATCAGGTCAAACCTGTGGCCCTGAATATCAAACTCGGTCGCATCCTGATGAAAGTGCCTGCTCTCGGGCAGAAGCTCAGACAACATCTTTCTTTGGTTCTGCATCAACGCCGGCGACAGATCAAGTATGTGATAGTTGATGCTGGTCCCATTCAAGCTCGCGGCTTGTGTTATGAACGCACGCGCAAAGCTACCGGTGCCGCCGCCAACTTCCAACACCTCGAGCTGCCGCGAGTAGTTCAGCAAAGGAACCACTTCAGGCCGCAGTGTCGAAAGACAAAACCGCGAGCCATAATCGAGTCCGCCCAGCGCTTCATGAGGGAAACGGAAACAGTGATTTACGGTAGGCTCGATTAGATCGAATTCCCAACCAGCGTCTTCAATTCCGTATAAATGAAAATCGATGATGGTTTCGTTTGCACTGTCAGGACGCGGCTGGTCCCTTCTATCAGAGTGATAAAGATTGCGCGGCACGATGTTGACGAACGAAAACGGATCGTCCAGATCTTCCCGGCGCAGGGTTAATTTGATGAGCTGCCGTTCCTGGCTCGTCAGAAAATCGATCGCCGATCTGAATTCGGCATCGTCGAGAATGTTCCCGCCCTCTCTTAGCGCGCTAAAAATCTGTCGGAGTGTTCTGGCGCCATCGGCCAGCAATAGTATTTCCGCAGCCAACGGCGACAATTTCTCTTCAACGATCGGAGGCAGTTCGTTGAGTTTCCGCGAGTAAACCGTGTGCTCCATTGAAGTTCGTACGACAATCCATTCTTCACTTGTCGAACGGTATGCAACGGCCGGATTTTGAATCGGGCGAGCGACGTAATAATCGAGCAACGGGGCAAAAGGGTCGTAACTTTCCGCGATCAAAAACTCCCTTTGAATCAGTTGCTTCAACTGGAGCCCGTCACCACTCAAGCCGTTTATCTCATCCTCACTGAGCGAAATCCGATGCCCCGATTTGATAGCTAACAACAAAGCACGAACCGGCTCGCCTGGTTCCAGTAACTCTCCTGTTAAGCGGTGAAAGACCGCGTGTTGGATCACACGAGGAAACAAACGACTCTCGACGAAGCTGATGTAGGGACTGAGCCCGTAGGTAGGCATGAATTCAACCTGCAGCAGGAACCCATTTCATTTCCAGATACGCTGCTTCTTCGCCGGTTCTACTAAACCCCAGACGCTCGTACAGCCGCACTGCGGGTGATGAGGCGACGACGTGCAGGTGGATCGGTTTTCCTGTTGCGGCAGCTTCGTTTATCAAATCCTGTAATAAACGGCTCCCGACCCCGGCGTTTCTATGCTCTGTCAATACGGCGATGTCTCTCAGCAGTATCGCTTCGTCACCCCTATCAACCATCATCCTGCCGACCGGATGTCCGTTCAAAAGAATGATTCGATCATCCACGCGAGGCTGGGAGCGTTCACGAGCAAGAAACTGCATTCTGATAAAGGCTCGCTTCTGCTCGTCGTCCCAACCCGTTCCGGCCAGTTCGTCGATACGCGTGCTCGCGTACACCTCAAACAAAAAAGGCTCATCCTCGGGTGTCACCTCGCGGAGTGAGAGATTAAGTTTTTCGGCTTCTCGCATAACCGGCTCATTATAGATCCTCTTCGTCTGTTTGAGCTGTTCGACTCCTGCTATGCGCGCCATTTGATTCCCTGCCATTGCCAGCGTAGAGTTGGACCACAACTCGTCAAAGGGATGGCGATAGCGAACAAAGACGTCAACTTCACGCTCCAGTTGATCAAAAAATCGAACGACCGTCAGGAGGTGCAACGGAAGTGGAAGCGGAATGCTCGGCACGAATCCCGCTAACGCAAGCGCGTGTATACAACGCTGCGCCTCATCCGGCGACGGATCGACGACGATATCAAGATCCGAAACGTCGTCGGTGGCTCCATGCAAAACTACAGCGACGCTCCCCACGACAACATAACGCACGTTTTCACGATTGAGAATTTCGAGTACGTCACAAAACGTCTCTGGATTCGGCATACGTCGCCAGTCTGTTTCAACTGAGCTTGATATGGAGGTTTCGTATCAAGCGCTGGAGATAGTTTGGGTGAACTCCGAGAAGCCTGGCGGCTTCCGTGAAGTTCCCGTTTGCCTGGGCCGTCGCGTCGAGAATGATCTGTCTCTTCGCCTGTGTAACGGCTTCATGATACCTCAGCATCAAACCTGGCGATAGCTCGGCTTCCAAAACCGCTTCAGGCAGATCTTCGGGCAGTATCAGTTCGGTCGTGCCGAGCACGACTGAACGCTCGATAGCATTTTCCAGCTCGCGTACATTGCCGGGCCAGTCGTAAGCAGTCAGAAAGTTACGTGTCTCAGTCGAGAAACCTTTCAACTTCCGGTTACACCGCGCGCCGTATTTGTCCGCGAAGTAATTGGCGAGCAACATGATGTCGTCTCGTCGATCACGCAACGCCGGCATTTCGAGTGAAACCACATTGAGTCGATAAAACAGATCCTCGCGAAACTGGCCCGCCTCAATCGCCTCCTCGAGGTTTTTGTTTGTCGCCGCGATCAAGCGCAGGTCCACATCGATCGTCACCGTTCCGCCTACACGCTCAAACTGTCTCTCCTGTAACACGCGCAACAGCTTTACCTGTAGCGGTGGAGTTAGCTCTCCGATCTCGTCGAGAAAAACCGTCCCACCGTCCGCGACTTCGAGCCGCCCTTTCTTCTGCGCGAACGCGCCGGTAAACGATCCCTTCTCATGCCCAAACAACTCGCTCTCCAACAACGACTCGTTCAGCGCGGCGCAGTTTACCGCTACAAATGGCTTTTGAGCGCGCTTGCTGTTTCGATGAATCGCACGTGCAGCCAGCTCCTTGCCCGTTCCACTCTCGCCGCCAATCAACACGGTCGCGTCCGTCGGCGCGACTTTCGAAATGAAATGATAGATACGCTGCATCGCGATGCTCTCGCCGATCATGTTGTGCTCGATATTTACATCCGCGAGCAGCCGTTCGTTCTCGGTTTCGAGCCATTCAAAGCGCCGCGCGTTCTCGATCGCGACGGCGGCGATACCTGCAATCGCGGTGACAAGCTGCAGGTGCTCGCGATTGAACTGATCACGCGGCATCGCGCTGTCGAGATAGAGCACACCCAGCTTGCGCTCGAACAAAATCAGCGGCACACACATCACTGAATGCGTGCGCGCCGCGATTAAGCTATCACTGACGAGCGTGGTTTCTGAGGCAGCATCGTTTGCCAGTAGTGCGACTCCGTCTCGCAACACCTGCTGCACGATAGTGCGGCTGACGTTGACTGCCGCATCTTTCCCACGCGCGCGATCGAGACCGAAGACGAGACTTGTTTCGAACAAGCTTTCGTCCGTCAGCAAAATCGCGCCGCGCTGTGCGGGGATGACTTCGAAAAGCAACTCGAGTAGCCGCTCCAGAAGATTGTCGAGGCCGCGGATCGAATTGATCGTAGTGCTGATCTTCATCAGCACGCTCAAATCGCGCGTCAGCTGGTAGATCGCTTCGTCGAAACGGATCTGGACGGTGGAGCTACTGATAACGTGCGCCTCATCGAGCTTGACGTCACTCGACTTCGAAGGCGCATCGCCTTCATGCGTCAGAAATACAAACTGCGAATCGCCGATGCGCACACGATCGCCATGCTCGAGCAATCGACTTTTAACAGGCACGTCGTTAATAAACGTGCCATTAAGACTCTCGAGATCCGTGATTATGAATCCGGTCGCCTTCTTTTCTATTTTTGAGTGACGGCGTGAGACGGACGCGTCGGCGATGCACAGATTGGCTGTGGTCTCGCGACCAATGACCAGCGATTCTTCGTTGAGTGCGAAGATTGCTCCCTTCAGTTTTCCTGCGATGGCTGCAAGTCGAGGAGGCATTACGCGAGATATTACCAGAGTGAGTTAAGAGTTTAGAGTTCAGCCTTTAGGCTGCGCTATGTGAAAGACAAGCTAAAGCTTGAACTCTAAACTGACGATTCTAATCCCCGTTAGGGCACGATCCGCCAGTTGTTGTTCGGCGTGGTTGGCACCGTCTTATTCTTCTCGACCCAATCAATAATCAACTCGCGGATCTCTTCGC
>DAIOGT010000094.1:14547-16770 GCA_036745095.1 Pyrinomonadaceae bacterium
GGCACCGTCTTATTCTTCTCGACCCAATCAATAATCAACTCGCGGATCTCTTCGCCCGATCGATAAACGACGGGTGCGTTCTTGTACATGTCGTATCCGCCACCACCATTGACGCGATAGTTATTCGTGGCGAGTCGCAGTTTCCTCGTGAGCGACAACGGCTGACCGCGAAACTTCAAATTCTGAATTCGCTGCCCGATCGGTTTTGAAATATCGAGATCGTAAGTGACGCCTTCGGCGATGTCGAAGTTGTAGGCGGGAATCTTTTCGTTGATCAAATCGCGAAGCGGCGTGCCGGCAACGTAAGGCTTGTAATATTTCGCAGAGTGCTCCAACGCGTCTTTGAGTTGTTGTCCGGTGACTTCCAAAACCGCGAGCGTATTTTCATAAACATACAAGCCAGCGATATCGCGTACACTCACCGGTCCTTTCGCGATGCGCGCTTCGGCATTAAAACTCGCAACCATCGAGACGTCCGCCTTGCCGGCTTCGAGCTGCACCTTCTGAATGAGATCCAGAATCGCCGTGTCGCGGAAGCGCGCTTCGCGTGCAGTTAACTCCTCGGCGGACTCGCCAATTACTCGCGACAGCCACGCCTGAGTCTCGCGATCGTACGGCTCCGCAAGTTTCACGACTTCCGGATCGGGTTCCACGCGATCGTCAGTCGGGATCGTACGCGCGGACTTCGCATACATGCGCCAGCCTGTGCCGGCTTTTTGTAAGTAGAGATCGGCGCGCGCGAGATGCCGTCCCCAGTGGTTCGCCTGCGTCAACAACACGCCGTTGATGTAAAGCGAAGGCACGTCGCGATGCGTGTGGCCCATAAAAATCACATCGATGCCCGGAACTTCTTTCGCGATCGAGATCGCTTCGTTTTCATGTGGCACTTGCCCCGGACTCACGTCACCCGTGCGGAGGTCCTCGCCGAGACCCATGTGCATCGCGACCACAACAACGTCAGCCTTTTCCTGTTCGCGCAGGATCGGCACCCACTTGCGCGCTTCGTCTACGGGCGCGTGAAACTCAAGCCCGGCGTAGTTGGGCGGATTGTCCCAGTTCGGCACGCCCGGCGTGGTGAAACCAAGTATGCCGACTCTCACACCAGCGACTTCTTTAACGATGTAAGGTTTGTAGTGAGGTTGTTGTTTGGCTTTGTCGTACGTGTTCGCGGAGAGCCACGGGAAGTTTGCTTCGCTGCGCGCTTTCTCCAGGACCTTCAGGCCGAAGTTGTATTCGTGATTGCCGACAGCCATCGCGTCGTAGTTCAGCGAGCTCATCACGAGCATCATCGGATTTGGCGGCGCGTTGTTCTTGCGACTATGAAACGACGCGAGTGGCGAACCCTGGATCGTATCGCCGGAATCGATCAGCAGAACGTTCGGCTGTTCTTTGCGGACGCGTTTGATCAGCGTGGCAACCTTCGCAAAGCCGCGATTGTCAGCCTTGTTGGTGTAGTAATCGATGGGGTTGATGTTGCCGTGCAGATCCGTGGTGCCGAGGATCGTGATTTGAACGCGCTCCGGGGCAAAGCTTCTGCCCACCAGCACGAGGGCGAGCATGATGATCAAGGTTGCCAGGGAGTAAATGAATGGTGAAAATTTGCGCGTTGTTTTCATATTAATTCTTCACGTAGACTTCGACTGCGATGGCGCCGTCAAACCTAACTTCGTGCACGCGTCGAAACTGCGCGCGCACATGGTCCAGCTCTTCACGATTCTCGAAATAGGTCCGGCCGCGTTGCACGATCACGTACAGTGGTCCACTCGCCGTACGCACGTCAAACTCTTTCGACGAAATCACCTGCGACGTCACATCCGTACGCCCGAACACGTTTAAATAATGACGGGCAACTCCCGGCGTCTCGTGCGCGATTGTCGCGCCATTGGGCGCCACCTGACAAACGTACTCGATGGCTTCCCGCAACCCGTCGTCATAAAACTCGTCGTGCGGGAAATAATAACCGGCCTTGTCCGCCGCGAGCGCATTCGTGTAAAGGGCGTAATGCGGCCGGTGCGCAAAAGCCGTCCACGCCGGTAAACCCAAAAACACTGCTACCAATAACACAGTAACCGCTACCGCCGCTCGTTCCGAATTGAAGCGTGAGGTGGCCCAACGAACCAGCCACACAACACCCACTGCCGCAAACATGTACACGAAAGGCATCACGGAGAGCGTGTACCTGAGCCACTTTCCGCCGATCAGCGAGTAAGGCACGATCCAGAA
>DAIOGT010000095.1:0-16735 GCA_036745095.1 Pyrinomonadaceae bacterium
GCGATGGTAATACGCGACAATTTTCGCCAACTTCTCAATGTGAAGCCCACCGGGACCCCGGCGTGGGTTCAAATGGAAAACCAGTGGAACACCTGACTCAAAAACAGATCGAGGATTATTCTCAGAATCGCCTGAACGCCTCGGAACTACTGGCAGCCAGCGACCACCTCGCTGCGTGTGAAACCTGCCGAACGCGTGTCGAAGCCGGTTTGAACGTTGACGCGTCTTTCTTCGCAGTGCATGACGAAGCGTTTGCCGGAAATGAGCAGCCGGGCGCGCACCTTACGAGCGAGCAGACAGCTGCTTATGTTGATAAAGATTTGTCGGGTGAAGAGCTTCAGTTTGTAACTGATCACTTGACCAGTTGTGAGCAGTGCGAACTTGCGGTCAACGATCTGCGCGCGTTTCGAAATGAGATTGCGCCGTCGTTGGATCGTGAATATGGTCCAGCGCTACTGGCGCCCGTCGTGCGACAGTCGTGGAGCCAAAGGTTTGTTTCTGTGTTTAGAATTTCGCCGGTGCCCGCGTTTGGTGGCGCCGCCCTCGCCGTCCTGATGTTGGCGTTTATCGGATGGATTGTTTGGCGAACGCCGCAGGAAGAAAATCGAGAGGTCGTTGTTGTTGCGCCAACGCCTTCAGTGCAGCCGTCGCCGTCTGTTATTCCGTCAGTCGAAGCGCAACCCGAGCCTGTGCAAGTAGTGGCGCAGTTGAATGACGGCGCAAGCACAGTAAGTCTGGACGAGGAAGGCAAACTATCAGGCGCTGACCATCTGCCACCTTCGTATCAGGACCTTGTAAAAAGAGCACTCGCGTCACAACGGATTGAGCGGTCGTCGCAATTGCAGGGACTGACGCGCCCGCCTAGCACGCTGATGGGTGCGAACGAACCGGGACGAGAGTTTTCAGTGCTCGAGCCTGCAGGCGTCGTGTTAATGAGTGATCGACCAGCGTTTCGCTGGTCCAATTTTGTAGGCGCGACGAGTTATGTGGTCGAGATCTACGACGACGAGTTTAAGCTCATCACCGCCAGTCCTGAACTCACGACACTCTCGTGGACCGCAACACAATCATTGCCGCGTGGCCGCGTTTATTCGTGGCAGGTAAAGGCAACAAAAGAGGGACAGGAGACGACCGTGCCGCGTCCGCCGGCCCCGCAGGCGAAATTCCGTGTGCTCGATCAAGGGAAAGTGAATGAACTGGCGCGGGCGAGGCGCGCTTACGGTACGTCGCACCTGACGCTCGCATTGCTCTATGCGGACGCGGGTCTATTGAAAGAGGCCGAACAGGAGCTGCGGGCACTGCGCCGCGCGAACCCAGGCTCAGACGTCGTGAGGAACCTGCTTCGCCAGATTCAGAACCAGAAGTGACAGGGTTTATCGCCCGTCTCCGACCAGCACGAACGCGCCCCAGTAAAACGGATGGCTCGTCTCCGGGTTTTTCATCAACTTCAACGAAGCCTGGCGCAGTGCCTCACCTTTCGTGAGTTTCGATGACATCAGCCCGCGATGAAAGTTGACCATCAAGTCGCGTGTGCCCACGGACTCAACCTTCCACTGGCTCACAACAATCGACGGTACGCCCGCAACAAACATGGCCCACGACAACCCGACTGTTCCTTCACCCGCACCGACGCGGCCGCGTGCAGTCTCGCATGCGGACAGCACTGCCAGATCTGCGTGCAGCTCCATTTGCATCAACTCCCACGCTTCGAGTAACCCATCTTCACCGGCGCCGCCATTCGCGAGCGCGAGGTGTGAATACATCGGCGAGGCGTTGTTCAATATTCCGTGTGTCGCGAAGTGAAGTATCTTTGCCCCGGTCGCTTCATTCTTAACACGATCCTCGCGGGCCTCTGCGCCGATATAGACTTTGCTTCGTGAAGCGCCATATAAACGCCCCAGCGCTTTCACTTCCTGCTCGGCTTCCGGCAACGGATCAAGCTTGCCATCGCGCAACGTGAGCGCCGCGCGTTTCAACGTTTCAGTACCAACGAGAGGATTTCCGAGAGCGAGGAGAGTCGGAGGCGAAGCGTGAGCAGCTTCGATCCTGCGACGCTTCGTCATCTCGCGGAGCACGGTCAACGAGGGCGCATACGTGATCGCCGCATCTTCAACCATAAAACGATTGGCGCCGTTGACAAGCGCCTGAAACGGCATGTCCCACAAACCGCCGTCGGGAACGATGACCAAATTCGTTCGTCCGCGAAGCTGAGCTTCAGCCGGTTTTATGAGTGATTCATAGAGTTTCGAAGCTGACGCGCGAAACCCAAGATCGCGCGCGGCAAGTTGCTTGCGAAAAGCCTCAGTCTGGTTCGCCAGCTCGGTTCGCTTCAACGGGAGGGTGTAAACGCGAACGTCAGCCTCAGTATTTCTCTTTGTGACGACAAACAAATACGTCTTGTCATTGTCAACCACGTATTCGAGCAACGCACCAGACGCATCCGGTACAAATGAGGCAAGTTCCTCCGACTTCACGATTGGCGCTACACCACGCTGCAACCTGAGCTGGGGATACCTGACGTAGAGTCGCGTCTCGAAGTCTTCATACTCGAGCCGTGCCTTCTCGACTGCACTCTTCAACTCCGCGACACGCGCAGCGTCGGGTTTTTCGCGACGGCTCTCGGTCGTGAGCTGCGAGTTGAGCGTCACCAATTTTTGCCGCTGTCGCTCCTCGGCTTCCTGCTCTTGTTTGGACCAGGAGTTACGGAGGTTCGCGCGTCCACTTTGGAGTGCATCGAGCAACACACGCGCTTTCGACTGTTCCGCAAACGTCAGCGCTTCGGCGTATTTTTGTTGCGATACGAGGACGTCGATCATGCCGAACCACGGCGACAATCTATTCTCCAGAAAACTCTGTTGCTGCTGTTCCCCGCCCGCGACTTCACGGCGCATCGATTCGATCATCGCAATCGACGACTGAAAGCTATTGCGAGCTTCGGCGGGTTTGCCGAGACCAACAAGCGCTCGGCCGATGTGGTCCTGTGCGGTCCAAATCTCTTCACGGCTATAGAGTTCATCCGCCAGCTTCGCTGAACGCTGGCTCACTTCGAGCATCTCCGCATACTTACCCTGCGCTTCATACAATCGCGCGAGGTTGTTGAGCGACAACATCACAGCGCCGCGATCCTTGCCCTGCTCGCGCAAGCGCAGACTTTTCGTCAACGACTCGTGCGCTTCGTCAAAACGACCCTGCAAACGATAGGTGTCGCCGATGTTATTCAGCACCCTCGCCACGCCCGGTGCTGCTTTCAAAGCTTCATAGCCGGGCAGCGCTTTTTGAAACCACTCGAATGCTTCGTCATAAAGTCCCTGCGCTTTGTAAATCACGCCGATGTTATTTTGGAGATTCGCGATTCCGAATTTGTCGTCGATCTCGACGAGGATATCGAGACTCTTGCGTGAATAAGCAAGTGCCTGATCCAGATGGCCCTGACGGCGATAAACGAGACCGATATTTTGATACTTGTACGCCAGACTTCTTCGATCGGCTGACTCACCGATCTCCTGAATCACAGCGAGACTCTTATTGAGATAGTCAAGCGCTTCCGCGTAACGACCCTGAGCGGTGTAGCGTGTGCCGATGTTGTTCAGCGCCATGTTGAGCGTACTCTTGTCGCCGATTTCTTCGCTGAGCGCGCGCGCCTTGTGATAGAAGTCGAGACCGAGTTCGTAGTGGCCCAGCGACGTATGGGCCATGCCCAGACCATTAAAGCTCAACGCAGTCAGTTTTCGGTCGTTGATTTCCTGACTTAGGGCCAGGCTCTTCTCGTAGTGCTGTACGGCCAGATCGTGCCGGCGCTCGGTGTCGTAAGCGACTGCGATCGAGTGTATCGCTTGCGCTTGTCCTTTCTTGTCGCCTGTTTCCTCAAAGCTCGCGAGACATTTTTGCAGGTAAGTCATCGCATCCTTCGGAGGGTTGCGCCGGGCGTAAATGTCTCCAACGTCACAAAACGCAGTAGCCAGAAGCGAGCGATCTCCCGTCTTTTCCGCAACTCGAATCGCGAGGTGAGAGATTCTCAGAGCTTCGTTGTAATCGCCTTTCTGCACGAGCGGCTCCGCAAGTGCCTTCAATGCAGCAAGTAATGACGCACTCCGCAGTTGTTCCTTCTGCGCGAGCAACTGGTCCTGCTCCGGCTCGGACTTGAGACGAACAAGTGCGATCGCGAAGTCTTTAACCTCACTCGAGGCGTTTGCATTCGATAGTGTTTGTGACTGACCCAGGGCCGAAGTGATGAAGCTCAGGCTGAAGATCAGCAAAGAGAGCGGCTTGCGGAACGCCATCGACATACACGACCCCTCCTCAGCTGTTACTGGCTCAAGAAGTAACGCGCAAAAAATTCCTCGGGAGGGCCAGGTAATAAATCGGAAAGTTCAGCAACTTCCACAGTCGATGTCCAACTTCTTAAGGGGAAAGGTCATGAGCAAATATATAATCCAACCGCCTTCATCCATACGCCGCGCGATTTCGCAGGCGCTTATCGTCATTTTGCTAACCATTCTGTGGTTACCCGCGACGAGCTTTGCCACTGAAAGCAACGCTACGCCGCGGACAACAACGTTCGAACCTTTCGCCGGTTCGATCCTCGTCAACGTCAGTAATGACGCCGACAATCTCGATCCAAATGCGGGCTGTGACACTGACCCCGCCACCAGCGGCGACCAGTGCAGCTTGCGTGCGGCGATCCAACGTGCTAACGCACTCGCGGGTGATGATGAAATCACTTTCAATATTCCCTCGACGCAGCCGAACTGCGATCCATCCGTAAACCGCTGTACGATCAACCTGACAAAAGCCCTTCCGGATCTGAGCACAAACATCCGCATCATCAGTCCGGGAATCGACAAGATAACCGTGCGGCGCAACAGCATCGGCGGAGATTTTCGAATTTTTCGCGTTACCTCCGCGTCCGAAGTGACCTTCTCGGGCCTACGTGTTGAAAATGGCCGGCCGGCGGGCATTAGTGCCGGTGGCGCGATCGCAAACGATGGCGCTGGTTTGGTGAATGTTATCGACAGCATTTTTACTGATAACGTCGGTGGCACCATCGTCGCCAGCGGCGGCGCCCTTGCTAACAACAGTAACGGCACGCTCAACGTCATCAACTGCCTTCTCGCTGACAACCATGCAACATCTATGGGCGGCGCCATCACGAATGGCGGCTCCGGCACTCTGAACGTAATTGGAAGTGTCATCCACCACAACGACGTCACGGCGCCGGGTGCAGCGAACTCGAATGCCAGCGGTGGCGGAATTTCCAACGCCAATGATGGGACCATCAACATCAGCAACAGCGTAATCTCTGAAAACATCATCAAAGGCGGCGATTCGGGCACTTCAATTCTACGAGGCGGTGGTGTCATGAACGCCGGCACAGGCACGATCAACGTCACCGGCAGTGTGATTCACAACAACTTTCTCTTTGGCCAGGGCGGCGGCATATCGAACACGTCCGGCGTTTTAAACGTCAGGAACAGCACGATCATGCAGAACCGCGGCAATGGGGGCGGCGTGTTCGGCCAGGGCAACTTCAAGAGCTCGATCGTCGCCAAGAACAATCTAGCAGCCTTCGCAGGCTCGGATGTTTCCGGAAGTTTCACTTCTGAAGGTTACAACTTGATCGGAGTGGCGGACGGCAGCACGGGCTTCGTTGCCTCGACTGATTTGAAAGGCACGGCAGCTGCGGCACTCGATCCGAAGTTCGATCCGAACAGCGCAGAGATTTCGGTTCCAGGCTGGACGCTGCCCGTCCCTGGCGCTCTACTTTGCGGCAGCCCCGCAATCGACAAAGGCAGCAGCGACGGTCTGCTCACCGATCTGCGCGGCGCCGGGTTTCCACGCGTCGTTGACGATCCGGACGAGTCGAATGCCGGTGATGGTGCGGACATCGGCGCCTTTGAGCGTCAAACGGTATGCGCGCAGATCACGTTCACAGTCAACACCACCGGCGATGCCGACGATGCCAATCCGGGCGACGGCAACTGCGACACCGACACCGCAACTTCCGGTTCACAGTGTTCACTGCGAGCGGCGATGCGGGAATCGAACGCGGTCGGTGGTGACTACACGATCAACTTCGCTATCCCGACGAACGATCCGGGATACGATCAATCCACCGGCAGACATACGATTAATCTAACGGGCGCACTTCCCGAAATCACCAACAGCAATCTGATTATCAATGGACCCGGGAAAGACAAGTTGACGGTGCGTCGTAGCACCGGAGGCTTCTATCGCATTTTCACCTTCGGCAATGTGGTTGAGACTGCGTCGATCTCTGGCATGACGATCAGTAATGGTTTCAACACCGTCAACGATGGTGGCGCTATCTCGTTCTCAGGTAAGTCGCTGACGATCAGCGGCTGCCAGTTCAGCAATAACACTGCTGCATGGTCCGGCGGCGCGATGTTTGTAATGGCGAAGCTGACCGTCATCGACAGTGTCTTCAACAATAACTTTTCAACTGCTTCTGCCGGTGGCTTTAGTGGCGGTGGAGCGATTTGGAATAGTGGCGTACTCAACGTTACGAACAGCACGTTTACCGACAACGTGGCGAACGCGATGGGCGGCGCCATCAACAATCAAACGCCGGGCGGAACCGGCGACTCTACTATCGTTGACAGCACGTTCACCGGCAATGGTGCGGACGGCGGCGGCGGTCTGGCCGTAGTTACGCAAGCCGGTGCTTTCCCATCGGCGATGCGGATCACGAACTCGGTGTTCCGTCGTAATACGGCGACGCTACTCAATTCGCGTGGTGGCGCTATTTATCAGGCCTTCGGCACGTTGTACGTCATCGGCAGCACGCTGAGTGACAGCGAAAGCTTCGGCATCGGCATTAACGTCGCCAGCGGCTCCACCATAACGAACATCATCGACTCGACGATCAGTGGAAACACATTCGGCGGCATCGAGACCGAGGAATCGAATGCCACTACAAGCAAGCTGAACATTACGAACAGCACGATCAGCGGAAACAAAGGTGGTGCGGGTGTCAGTCTGACGCGGCTTACGCTTAACGTTTCCAATAGCACGATCAGCAATAACGAAGTCGCTGGAATCAGGAGCATGATCAGCGGCAGCAACGGCATCTGGACCGTTAAAAGCAGCATTATTGCGGCCAATGCCGGTGGGTTCGGCGACGTCACCGGAGCGTTCACATCGGGTGGATTCAACCTGATTGGTAATCCGGGAACGAGCACTGGCTTCGCGAATGGTGTCAACAATGATCAGGTAGGCTCGAGCGGCTCGCCTCTCGATGCGAAGCTTGATCCTTTAGGCTTGAAAGACAATGGTGGACCAACTTTCACAATCGCGCTTCAGCCTGACAGTCCGGCTATCGATAAAGGCACATCAGCGGCGTTGAGCGGAACTCTCGATAAGGATCAGCGGCAAGTTTTCGCGAGGACTTTCGACGATACCGCAGTTGCAAACAGCGGCGACGGCACAGACGTCGGAGCTTACGAGTTGCAGCCTGGTGGTCCGTCACCTACGCCGACTCCAACGCCGACGCCAAATCCGTCGCCGTCACCATCGCCGTCGCCAAATCCATCGCCGTCACCCTCGCCGACGCCAACACCGACTCCGCAGCCGGCCCGGCTCGTCGTCACGACGACTTCGCTTGTGCGGACGAATTGCGGCGACATCGCGGTGGCGGTGACGGTCCAGAACATCGGCGGCGCCACTGCAAACAACGTGAAATTAACCACCGGCACTCTTACGGCGCCGACGACGAACGGCTCGCCGTTGCCACGAAATCTCGGCAACCTCGCGCCCGGACAATGGGCCACGAACGTGATCATCTTCCCGGGCGCAAACAATCCGCCTGGGGCCAAACGAACGCTGACTTTCGGCGGGACGTACACGGGTGGCACGTTCAGTGATAAGTGGAAAGTATCGCTGCCTTAAGAAAGCACGCGACACAAAGGCACAAGAGGCACAGATGATCCATCGCGGGTCGTCTGTGCTTTTTGTTTCCTCGTAACGATTTCCTTCGAAGAAATTTTTCCGAGCGCGGTAATAACTCTTCATCTTCAGCAACTTCTTTATTTGGTTATGCAAATACGTTCAAAGGAGCAAATCATGTTTCGCACCAAAATTCATCGCATCGTTCAATCTCTGGTCCTTATGTCTCTCGTTGCTTTCGCAGTCACACCAACGCGCGCGTTCGACAACTCCAATGGTCCCGTGTTGCCGGAAGAATGCGGCAGCATCCGGGTTCCGGAAGGAAACAAGCTCGCGTTTCACACCTACGCTAAGGGCGTGCAGATTTACAAATGGAACCTCATCACTCAGAAGTGGGACCCTTTTGCTCCACAGGCCGGTTTGTTTGCCGAGGAGAACTACTTCGGAGAAGTCGGTAGTCACTATGGTGGTCCAACGTGGGAAAGCAAGAGCGGCAGCAAAGTCGAGGCTCGTCGCGTGTTGGGCACAGGCTGCACTCCTGATCCAACTGCGGTTGCGTGGTTGTTGCTCTCGAAGCATCGCACGGAAGGCGCGGGGATTTTCAGCACTGTTACCTTCATTCAGCGCGTGAACACGACCGGTGGTTTGGCTCCGACGGAACCCGGCTTAACGGACGGAGAGACCGCGCAGATCCCCTACACCGCAGAGTATTACTTCTACAAAGCGGAAAACCCGAGCAGCAATTAGTAAAGAGAACATCGGGAGCGAAAATGGTTTAATTGTAGGGGCGGCCGCCGCCCCTACAGCTGTGCGCGGAGTGCGCGAACCGGCGCATCGAAAGGCCCAGTTACGCGGCCTGCACGGCGCCCTCTTTTTCATTCGGCGCCTTCTCTCCCTTCTCTTTCGCCTCGGGCTCGCCCTGCTGCGCGGCGGCGTGCTCGATCTCGGAATTAATTTCTCCACCAATCAACACCGCGGCGCCGGTAAAGTAAAGCCACAGCATCAATATGATCACGGCGCCAAGTGAACCGTAGGTGGCGCTGTATGAGTTAAAGAAGTTCAGGTAAACACGAAAACCGAGTGATACCAGCAACCACAACGCGACGCCGATAGCCGCGCCCGGTGTCAGCCACGTCCACGCTTGTTTACGGAAATCAGGCGCGAAGTAGTAGATCAACGCAAACGCAAAAATCATCGCCGCCAGTACGACAGGCCACTGAACGATCTTCCAGGTCAGCGGAAAGACGGGACCGAAACCGTAGGTAGCAGCGAGCCACTCCGCGATTTTCCCACCGGCAATAACGAGGACGAGCGCTCCGATGATTAAAACCGAAAGCGCCATCGTCAACCCGATAGAAACCAAACGCTGCTTCCACCAGGGTCGGCCCTCCTTTAGATCATACGCAGTGTTTAGTGAATCCGTGATCGCGGTGAGTCCATTCGACGACGCCCACAGGGCGGCCAGAAGTCCAAATGATAGCTTCCCGCCACTACTCGCCGCCGACACTTCATACATCGTCGAGGAGATCAATTGATATGCGGACGGGGGCATGATGCGAGCGAGATACTCAAAGAGCATGTGGCGCGTACCCGTTCCCGATCCGAGCACGAGGCCGATCACCGAAGTCAAAAAGATTAGAAACGGAAAAAGTGCGAGCAGAAAGTAGTACGACAACTCCGCCGCGCGTCCGAACACATTGTCTTCCTGAATCTCGCTCCAGACTCGCTTGCCCAATCCAAGCCAGCCCAAACCACCGAGTTTCCATAGTGATGGCATTGCAGTCAGTCCCCCCGTTATGTGCTGTCGTGACAGCAAAAAGCAAGCCACAGATCGCGTCACTTTTTTGTCACAAAGATCAGGTAGTGTCAGGGTCAACAAACATTTCAAGGGGTAACAATGTCGAATTTGACCTGCGTCATTCGACCTAGGGTTGGCTGTGTTTTTTTTCCCCGGTGCGGGGAATTTTGGTGTAATGAATTGACCCGGCAAACGAAAATAGAAAGGAAATATATGTCTACTAGACCTACGCATGAGCAAGCACAACTTCATCTTCAAGTTTATGATTTGCGGCGCGAGGAGCGGTTGCGTCAGGCACGTGACTGGTTCCAGCAAAAATTTCACGCCGACAGTCTCGAAGAGGCGATGAAGATAGCGAGCCCCGGAACGGAAGGCGGCACCTATTTCGGCATGGTAATCGGATACTGGGAGCAGGCTTGCGCGCTATTGAATTACGGGCTGCTTCACGAAGATCTGTTCTTCGAGACGAGTGGAGAATTCTTCTTCGTGTGGGAGACGTTAAAGTCGATAGTGCCGCAGTTTCGTGAGCAGTTCAAAGAGCCGAACATGCTGAAAAACCTCGAACAAACGGCGAAGCGGTTTGAGGAGTGGCAAAATCAACGAAGCCCCGGCCACATCGCGGCGATGCGCGAATGGATGCAACAGGAGCGCTCGAAAGCGAAGGGCGCGGCTGGGTAGCTAGAGATCTAAATTAGCCACAAGAGGCACAAAAAGCCCATAAGAACAGCGTCTCTTACTTAGTGCTTTTTGTGCCTCTTTGTGGCTAATTTTTGTGGCTAACTCTTTAAGGCCACTGGATTACTTTAGCCTTCGGTGGGGCGCTCTTCGAAGGAGCAATAACCTGCGGGCTGAGCGTAGTATTGGAACTAGTCTTCACCGCAGGCGCCGCCGGTTTTGCTGACTCGAATTGCGGTGTCGCGACAACCGGTGCTTCACTGCTTTGCACGTTTTCTACTCGCGTTTCATTTACAACAGAAGGTATTCGAGGCTGCCGTATCAACTGGCGCGCTTTGTTGGGAACCACACGCGCGTGATTGTCATTCACGACCTCTACCGCCGGACTCTCGACTTCAACGGGCGCAGGCGCCGGACTAGTAACCGTAGTTTCTGCTGCTGCACTTGGCGCCTTCGGAACCTCCGCTGGCAAATTGGGCGCCTTCGAATTGCGCAACATCAACGCGCCCACACTACCACCGACGATCAACAACACAGCCGCACACGCACCGACCGCAAACGTCTTCTTCATCGACGCGATGCGTGCAAGAAAAGCGGATCGCGGATCGAAGCTGCGCGGCGCTTCCTGGACCAGATCCCAGATCTCAGGAGGATCTTTCAAGGTCTTCACTACCGGTGGCGCGTCTGTCACCGGTTCTGAGCCGACAACGACGGGCGATGGAACGATCGTCAGTGGCTTCGGAGCGTGCAACTCGAGGCAACGCGCTACTTCGTCGAAAGTACGTACCTTCGCCCAGGTGCGCGCAGACGCACCACAACGTGTGACCGCTTCAGTCTTCGCGCCAAACTCGATCAGAGTTTTGACCGTATCGGCGTGACCAAAGAACGCTGCGAGTGCGAGTGCTGTAAATCGATCGCTTCGTATTAAGTTGGGATTCGCTCCGCGTTCGAGTAGCGCGCGCACGACGGGCTCGTGACCAAAAAATGCGGCCTTCATCAGCGCCGTCATTCCATGACGATTACGCACATTGATGTCGTTGACGCGCGGCAGTAAACGGAGCAGCTCGTCAATATCGCCGCTCTCGGCCACGCGCCACAACTCTACAGCAACCTCCGGAGTATTCAGTTGTCTTAACGTTGCGGGCATGGCTTATTCCTTAATTGTGATTCGATCCCCGGGTTTAACCACCGGATCCTGTACTTTGCCTGACTCGATATCTTTCAACTTGTAAGGCGTGACGACCAGGAAGCCTTTGCCATCGTCGCGTCCCAGCCGCGCTTCTTTCGCTTTCGATGTAAGACCTCCGGCGGCAATGATCGCCTGTGTCAAAGTTAGACCACGACGATACGTCTTTTCGCCCGGCAGTTTGACTTCGCCGCCGATGTAGACAAACTGCGTTACATTCGGATGCAGTGTTATCACATCGCCCGGACGCACCAGCAAGTTCATCTCACTCGATTCGGTGAGCTCAATTTCGAACGTTTGGTTCGACTCGTTTCGCAGCACGGTGGCACGTGCGGCTTCAGGCAGCGGTTGCGCATCGGCGACGACGACATAGAGCGGAATCGCTTCGCGACGAAGAATCTTCGTGCCTGAGTCTTTCACGAGTCCGCTCACGAGAATCGTGTGGCTGGCGTAATCGCGAACGCCAACGGAAACTTTTGGATTGTCTATCAAGGCACGACGCTTCAACTCGCTCTCGAACCTGCTGCTGATCTCATCCGTGGTGAGGCCTCCAGCCGGCAGAGGTTCCGCCAGCATCGGATGCTCGAGGTGACCCGAAGCTGTGATCGTGAATAAAGTTGATTGTGAGGCGTCGTTGTTGATGCGAATGTCCAACACATCGTTTGGTCCAACACGATAGATCTTCGTGAGTGCCAGTTCCTCTGCGGCGGCGTTGTCTTCATCAGAAGTCTCTACGGTTTTTTCGGGAACTGTATCAGGAACTTTCTCGACTGGTTTTTCGGCGCCCTTCTCTGGGGCCTTCTCGGGAGTTTTTGCGACAGCTTTTTCAGGCGCCGGTGGAACTTTGGCGCTGATCGACACTTGTTCGGCCAGTTGCTGAGATTGAGGCGCGTTCTGACGGCGTTGCGCGGTTAGTTTGGCGCTGTCTTCCTCCCAAAGCATAGCCCGAGCGAGGCCGAGCCGGTCGCGCGCGTCCATATCTTTCGGGTCGAGTGCAACGACTGCCTTCAAACTCTCAATCGCATTTCGATACTGCTTCAGGTCGAAATAGGCGTGGCCCAACGCGAAGTGCGCATCCGCGTGTGTCGGATCCAGCTTCACGGCTCGCTGTAAGATCTCAACGGCTTGCGGAAACAGTCCAGCCAGACCGTACTTCACGCCTTCCTTGTAGAGTCGTTTGGCTTCGGCTTTGGCTTCGGGAGTGACTGGCGGGCCGCCAGTGCGGGTGCTGGTTGAGTTATCGATGTAATTCGTCGCGGTCTGGGCTAAGACAAGGCCCGCACACGGAATACACAGCACCAAAATGGCAGATAAAGCGAGTGATTTGGTCATCGAGACCCCCTTGAGAAGGAGTTAAACGCAAAAACCCGCACGGAGTAGGGGAAAGATTCGGCTTGGGGGCTGCCGAATAACGCACAGGGGAATTGTCGGATGTGTTGCTTATACCACGTTTGGCGAGGGTAAATCTACTTTTTCCCGCCGACGGTCCGAAGTTTAGAGTTCAAGCTTTAGCTGTGTCAGTTAACAGGCAGCAGCCCTGAAAACTGAAGTCTAACTCCTTCGCACTTTTCCCGCCGAAGGTCCGAAGTTAATCAACAATCTCCAACATCCAGATGTCGACGCTGATTTCTTCTGCGTAGTGCAGGATCGGCTGGGTCTTCGGCTGCGGCAAGTTCGCCGCTTCGAGCATCGTCGAACCAAAGTTAGTGAGCTCAGCTTTGTACAGTTGCCACGGCTCGTGATAGATCCGCGCGCGATAAAGCTCCCCCTCATGCTCGCTATACAGAAGATAACGCTCGGTAAGAAAGAACTCGCGTGAACCCGGTTGCGACTTTGGCAACGCGTCCCCGACACTCCACGCGGCTTTGAACTGCGCGGGCGGATCGTCACGCCGCTTCAGCCGGTAATGGATTTTACGCTTACCCGTCATCTCGATATCGGCAGAGTAGTAAGGCAGGTGATAAACGGCGCGCGCAGCCAACACAGCAGCGCTGCTGTTCGCATCGAGCGAGAAGAACCACACACCCGGAACGCCGTTGTGATGAACGTAAGTACGTACGTTCAACTCATGCATCGAATCGAGCCCGGGAATCGGCGGCATATAGGGCGGCAAGCCACGAATGTCCCACATCGTGAATGGCGTAATCGCAATCCACGCGGAGTCGCCGTACGTGTCGATTTCGAGTGAACGGGGAATGTGCGGGCGCAGCACGTTTGGCTCGATGCGCCAGTGAATAAAGAGTAGTTTGCCCCAGTCCTGGTGCATGACCGGCTGCCCTTCCGGGCGATGCCGAACGGCGAGCCGGTCAACGTCAAGTACCTTCCGCATTCAGTTTCCTGTCACCTAAGCTGTCGCAGTGCGACTGCGTTCCTCAGCCATGCGTTCCGTGTCGTGCGCACTATGCGTCAGCGAATTCGGCGCGTTTAGATTTGCGCTGGGTGTGACGCCAACACCGAGGCGCTCTACCAATTCACCACCAAGCCAGCCACCGAGAAACGCTGCCGCAACGCCAATGAATGAAAGGGCGAAGGCCGCCATCGATGGCACGTCCGGCGAGTTCCTTCTCAGCAACCAACTGGCAATGAACAGGATCATCACAAACACGTTCGTGAGCCCGTGCAGTAGTCCAATCCGGCTCGCACGCGTCCCGGATGGAATATTTAAATAATCGATCAGACCAAACACGGCAGCCAGCAAACCGCCGACGATGCCTGCCGCGATCATCCAAAATGAAACTGTCGTCCACGTCGTATTACCCGTCACGAGATAGATCACGTCAAAGACCACCGCCGTTGAAAGAAGTCCCAGCGGGTAAACAATCATGATCGGATGGATCGCATGTCCAAAAATCTTCGCTTTGCTTTCCATGTGTGGTTTTTGCCTCCTTGAGTCCAAGGAGAAATCAATCAACTTTTGGGCCAGACCACGACATAGTTACACTATCTTCAGGATTAACAGGAATTGTTTACCCAAATTTCCTGAACATTTCTTCATGAATTGCCGCAATCGCTTCCACCGGAACTTTTGGCTTGCGATCGTAGGTCAAAAGACCATTGATCTCCTGCTCGATATCAGTCAACTGGGTGTAACAAAACCCGGCAAGAAATTCGAGCGAAGCAATCCCCTTCATCAGGTCGCGATACTTTTCCAGCAGCTCTTCGTTGGTCTCAAACGACGCGTAAAACCTGTACAGCAGGTCGCGCTTTTCCGGCGGAATCTCTTTCGGGATCGCGAGGAACCCGCCGACTTCCGATAACACGATCGGTTGTCCACGATATCTCGATCCACGTGCAAACAGTGGCTTGTCGATCCAAACTTTCGACGGGAGTTGACCACCCTCCAAGGTCTCCTGGTAACGTTGTGAGAGCTTCTCGGCAGTAGGTGTGTAATCGTGAATAGCGCAGATGTCGGTGATGTCTGTATGTTCCCAACCATCGTTGTCGATCACTGGTCGTGTGGAATCGAGCCGTCTCGTGACACGAACCATCCGCTCGATGAAGGCATACTGTCCCGCATGCTCCAGACTCAACCCCGGAAAGCCCATGCTTTCGTTTACGGGTACCCATGCGACGATGCAGGGATGGTTGAAATCGCGCCGCACAGCGTCCTGCCATTCGGCCGATAACCACTCCTCAGCCTTCGGCGACCACTCGCGCGCGTTCGGCATTTCTTCCCAAACAAGCAGCCCGAGCCGGTCGCACCAGTAGAGCCAGCGCGGGTCTTCGATCTTCTGGTGCTTCCGAACGCCGTTGAATCCAAACATCTTGATCCAGCCGATGTCAGTCTGAAGTGCTTCATCAGAAGGCGCGGTCAGGTAACCGTCGGGCCAAAAGCCCTGGTCCAGGATCATCTTGAGGTAAGTCGGTCTGCCGTTGATGAGGATCTTGCCGTCGCGCAATTCCATGCCGCGCAGGCCGACGTACGAGCCGACTTCATCGAGCAGTTTGTTGCCGTCGTAAAGCCTGACTTGCAGATCGTAAAGATGCGGCGACTCGGGTGACCATAGTTTCGCGTAAGGGATTGTGATGCCGAGTCGTCCAGTAGCAACTGCCGTTTGGTCTTCAGCAATCGCAACCCGCTTGCCTTCTTCAAGCACTTCGACTTCGACTCGCCATGCTGCCGACGGCGCGTGCAGGAAAACGGTCAGTTCGAGGAGGTTACGTTTTGCGTGCGTGATGACGCGCAACTCTTCGATCCGGATCGGCGGCACAGGTTCGAGCCACACTGTTTGCCAGATTCCGGTCGTGCAGTAGTAGTCGATGCTTTCGGGAACGCCCGTGTACGACTGCTTGCCGCGCGGCTGTTCCGGATCCTGCCGATCCTCGACGCGAAGCGTTAATCGATTCGAGCCTGACTTGAGATATGGCGCGATGTCGAATTGGAATGGAACATGACCGCCGCGGTTGTGTCCCACCTCCTGGCCGTTGACCCACACCGTGCAGGCATAATCGACGGCTCCGAAGTTGAGTAACAGATCACGTTTGTAAAACTCGTCGGGCAGCTCAAACGAACGCGCGTACCACACGACTTCGTGAACGCTTTTATCGTTGATACCTGAAAGCTCGGTTTGGTAACCAAACGGAACATTGATTCGCAGGGGCAACGTGCGGCCGTCATGCCAACCAAGATGCAAGCCTTCATCGGCGTCGTCGAAAGCAAATTCCCATTCGCCATTGAGATTGAACCAGATGCTGCGTACAAATTGCGGACGCGGATACTCTGGGCGGGCCACCTCTTTTTGTTTAAATATCATGCGAAACAGTTGATGGCCACAAAAGTCACCGGAATCACGATGGCACTAATACGTGATTCCAGTCAGTTGTGCTTTCGGGTGGCCGCGCAGTGCGCTCAACTCCCACGGAGCGCCCTGTATCTGTCAAATTTGAAACATCCCACGCGGTTAAGTTGCCGTCGCAAAGTAGCCGGCCGTCATCGCTGATTTCATACTGGCTGGTGCGACACGACAGCCGGTACGAAACCTGACCATTCTGACGTTTGCACAATACAATAAGTTCGCGCCCGTTGGGCAGGCAGTAAATTCCTCCAACCCTCAGTTCCATCGACTCCCCCCATGCTCGTTCTACCGTTAAAGTTGCCACGGGCTTGTCCCGTGGAGTAGATGCCACGGGCTTGTCCCGTGGAGTAGATGCCACGGGCTTGTCCCGTGGAGCTT
>DAIOGT010000096.1:0-16636 GCA_036745095.1 Pyrinomonadaceae bacterium
TGTTAGGCGCGATTCTGGGTCTACGCATTCGCCGCGGAGGAAAAAGCGTTGGCGTGTTACTGACGATCATCGTCGTGATCGTCTACTACCTCCTGTCGCTGCTCGGCGAGTCGCTGGCGCGTGCCGGCAGCATTTCGCCTTACGTTGGACCATGGATGGCGACCGTCTTCATTCTCGCTTTGAGCTTGCTGTTCCTGTTCGTGAATCGGGTGCCGTTCCTGTCTTCCGCGTCGCTGTCACGAGCGTCGAAAGGATCGGTGCAGGCTGAGAAAGCCGCGGGCATAAAGCATCGCGGCTTGTCGGTTCTGGGTTTTCCGAATCTCATGGACGCGACGCTGTTGCGCTCCCTCGCATTGAGCTTTATCGTGTGTTTTGTCGCGCTTGCCGCGATCTTCAACATCTTCACGCTATTCGAGTTATGGCGATTCATCGCGGTCACTCACGCCGGCGCAGGCGTGGTCGCGAGATACTTGTTGTTTCTTCTTCCGCTCATCACAGTCGAACTGTTTCCGGCGACAATGCTCATTTCGGTGCTCGTCACTTACGCGTTGCTGGCGAGAAGACACGAAGCCATTGCCTGGTGGGCATCGGGTCAGAGTGTTTACCGGCTGATGTTACCCGGCTTCTTCTTTGCGCTCGCGATCGCGCTTGGCTCGTGGCTGGTCCAGGAATATGTAATGCCTGGGACTAATCTGAAACAGGATGCGCTGCGAGCCAGAATTCGCGGCGGCGAGGCGCGCGCAACGACACGCACTGGACGGCAGTGGCTCGCGTCAACGGAAACGCGTCGCTTTTATTCATACGAGTTCGATGAAGATGGGAGACTGATCGAGCCGACAGTTTACGAGCTGGATGCAGACGCTGTTCATATCGCGCGCGTAGTAAATGGTAAGATCGGCATGTGGTCGGATCCAACTCGTCTCAAGATCAGTGAAACTGAAACCCTCACGCTGAAGGGCCTCGAGGTCGAGCGAAAGAATGAGGATGAAACTATTTTCTCCGGCGTCGAATCGCCCTCAGTCTTCAAACCGACGATTGATAAGCCTTCGCAACTCAGCTCGCGTGACTTGAGAAGCTATCTCGACGCAGCGAAACGACGTGGCATGGACGTATCAGCGCTCGCGGTCGCGTTACAACGAAAATACGCAGGGCCGTTTGGCATTATCATCATGGCATTGATCGGCATGCCTCTCGCGGTGTCGTTTGGCAGGAAGGGAACTGTGATCGCGCTCTGTGCAGCGGTCGTGGTGGGCGTTGCTTACTGGGCGGTCGGCGGTGGCTTTCAGCAACTCGGCAATCACGGTTTATTAAGACCGTCAGTCGCCGGATGGTCACCGCTCGTGATCTTCACGGCTGCAGGTACATACTTCCTCTCTCGCGTCCGAACATAATAAAAAGCACAAAACGCACGTCGAAATCATCTGTGCATTTTGTGCTTTTTAGGCTAACTAAGCCGCGGACCTACGTGCCAGTTTCCCAGCTCGTGATGTACTCGAGCTGCTCAGCCGTCAACGTATCGATCGAAATACCGAGTGCGCGCAGCTTGAGGCTCGCGATCTCTGTATCAACCTCCGCCGGCAGCAGGTGAACACCCGGAGCCAACTTGCCTTTGTTCTTCACGAGGTACTCAACTGAAAGCGCCTGGTTTGCGAAGCTCATGTCCATCACGCTGGCCGGGTGTCCCTCGGCCGCCGCGAGATTGATCAAACGACCTTCGCCCAGAACCATCACCCTGTGACCATTCGATTGAAGCTTGTACTCCTCGACGAATGGCCGAACCGGAGTCGGGCCACTGGCCAACTCTCGCAGCGCAACAAGATTCAGCTCGAGATCGAAGTGTCCGCTGTTACAGACGATCGCGCCGTCCTTCATTCGTGCGAAATGTTCGCTATCGATAACGTGACGGTTCCCGGTGACGGTCACAAAGATGTCGCCAATCGATGCTGCCTCGCTCATCGGCATTACGCGAAATCCATCCATCACCGCTTCGACTGCTTTGATCGGATCAATTTCCGTGATGACGACATTCGCACCCATACCGCGCGCACGCAGGGCGACTCCCTTGCCGCACCATCCATAACCAACTACGACCATCGTGCGACCCGCGAGCAGGATATTCGTGGCGCGAATGATCCCGTCGAGTGTCGACTGTCCCGTGCCATAACGGTTATCAAAGAAATGTTTGGTTTGTGCGTTGTTGACGGCGATGGAAGGGAAGGGCAGCACGCCCGCAGTCTCCATCGCTTTGAGACGCTGAATTCCCGTTGTGGTCTCTTCCGTCGAACCGAGAACTTCCTTGATCTGGCCTGCGCGTTCCTTCAGCAGCGTGGCCACGACATCGGAGCCGTCGTCGATGATGATGTCAGGGTGTGTATCGAGTGCGGTCCTCACATGACGATTGTAAGTATCAGTCGTCTCACCTTTGATGGCATACACCGGAATGCCAAAGTCTGCGACGAGCGCCGCCGCGACGTCGTCCTGAGTCGAAAGCGGATTGGACGCGATCAAAACTGACTCCGCGCCGCCTGCCTGGAGGGCGCGTGCAAGGTTTGCAGTCTCGGTGGTGATGTGGGCACAGGCGACAAGCTTTACGCCGGTCAGCGGTTTCTCTTGCGCGAAACGTTCGCGGATGAGACGAAGAACTGGCATCTCGCGCTCGGCCCATTCAATGCGCTGCCTGCCATTGCTCGATAACCCAATGTCTTTAACGTCGAATTCGACGGATGGTGCAGAACTCATATTTTGCAGATTCCTCTATGATGAATAGTTACCGGCGTAATCGCTCGGTATCAGATGCCCGCGCTTGCGCGCAAGGCTTCGGCCTTATCGGTCTTCTCCCAACTGAAACTGTCTTCACTGCGACCGAAGTGGCCATATGCAGCCGTAATCTTATAAATAGGACGGCGCAGATTTAGTGACTCGATGATGCCCCCTGGCGTGAGCTCGAAGTTGTCTCGCACGAGCTTCGCCAAAGCAGCTTCGCTAATTCGTCCGGTACCCTCGGTATTGATGTAGACCGAAACGGGATCGGCCACGCCGATAGCGTAGGCCAATTGGACTTCACACCGGTCCGCGAGGCCGGCAGCCACGATGTTCTTGGCAATATAACGGGCCATGTAGGCAGCGGACCGATCCACCTTCGTGGGATCCTTGCCTGAGAAAGCGCCGCCGCCATGAGGCGCATAGCCTCCATATGTATCGACAATAATCTTGCGGCCGGTGACACCGGCATCGCCCTTCGGGCCTCCGGTGACGAACCTGCCCGTCGGATTGATGTGATACTTCGTGTTCTTGTCCAGGAGCTCCGCGGACACCGCCTGCTTGATTACCTTTTCCTGAATCTCCGCGCGCAGTTGCTCATTACTGATATCGTCCGCGTGCTGTGAAGAGATAACCACAGCGTCGAGACGGAAGGGCCTGCCGTCACGGTATTCGACCGTTACCTGCGACTTTCCGTCCGGACGAAGATACGGCAACTCGCCTGACTTGCGCGCTTCGGAAAGACGACGCGTCAACTGATGGGCCAACTGAATCGGCAGCGGCATCAGCTCGGGCGTTTCATTACACGCAAACCCAAACATCAATCCCTGGTCGCCCGCGCCACCAGTGTCAACACCCATCGCGATGTCGGGCGATTGGCGATCGAGTGCGGATAGAACGGCGCAGGTGTCGCAATCGAACCCATAACTCGAATGGGTGTAACCGATTTCGCGAATGGTCTCGCGAGCCACTTTGGAATAGTCGATGATTGCGTTGGTGGTGATCTCGCCGGCGACAACCACGAGACCGGTTGTGACCAGCGTTTCGCAAGCCACGCGCGCAGTCGGATCCACACTCAACGCGGCGTCAAGGACGGCATCAGAGATTTGATCGGAGATTTTGTCTGGATGACCTTCAGTGACGGATTCAGAAGTAAACAGGTAACCGGATTCGCTACTCAAAACAACTCCTTTTGTATGTACACAGACTCGAATTTTGCGTAGAAAAAGACCGCGTACTGTAGCAGTCTGCGTTTTGGGGTGTCAAGGCCATGTCCTACGTTTCAGCCAGCATTGATCAGCTACGAAAGGGCATAAAAACCTAGAACATTTCTAATCCTGCAAAATTTCCCGAGCCACCACCCGTTACCCTGACATCCAATTACGACAAAAGCAAGAGGCGCCGCCGGTCCACGCCTGAACCCGCAGCTTCTCTCCTCAGTTCGAGACATTTTCGGACTCCAGAGTTTCTGAGTTGGCGCAACCGGTGGTTGTTTAGTTATGCCATACTCACGATCACTTCCTCTCGAAGTAACCCACGCATTATCGGACCGTGCCGGAGCGGCGGCTTTTAAGTTTGGCGAAGACACAGCGCTCGTGGCTGTTCAGCACATGCTCGAGCAAACCATTGATCTTTTCAACACGGTTGCCGAGATGGGACTAAGCCTGCAAAACATCTTTGCGCTCGGGAAAGTCTATTCAAACAGTCCTCTGGTAATAGAAACACTACGGGAACTCGGAGTCACTGTTGTCGAGACCACGCCGCCTGAGCCTGGAAAATACGATCAGTACTTTGAGGAGGACACCAAAAGGCTGTGGCAAGTCGCGGCTGAAAGACTGGCGCGCCGGCATATCAAACGCATACTCGTTCTCGACGATGGTGGCTTCTGCATCACGACGACTCCACCGGAGCTGCTCAAGCGCTACGCAATGTGCGGCGTAGAACAAACTTCGCTCGGCATGTTCCTGTTTGAACGGAAGCCGCCACCGTTTGCGATCATCTCGTGGGCCAGGGCAGCCGTGAAACTGGAGCTGGGTGGTCCCATCTTCTCTCAGTGTCTGATCGACAGGTTCAACACCGAATTTCTTGCGCGCGGAGTTTCGCAACCCAAACAACTGGGCATCATCGGTCTGGGAAGCATTGGGCGCGCGCTCGCAAATCTCGCGTCCCGCGAGGGCAGGAAGGTGTTGTATTACGATCCGCGTCAGGTTCTGCTGACCGGTCCGGTGTTAAGTTCGCAAGTAACTCGCGTCTCGTCACTCGAGGAGCTGATGGTAAGTTGTGATTACGTGGTCGGTTGTTCGGGTCGTAACCCTTTCCAAAATAGTTGGCCACTCAAACACAAGTCCGGCATAAAACTTCTCAGCGCTTCCGGTGGTGACCAGGAATTTGGTCCAATCATAAACGATTTAAAAACGAAGCCGGATTTTCGCGTAGACGCGCATAGCTGGGACATTACCTCGAGCTTTGGACCATGCGGTCCGATTGAGATCGCTTACCTCGGCTACCCTTACAACTTTGTTTCTCGAGCCACCGAGGCCGTACCCACACGCATCGTGCAACTCGAAACCGGCGGGTTACTGGCGGCGTTGATCCAGGCGCGCATTTATCTCGAATTTTGTGAGCACGGGCTCGCGCGCAACAGCGGCATACATCGAGTGTCGCCCAGGGCACAGCACTTTGTTTACGAGGAGTGGCTCAGGGTCATGAGAACCTTGAAGATCGATATCGTCGAGCTGTTTGGGTACGATCCAGCCATCTTACGCGCGGCACAGAACTATTACTGGTTCGCGAACAACTCCGAACCGCGCCCCAGCAGTCAATACGTTCCGTTTAAAACACTGGAAAAGGAAATGGACCAGTTTGTTTGCCTTGAGTGTAACCTGAAGACAGCGCATCAAGCGGCAGGGTGAAACGAATTTCGGTTCCCTTAGAAGGCGCGGATTCGATCTCGATCGTTCCCCCCGCGGCATGGGCGCGCTCCTGCATGCTGATGAGGCCGAGAGTCGCCACCCGCCGTACCGGCTGGTGCAGTCGTTCAACGTCAAAGCCCACGCCATCGTCCTTTACGATGAGTAGCAAAACGTCTCCGTCCCTCGTGAGCCGAACCAGCACCTGGGTAGCTTTTGCGTGACGCACGATATTTGTTAACGCCTCTTGCGCGATGCGAAAACAGGCCGTTTCGAGTTCGCGCGAGAAACGTTCATTCTCATCCGGCAAATCGATCTCAACGTCGACACTCAATCCCGTGCGTTTTGTATAACGATCGACGTACCAGCGAACAGCCGTGGCTAAACCCAGGTCATCGAGGATCGGTGGGCGCAAATCAACCGATAGATCGCGCACGAGCCGCAAAGCTTCGTCAACTGCTTCGATATTGTCTTTAACGTACGAGCCCGCTTCCGATGCCTGGCAGAACTGCTGCACGGTGTGAAGATTCATCTTGACCGCGGTGAGGATCTGACCGATCTGATCGTGCAGCTCACGTGCGATTCGCCGGCGTTCATCCTCCTGGGCGTCGATCAAATGGCGCGAAAACATCTGCAGCGCGTCCTGGGCCAGCTTCCGCTCGGTGATGTCGCGCGCCATGCCCTGCACACCGACCAGCACGCCGTTTTCGTAGATAGCGCGGCTGCTAACTTCAATCGGCACACGACGGCCGTCCTTGGCTATGACTTCGATTTCATAAGTCGTCTCGCCAAGCTGGGCCAATTTTTTCCAGAAACTATCGCGCACATACTTGACCTGTTCCGGAGCAATAAACTCCTTGAAGTTATGCCCGATGATTTCTTCACGCGAGTATCCGGAAAGCTTTTCGGCAGCGCGATTGATGCTGAGGTAGGTTCCTTCGAGATCATGAACGTAGATCGCGTCCTTGGCGTTTTCAAACAACGCTCGATACCGTTCCTCACTCTCGCGCAAAGCCATCTCAGCTCGCTTGCGTTCCGCAATTCGTTCTTCGAGCTCAGCGACGTAACGCTGGCTTTGCTCAAATAACTGGGCGTTCTGGATCGCGGTCGCGGCACGTGCTGCCAGTGTCTCCGCGAGTCGCGCGTGCTCCGGCTCGAAAAACTCAGGCTCGACTTTGTCTACCGAATACAGACCGATTACATTGCCGGAGGTTACGAGCGGTATACCCATCCAGTTACGCACGTGGTCTGCGCCCTCGACAAACTCCCAGTGAGGCTCATTCAGCGTATCGGGAACGATAAGGCTCTGTTGAGTCGTGCAGATGCGGTACAAAAGCGGATTACGTCTTCCGTCGAAGACGATGGCTCGAGTCGACTCGACGTTCTGGTAGCCTTCGTAACGCCTGAGAGCGCTGACCACGAATCGCCAGTCAGCATCACGGAGCATCACATTCGCGCTGTCGTACGGAACGAGCTTGCCGAGAAAATCGAGCAGCGTTTCCAGAACTGTTTCCAGACTGAGGTTCTGGGTCAACGCGATGTTCGCGTCTCGCAGGATCTCAGTTTCCTGGCGTATGGCGTGTTCGCGCGCAAGAAGTCCCGCCAGCTCGGGGGTTTTAGTTTTCATGATAAACGGATTCTCTGTCCAATTTCGTCCTCAGTGCCTGTGTGGGGTGATTTTCTCACGTAACTGACCACAGAGGACACCGATGACGCAGAGGTTTCACAGAGCCGGGAAGGACGATGAGGATTGCGTCTCGTACTACTCCTCACGGAGAGCGACAAGTGGGTCCACTTTGGTGGCGCGGCGGGCGGGAATGTAGTTAGCCAGCAAAGCAACGAGCGACAACGCCACTGCCACAAACATAAACGTAACCGGATCCGTGGCACTCACTCCGTAGAGAAAGCTCGCCATGATCCGCGTCACCCCAAACGAGGCTGCTAACCCGAGCACAACACCGATCAGCACCAGCAGCATCCCTTGTCCAAGCATCAGCCGCATGACTGCACCGGGCTGAGCTCCCAACGCCATTCGAATTCCGATCTCGTGGGTACGCTGGCCCACGGAATACGCCATGACACCATAGATCCCAACAGCCGCGAGGATGAGCCCGAGTCCGGCAAAGATCGAAAGCGCGACGGTGTTGAACCTGAGCGATGCCACCGATTCGGATCGCATTTGAGACATCGTTTTTACAGCAGAAACGGGCTGGTCCTTATCGATGGCGAAAACCTCGTTCCGAACCGCACCAACCATACTCGCCGGTTCGAGTTTTGTTCGCACTGCGAGCGTGAAGAAAGCAGGAGGCGATTGCATAGACGACACATACATTTCCGGCTGCGGCTCAGCGTCGAGACTGGTGTGCCTGACGTCTCCGACGACGCCGATAATTTCGTTTGCGTTCTTATCGCCACCGATAAAGATTCGCTTTCCAACGGCGTCCTGAGTTCCAAAGACGTTCCGAGCCATCGTCTGGTTGATCATGGCTACCGGCTGAACGTCCGCGCTATCTGCATCCGTGAATACGCGCCCCTTCAAAACAGGGATGTGAAGCACCTGAAAGTATTCGGGACTGACAGTGCGAAAATTTGCGATCGGGAAACTCCCATCAGACGGCGGCGGTTGTCCCTCGACTGTGAAACTCGACGCCGCTTCAGCAGTGCTCAATGGCAGCGCAGTGCTGATTGCCGCTGACTCAACACCCGGCAGATTTTTCACACGTTGAAGTAGCTCAGTAGTAAATCCTTTTATCTGATCTGCCGCCGTGTATTTGTAAGGCGGCAACGCGACGCGCATCGTTAACACATTTTCCGGATTGAATCCGGGGTCGACTCGCTGCAAATTTATAAAGCTCTTGATCAGCAAACCCGCACTGGTCAAAAGCACGAGCGACATAGCCACCTCTAAGATCACGAGTAAATTCCGTACGCGGTGTCGAGTTGCCCCCGGATCGGCTCCGCGCCCGCCTTCCTGTAACGTCTCGTTCACATTTGGCCTCGAGACCTGTAGTGCAGGCGCCAGACCCGAAAGCACACCGGTCAGAACAGATAAAGCGATGGTCCAACCCAGCACGTTTAAATCGAGATTGATCTCTTCGACACGGGGAATGTCGCCGGGGTTCAGGGCCACGAGCATCCGGATTCCCTGGTACGCGAGTAAAAGGCCGAGCGCGCCTCCCGCAAGGGCGAGCAACGTGCTTTCGGTGAGTAACTGGCGAATGATGCGAAGACGACTGGCTCCGAGTGCGACTCGAACAGCGATCTCCTTCGACAGGGAACTGGCACGCGCAAGCAACAGGTTGGCTATGTTGGCGCACGCGATCAGCAGCACAAAGCCGACTACGGCCAGCAGTATTTTCAACGCGGGTTTTATGTCGCCGACAATTTCTTCGTGCATTGAAACAACCCGTGCGCCCGCGCCAGTGTTCGTCTCTGGATATTGGCTTTGGAGATTGCCGGAAATCCTCGTCATCTCTGCCTGCGCCTGCTGGATCGTAACGCCTGGCTTGAGCCGGCCGAGGACGAACAGGTAGTGTGCGAGGCGGTTAGTGAGGAGAGTGGCGTTCGCCGCACCCGGCGCCTCGGGCACAGGCAGGCGAGAAAGCACCCAGAGATCAGCTTCATCCGGATACTGAAACTCCGCCGGCATGACACCGATCACGGTAAACGATTCGTTATTCAGACTCAGCTTCTGACCAATTACATGCTGATCGCCACCAAACCGTCGTTGCCAAAGTCCTGTACTCAAAACGACGACGCGCTCGCGCTCAGGCTGTGAATCTTCCGGAAGAAAAGTTCTTCCAAGCACAGGCTTCACGCCCAAAAGAGAAAACAGATTCTGGGTAACTATCGCCCCCGGGACACGTTCGGGACGATCGTTGCCGGTGAGGTTGAAGTTGAGAAACCTGATCGCCGCCATGCCCTCAAACGATGTGTTCTGTCTGCTCCAGTCGAGGTAGTTTGCTGGTGCGACCTGGTTGTGGTTCTGGAGATTCATCAACGCGGCGATCGACTGTGAGTTCGTTTCCCAGACGAACACCAGTCGCTCGGAGTCAAGATAAGGCAGCGGCCGCAATAGAACCGCATTAACAACGCTGAAGATGCTGGTGTTGGCGCCGATTCCCAGGCCAAGGGAAACTATGGCGACGATGGTAATGATGGGCTGTTTGAGGAGCCGTCGTATTCCGTAACGAATGTCTTGTAAGAGGTTAGCCATGCGCAGCTTCTGTCTGATTGTTTGACTTCGAAAAAACCGCTCGACACAAGCTTCCGTCCTCCCGTCGCACTACGGGAGCGGCATAACAATGACCGAGACACGACGCGATACTTACCGAATGGCTCGATCCATTGCCGTTTGATTTTACTTTCATCTGTTCAAACACTTCCTTAGCGCCGTTGAGATAACAGGGAAGTCCAAAGCACACGTCCGTATGAGACGAATGTCCGTTTTGAAAGATCGGATAATAAGCAAGAAGTTCCACGATCGATCGCGCGTCAACGTCGCAGAGCTCGGCGAGTACCGCGAGCGCATCGTCGTCGATCGTTTCTTTTGTTTCAAGCAGCGCATGCAGGGCCGGGACGAGGGCAGTTTGCGCGTGCGGATAGTTCGCCACAACCGGCCGCAAACGTTCTCGAAGTTCTTCCTGGTTCATACTGTCACCAGTCCTTCATGTTGGCAGATGGTATTCATGCGATGATCTTCAAACTCGTTTTTGAAAAGCCTGAGTAAAGCCTGAATCGAGTTTGCGGCCTCGGTGCTGTGATGACAGTCGCCGCGGTACTTGTAGAACTCGGAGAGGTGACGGATTTTGTCGAGCCCTTCGGCTGTATCGGTGTAACTGACACCGGCCATCGGATTATTGATTACGTTGAGTGTTCGCTTGCGGAGTGAGGGAGGCAAAACTTTGTTCGAGCGATCGATAGACTTTTCATCGAGGCGCTCGAGGTTATGCAGCATCACGGCCGTCCTCTGGGTTCCATCTTTACAAGGCTGGCACTTGCCGCACGAGCCGTAATAGAAAAAGTCATTCAGTTGCGCCGCGACCTGGACCATGCAGGTGGGCTCTGCGACAACGATCACCGAACCTGAACCGAGATCTGAATCGATCTCACGCAATGAATCGAAATCCATCGCGACGTCGAGCGATTCAGGGCGCAGCACAGGCGAGCTAAGGCCTCCGGGAAAGACGGCTTTCAACGGACGGTCGTCGAGAATTCCCTGACCATGATCGAAGATGATCTCGCGGAGAGTTGTGCCGAGTGGCAACTCGTAGAGTCCGGGTCGCTTAACGTGCCCGCTTAAACTAAAAAGGAGGGTGCCGGGCGCGTGCGGTTGGCCCAACTCACGAAATTTCTGTGCACCGTTTTTGAGGATGAAGTGAGCGTGCAGGAGTGTCTCGAGATTGCTGACGGCTGTTGGTTTACTAAAAACTCCGCGCGCGGTGGGTAACGGCGGCTTCGCGCGTGGACGACCAATCTTGCCTTCAATGAGCTCCATCAGCGCCGTTTCTTCGCCGATGATGTATCCACCCAGGGATCGGTACACAAAAACTTCGAGACGGCCCTGCCCGATGAAACCGGCGTTGGTTGCTTCCCCGATTGCGTCTTCGAGTAAGCGGGCTTCGGCGGAGAACTGCGGTGGGAGCGCAATGAACGCAGTTCGAGCGCCAACGACAAGAGCACCAGTAACTACGGCTTCAACAATTCGGCGCGGGTTTGCGTTAACGAGATATCGTTCCTTGAAGCCGCCGGGCTGACCAGCATTGGCATTACAGATGAAATACTTTTCTTCGTCATCGTGGCGTGAGACAAGCCACCATTTGTGTGCCGTTGGATAACCACCGCCGGCACGGCCACGCAGTCCGGCCTCATCCAGTTCCTGAATCGCGCGTTCAAAATCAGCGGACTGTGCGAGGCGCCCCGCGACACCATAGCCGCCGAGCCGGACGTACTGGTCGAAAGATCCAACTGTGTCAGAGAGCAAGCTCTCGATAAGTGGACCAGCCTCGACATGAGGGCGAAATTCGTTATTGTTGATTCTTTCTAAGTTGATCTGGCCAGTCATATGGTGCCTTTTCGTTATCGCCGTAACCGAGCATCACGGACTTCACATCCAGCTTGAAACTCGGATCAAACTTGACCCACGCCGGTGAAAATTCGTGTGCGAGGATCTGCGACGATGATTTGAGCACGAGATCGAGCCCATTCACGGCAAAAGAAAGTTCTTGCCGGTTGAACGTGCCCTGCTGCGTCGCACCTTCAAACTCCTGGTGCGAAACTGTGAATAGGCCGCGCTCTGGAACATAGAAATAGAGGTAAGCAAAACGAGTTTGCATTACCGAAAAACCTTTGTGGATCAACTCACCGTTGAGGTAGAGCTGACCGTTTTGAAGATGGATAGCGGCTGCTTTTTGAACGTCCTGCGCAGCCGTGTTTACTGGTTCAGTCGTAAAACCGAAAACCATGGCTCCCGTAAATGCGATGGTCGTAAACTTCTTGAACATTCCTTCTCCTTACTGCCACCGGAGTCCACCACCCGGTGTTTTTTGTGACTTTTTGTGGCGCGTGAACTAAAATAGGCGCGCAACCCGCGAGTTTACTTGCGGGCGAAGAGGCCCGAGGCAATTTCTAATCGTGTCTGCGGTTGTAAAATTGCCTCGGGCAATCTTGTCTGCACAACTAAATGCAACGCAGACAAGAAAGGTATTCTCACTCCGTCACCTCGCTAAACGGAGATGAGTCGGGTTAAGGGTTATTGCGCGGCGCCGGAGCCGCTGCCACCGCCACCGCCTGCGCCGCCCGAACAGCCACATGCGCATCCACATGCCGGAAGAGCAGCAGCGTCCACGGTATTTGCGCCGTAAACTTCAGGGTCAAACATAGTTGTTTCGCGCTCCTTTCTTCGGAATTAAATCTCAAGCTATTCAACTTGAGACTCTTTATGCTCCCGTGATACCAGCGCGCCGTACGTAACTCTCACAACGCGAGGGAACAAGGCCGAGCATAAAATCACTTCGAGACGTCAGTTAGGCGAAAGGGAAACGTGACTCGTTCCCCACATCCTTCCTACTGCAAGCGTCTCCAGATAATTGCAATAGATCTCGTTATGCGCATTGAACTCACGATAGACGTTGTAAGCAGTTGCGCGACAGCCGGAGTTGCATAAGTATTTCAGGTCGCAGTGTGTGCAAACCGCGACGCTGTCAACCGTCGTAGATCTCATGCGCTTCATCACCGGCGATTCACTAAAGATCTTTTTGATGTCGTATTCGCGCACATTCCCACAGATAAACTCGTCAAAATGCAGTGACTGGCATGGATAGACAAATCCACCGGGATCGATGCTGATCTCTCCATGGCCCACACCGCAGTGATTGCGAGGGGCAATGGCAGGCGCGTCCGCCGGACCCGTGTTGCCGTTTCGCACGTTACGGCTCTTTAGATACTCGCTTGTGCGGTCCATCGCCTCGAGGTAAACGTCCAGTGCCGGAATCTGAGAGATGTTGACTTCCTGGTGGTCGCCCGCTTGAAAGATGATTGGAGCCAGACCATTCGCTCCCAGATCGTCGAGACTGTATTCAAAGATCTCTTTCATGTTGATGATGTTGCGTTCCGTAAGGGCGGGCACGATGGCGATGTAGGGCTGGGCCAAACCAAGCTCCTTTTTCTTTGCGACCAGACGCCTGATGCCGCGGACGGTAGGCTCGAAAGTGTTCTTGCCGCGGTAGTACTCGTGCATGTGCTTTTCATGACCGTCGAGACTGATGGTTACTGACGACATGTTTTTGCACAGGACCTCGGCAACTTCGTCGGTGATTAAAATCGCATTCGTCAACAGCTCGAGATTCACCGTTTCGCTTAGTGAACGTGCAAACTGAATCAGCTCCAGAGCATCCGGTCGCATCAGTGGCTCGCCCCCGGTGAAGAGAATGCGATGCACGCCACACTCGATGAGACGCGCAATTAGTCGCTTGAACTCATCGGTGCTCATCGTCGGCGCAACCATGCCGACTTTTTCCAGTTTGATCTTGGTTTCGCGGTCGGTCTTGTTGTAACAATACGGGCACTTCAGATTGCAGTTATTCGTGAGGTGCACGTAGATATCGTGAGGGAAGTCGAGCTGCGGGAAGATGTAGCGATCGCGTTCGCGATAATCGTTGAGATGGAGAAAGCCGGCGTTGACCACGCTGCCAATAAAGGTTTTAACTCCTTCTTCAGCCTTCTCACGCGGCAGGTTGAACTTGTTCGCAACGTATTCAACCACCTGCGACGTGGTCATGTACTTGCGAAACAGTTCCAGCAATAAGCGACCACTCTCGTTAACACGCACCCACACAAAATTGTACGGGTCAAAATAGATATACCAGCCGTCTTTGGCCCACACCCTGATCCGCGGTGGCACCACTACTCTCTCCATAAAACCTCCAATCACGCGACTGCAACCGTGGGAGTTTCAGCATCGTTCCTTTTCAGCTGGGCTTTGAATTGTTCGTGGAAGAGATTCGCATATGGCCCATCGGCCTGCATGAGGTTCTGGTGGAACCCCTGCTCGACGACTCTTCCTTGCTCGATCACGATTACATGATCGGCTAGCAGGAGTGAGGACAAACGGTGAGCGATCACAATCGTCGTGCGCGTTGAGATCAGGGGAACGAGCGCGCGCTGGATGTAACGCTCGGATTCGGAGTCGATGGCAGAAACTGCCTCGTCCAGAATCAGTATCTGGGGGTTCTTCAAAAACATTCGTGCGAGCGCGATTCGTTGGCACTGCCCACCGGAAAGTCGCACTCCGCGCTCGCCAACTCGCGTTTGATAACCCTCCGGCAGCCGCTCGATGAACTCGTCAGCGTACGACTGCTTACTGGCGGCAACGACTTCTTCAAAGCTCGCCTCGGGTTTGCCGAAACGAATGTTTTCAAGAATTGTGCCGCTGAAGAGGAAGGTCTGTTGATCGACGACGCCTATCGATTCACGTACCGTTTCGAGTGACAAATCGTTGATGTTGTGACCGTCGAGCAGTACAGCGCCTTTTTGCGGGCTGTAAAAGCCAAGCAGGAGATTTACGAGCGTGCTTTTACCGGCGCCGGTGCGACCCACGAGCGCGAGTGCTTTTCCGGGCTCGATATTGAAGCTCACGTTATCGAGCACGTTGTTGATGCCGTCGTAAGCAAACGACACATCGCGAAATTCAATCTGGCCTTTCACTTTATCCAGACGTTTTCCGTCACTACGTTCTTTCGGCTCTTTGAGAAATTCGTAAATCCGCTGGATCGCGGCTGCTGATTGCTGGATGCGCAGGTTTGCGGCCACGAAACTATTCACCGGGCCGTACAGGAAACTGAGAAAAGCGAGCACCGCGAAGACCTGGCCCAGCGTCATGTGTCCGGTCATGACAGAGCGGCAGCCGTACCAAAGTACGAACGTAATGCTGAGCGACGTGAGAAAACTCGTGCCGACGGTGCTGAGCACGCCGAACCAGTTTGTCTTAATGTAAATGTCGCGCAATCCCTTGAGTTGTCCGGTAACAACATCTTCCTGAAAGTCCTCGCGCAAGTACGCTTTGATCGTGCGAATGCCCGCAAAGCTCTCACTGATGACGGCCGAGGAAACGGCAGTTGCTTCCTGCATGTCACGACTCAGGATCCGCATCTTCTCGTTCGCGTAATAACGGATGTATGCGAACGGCATGAGAAACACGAAGAGCAATAATCCCAGCTCGTAACGGATGTACATAATCAGCGTGATTCCGACTATGAACGTCAATCCGTCGACCGCGATGGACACCAGGGTTCGGACCAGCGCACCTTCGATTGCGCGCGAGTCGTTCATCACCCGGCTTTGGAGGTAGGTGGAGTGTTTTCCTGAAAAGAACGATAAAGGCAGACGTTGAATCGTGCTTACGAGTCGTTTTTGAATCTCGAGAATAATGTTCTCTTTCAGACGCAACGTGAGGTTTTCGTTGAAATAGCTGAACACGTGTTTCGCGATCACAAGTCCTGCAAGCAGCAGAGTCACTTGCGCAAGCAGATCGAAATTGCGCGCGGCAACCGTGTGATCGATGACATACATTGTGAGGATTGGAATCGGCAACTGGAGTAGAACCGAGAGCACCATCAGAATCCCAACCGCGATACAGCTTCCGGTATAGAGACGAAGAAAGTCTCGTGCGAATTGTGCAATCAAAGAGAAGGGGCGCTTGGCGTCCAGGTTGTTCAGTGCAGAGGTAGACATTTTACGTTTTACTCGCAGTAAACTCCCCGATCGATCACAGTTGGACCGACACAGTACAGAAGCAATTTTTAGCGGGAGGTTTCTTTCCTGAGATGCGCAAATTCGTGGGCCGCGCCTCGGGAAAGTCGGGATTAAGGTTTGTAACTACCTGTCAAAAAAAATCCATTGCCGCAACTTCAGGCAATGGACGCTGTCGTCTAAGTTTCTCGCAAAAACGTACAACAACACCCCTCTCGATCGCGCAGCAAACCATTAACTGTTAACGGAAGAACCAACCGAAGAGGAGTGACTGGAGAGGATGACATTTGCAATACCGTCTTGAGTAAGTTACACGCCGCATTATGCATGGAATCACGAGCGTGTCAATAGATCTTTTTTGCCCGTGCGTCGCTATTCGCGGCGGGATTTCTTGTTCAACTCTTTGATCAAATTCTTGATCTGATCGGTTTCTTTCGAGGAAGGGGACAGTGTGAGATACAACTCCAGTTGCTTTACGGCTTCCGCGTTGTTGCCCTTCTCGACGTAGATACCCGCGAGGTAGCGATGGGCCAGCTTTACATCCTCACCACCGATCTCGATCGCACGCTTTAGATCTTTTGCCGCTTCATCAAACCGCTTCAAGCCAATCAAGGCGCGGCCACGGTAGACATGGGCCGGCCCGGAGGCCTCGTTTATAAGCAGCGCCGCGGTGAACTCTTTTTGCGCTTCCGAATACTTATTTAGATTGAAGAGCGCGA
>DAIOGT010000097.1:0-16579 GCA_036745095.1 Pyrinomonadaceae bacterium
GGAACGTGAAGCGACTCCGTCCGCAGGAACTTGGACCAATGGACTTCACGCGCCCGTTAGCAACGCGCAGTCTTTGGATCGCGGAAGGCTTCACAAATTATTACGGCCGCCTGATGTTGACACGTGCCGGTCTCTGGGACGCTAAGAAGTTTCTCAATCGGAAAGCAGAAACGATCGACCGCATCGAGAGCGCGCCGGGAAGCCGGTTGATGAGTGCTGAAGAGTCGTCACTCTCGGCTCCGTTTATCGACGACGCGCCGCACGCGCAGCTTGTCAACCTCGAAAATACTGCGATCAGCTATTACCCGAAAGGCGAGCTCATCGGTATGGTGATAGACCTGTTGGTGCGCGGGCGAACTAAAGGAAAGTCGTCGCTCGACGACGTCATGCGCGACATGTATGAGGAGTTCTATTTGAAGAGCCCGAACAGCAGCTACTACCTGCGCGGTCGCGGTTACCAACCGGAGGATCTCGAACGAATCATTTCGCGTCGCACCGGCCTCGACTTTAGTGATTTCTTCAAACGACACATTCGCGACGTGGAGATATTGCCTTATGACGAGGCCTTTGCTTATGTCGGTTTGCGTTTGGTGAAGACGCAGTCAGAAGAGCCATTCGATGCCGGACTGTCGCTCGAGTTTGAAAATTCGCGCGCAGTGAAGATTGAGAACGTGCGCAACAACTCGCCTGCCGAAGATGCGGGTTTGCAAGCGAACGATGAGATAGTTTCACTTGGCGGAAAAGCAGTGAGGCGGGAGTGGCGGCGGGCGCTCGCGCGTTTCAGGCCGGGCGAGTCGATCCCCGTCACAGTCAAACGAGATCGACGAACGATAAACACGAGCATCGTGCTGCGGCAACCTGAGAGGTTTGATTACAGAATCGAAGAAAAACCGGATGCGACAGCGGAGCAGAAGGCGTTGCGCGCCGCGTGGCTGAGTGGGAAATGAGCCGCGGATAAAACGGATTTAAGGGACGATCACGTTCAGGGAATGCGAAGCGATCTCAAAGCGCATCGGCAGGTGTCCGATTAATTCACCATCAACCTGTACTGCCGCATCTCCGTCGGCCCTCGCGCTGACGGCGGTTACAAACTGCACTTCCGGTGAGTTGCGAGGCATGCCGGTCCGCATCGCGTGTGAAAGCAGACGCAGGTAACGCAGCCGGCTTTGTGTCTGGATAATACAAATCTCAAACTCAGGTTTGTCGAGACGCGCGCCCGGCGTTATCGCCAGGTCGCCGCCGTACTTTGCTGCTTTTCCGATCGCGGCAAACGTCGACGTGTATTTTTGATCGTTAATTTCGAGTGTGAATGGCCGCGGGTTCCAGTCAGCGAGATGACTCAATCCGGAAATCCAGAACGCGCCTTTGCCGATTCGCTTTTTCAGCGACGGTTGGACGCGCCTGACGACTGCTGCGTCAAGTCCGATACCCGCCATCAACACAAAATGTCGACTAACTTGCGTCGTCTCGTCGATCGCCAGGCCGAGATAGATCTGTCGCGACTTACCCTCCGCTACGACCTTCATGGCTTGCTCGTCGTCGAGCGGCAGACCGAGCTCACGCGCGAGCACGTTTGCCGTACCGCGCGGAATGATTGCGAGACGTGCCTGCGTGCCCGCGAGACCCTGAATGGCTTCGTTGATCGTACCGTCGCCGCCGGCCACGATCACGTCAGAACTGCCGTTACGAGCGGCACGCGCCGCGAACTCCGTAGCATCACCGGGAGCATGCGTTAAGCGCAAATCAACTTTAACGCCGAGTGACTCGAGACTTGCGGCGAGATCTTCAACAGGCCGCCGGCGTGCTGCGTAGCGACCAGTCTTCGGATTCGAAATCAGGATTGCCTTACGAGGGGACATTAATCTCAAGTGAGTAACGGCAATCGAGGTGCCGTGCGCATTTAACATTAGTGCGCGGCATCATGCTCGTGCGTTGGCGCCAAAAACGGACAATTGTCGGATTAATCAGCCACAAAGGGGCACTGAAACACAGTACAGGCGAAGAGCATCAAGCACAACTTGGAACCGAGTTTTGAGTTCAACCGTACATTGCGGTTTGATCGAGGAAGCTGATGCTTTAATTCTGAACTCCGAACCGTATGCGGGGAATAATGTTATGGATTGTTGAAAAACGAGAAGGATGGTAAAGCATTCTGCGATGAGGTTTGCGAGGATTGTGTTTCTGGTTGCAGGGATCTACGGGCTGATCGTGCTCGTGCCGCAGTTTTTTCTGGAACAGAGAATCGGGAAAGATACGCCACCGCCGATCACTCATCCGGAATACTTTTATGGGTTCATCTGTGTCGCGGTTGCGTGGCAGGTGCTGTTTCTGGTGTTGTCGCGAGATCCCGTGAGGTACCGGCCCATGATGATCCCGGCGATGCTCGAAAAGATCGGTTTTCCGATCGCGGTGGTCGTCCTCTATCTTCAGGGTCGTGTGTCGCCGACAATCTTCATACCGGCCGGACTGGATTTGGTTTTGCTCACTTTGTTCATCGCAGCTTACAGAAAGACAGCACACTTACAGCAATGAGAGTTTCGCAAGACTCATCTCGGTCCGGAACTGCAACGAGATCGCCTTTTGCGACTTCGCTATCTCAAGCGACCGCTCGAGACAATTTTTCGCATTCGCTAACTCACTTTTCTTCAACAACAACTCGCCTTTGAGTCGATACAACTCAGCTTCGTAGAACCTCTCGCCATTGCTATCCACCATCGTCGTCGCTTCTTCAAGCAGATCCCACGCTTCGTCGTTTCGACCAAGCTTTAACAGCACCTCCGCCTGTAAAGCTAAGAAGTAAGGACGAACAAGGCTCGTCGCCGTTGCCTCGAGCGCAGCGAGTCCCTCGCGCATCTGATCGATACCCTCCTGCTCACGTCCCTCTTCACTGAGCGTCCAACCTTTCATGACGCTCGCCATCGCGCCATACAACGCGAGACCGTGTGTATCTGAAATCTCGATTACGCCCTCGGTATACTCCTGGACCATACGGTGATCGCGACGAAGCTGATGAAGAACGCTTGCAAACAAGCCTGCGTGCGCGAGTCCCTGCGGCTCTGACAACTCTCCTGCCAGTGCCACGGCTTCATTCATACGATTCACAGCCTCATCACTTTGGCCCAGAAACCAAAGCGCCCAGGCAGCGAAGCAAGGCATGGCAACACCGGGATTCAGCGCATATAGAAACGAGTCATCGCGATGTTGAACGGGATCGTAAAGCGCGAGCGCCTTCTCATAATGCGCCAACGCCAGCTCGAAATTACCCTGATGAGTGAACGTGATCTCCATCGCCCAGTGGCCACGCATCGCGAGTCCCGGATACGCCAGTTGCTCAGACAGTCGCAGAAATTCTTCGGCGATGTCGCGAGCTGTCTCAAGATCTGCGCTCAAAGTATGGAATGTCCACAACCCCCAAAGCACCTCGGAAACGTCAGGCGAATCTCCCAACTGTTCGTACAACTCACGCGCTTTCGTGTAGACCTTGCCGACGTTTGGAGACGCATAGCCCTCGGTCGCGATCAACGGAACGCCGAGCGTGAGATGTAAACAGAGTGCCTCGTTTACGATTTCGCGTGTGGCAGGCAGCTTTTCGATCAACTCGATGCCGCGGCGCGCGAGGTCCACTGCCTCCTGAAACGCAAACCGCCGGATCGCATTGTTCGCTCCGGTTTTGAAGTAGTAGGCCGCACGTTTGTAGTCGCGACCTCGCTCAAAGTGCATCGCAAGTTCAGCCGAGATCTCGACGGCGCGTTTACCATAAACCTGCTCCCCACGTTCAGCGATCAGCCGGTGCAGCTTCACACGGCGCGATTCAGGCAGACGATCGTACAAAACGTTCTGGTACAAAGCGTGTATGAAGCCAAATCGCGTCACTACTTCGCCGTTCGGTAAATCGTGCACTCCACATTCGTGAATGTATTGCCGCTGGCGAGCGAGCTCGTTGCAGCGTGTCTCCACCGCGCGCGGATCCTCTTCCAGTCCAGCAGCGAGCGCGGGCGTTGAAAACTCGAGACCCGCCACACTCGCCGCTTCAAGGGTTCTCTGCGTCTCCGTGTCAAGATGGTCCACGTGACGCTCGATCATCTGCTTGATGTTGTCCGGAACTCCGAGCTCGACGTTCGAGATATCGACGCGAGGTTCCCAGGTGTTCTCTCGCAGAACGATCAGGCCGACTTCGAGTAGGTAGTTAACCGTATTCACCATGAACAGCGGATTGCCGTCCGTCCGTTGATGGATCAATCGCGCGAGACCCGGAGGAAATCGATTAAGGGGAAACGTAACGCTCAGGTAGTCCGAGACGGCAGCCTCAGTCAGGTATTCAAGCGGCAACTCTTTACATAACTGCTTCGCCAGCAACTCTTGTTTAACTGCTTTCAGTGGATGACCACTGACGACGAGCTCAACGTTTCGAAAGGTACCGATCAACATCAGATGAGCGCGTTGCCGTCGCGTGGCGAGATACGAGATCAGATCGAGGGTCGAGTAATCGCTCCAGTGGAGGTCTTCCAGAATCAGGACGAGGGGAACGTCGGCCGTGAGCGCATCCAAAGCCTCGCCCATCTCACGCAGCATTCGTTCGCGCGTGGCGCCAGAGACTTCTCTGCTCAACCGCTCGCGCTCTGATGCGCTCAGCAGAGAAGGCATTTGCAACAGCCACATCGGTGCATGAGCGCGCACTACGTCCGCAACCTCTCGCTGTTCCCGGCACAAGCGTCCGATGGCTTCAAGAACCGGCAGGTACGCTTCACCAGTACCATACTGTTCTAAACATTGTCCTCGTCCGACGCGAATCGAGCCGTCAGCAGGGATCGTTCGTGCGAACGCGTCGACGAGCGCAGTTTTTCCAATGCCTGCCTCGCCGGTCACGAAACCGATTTGACGCTCTCCACGCAGCATTCTTCGCAACCAGCGATGCAGTCGCGCTGACGCCTGTTCGCGTCCAACCACGCCGGTGTAAACGAAGAACGCGCCCGAAGCAGTGCCGTCGTCGAACGAGTGATCAAGCTTCGCCGTCTGTTTTTGCTCTGCGATTTCGCCGATGAAGCGATAGCCGCGCCGGTGTGAGGTTTCAATGAAGCGGGGACACTTTGAATCGTCCTCGAGCGCCTCTCTTAATTGCCGCACGGTGACTTTCAACACCGCATCGCTGACGAAAGTTTCCGGCCAGACAGCGTTCAGCAATTCCTGTTTGGTAACGAGTTGTCCGGAACGATTCAGAAGATAATTGAGTACCGCGAAAGCCTTGGGCCTGATTTTGATCTCTTCTGAACCTCGCCAGAGACACTCGTTCACGAGATCAAGGGAAAAGCGATCGAACACTATGTGCTTATCGTTCACGATCGAGCTCACATTGGGCGGACCATTGTCCTCTTCTGCTGGATAGATCGCAAATTAAGCAAGAAATCAGCCGAAAAAAGGCAAAAAGCCCAGAGGAAAGTGTTGGGCGCTTCACATGTCTTCTTTCCAAAACGTTACTTCTTAATTACCGCAAGTTTATGACTGCGATTCGCGTGATCTCTATTCTCACGTCCGATTCAAGAAACTTAGAAAGGACATTATGAAAAGAAATTTGTTTGCAATCGCACTTGTTCTGGGTCTGTTCACGGCATTGGTGGTCCTGCCACGGTTTGCCGATGCACAGGATGACTTACAACAGCTTTCGGCGGTCGCCGAAATTTCCGATCCGGTTTCGGTCTTTCAGTCTGCCGGACCGACTGCGCTTTCGATTCAAGGCTCGGTCGATGAGTATCGCGCAGCGGTCAGCGTGCCCAACGGCCGTCGCGAAATTAACTGGGACGGAGGCAATCCCGCCAACGAAGCCACTGCCGTCGTTGGAAATCCTTTTACAGGTTTTCAGGTCACCCGTGGTGCGCTATTCACAACTCCGGATGGTATCGGGTTCATACAAGCTCCTGCCGGTACTGATGTTCCGCCCGGAGGTCTCGCCGGTTTCTTCAATAACCCGACATACAAGACGAGCTTTCGGGCGTTCAGTGCGTCACGCCTGTTCAGCGCGGTCGGCGGAAAGATTACCGACGTCACCTTCTTCGTTCCCGGCGGCGGTGGTCCAGCGACCGTCAATGGTTTCGGGTCAGTGTTCACCGATGTGGACCAACCAAACGGAAGTGGTCCGGCAAGAAAACGGGGTAATCGAAACGCGAGCACACTGATCGAGTACTACGGAACCGACGGCCAATTGTTGTTCAGCAGTTTCGTACCGGCATCGCCGGGCGATGGAGGGTTCTCTTTCTTCGGAATTGTTTTTCCTGACGCGCGCATCGCACGAGTACGAATCACAAGCGGTGATGTTGCACCGGGGCCGAATGATTCTGAAAAAGAAGACGTCGTGATGATGGATGACTTTATCTTCGGCGAACCGCGCGCGATCAACTAAGGAGGATAAAGATGAGTAAACGTAGTTACGAACTGGCACGTCGACTCGAGCTGGGCGCAATTGCGCTTGAGGCACTTGCGAACTCGCTCACGGAATTCGAGTGGCAGAGTCGCGTTCCCGGTGATGGTCGAAAGATTGGTGTGATCATCCATCACGTCGCGAGTGTCTATCCGATCGAGATCCAGTTGGCCCAGACGCTGGGGAGCGGCCAGTCGATCGAGGGTGTAACTCCGGATGTCGTTAATAAGATGAACGCCGAACACGCGAAAAAATTCGATGGCGTCACTAAGGAGGAAACGATCGAATTACTGGTGCAGAACAGCACTGCAGCGGCGGTTGCGATCCGAGCGCTTACTGACGCTGAGCTCGATCAGGCGGCGTCAGTATCGCTCAACTCGCATGCACCGCTGACGTGCCAGTTCCTGCTCGAGGATCACGCTGTGCGACACAGCTATCACCACTTGGCTCGCATCCGCGCTGCGTTGCAGGAGAGGACGCTCGCCAAACTTACGGCCTGAAACGAAAAGACTTCAACGAGAGTAAGAGGAGAGTTGTAATGAAGAGAGTAATTGAAAAGGGATTGGCAAGCGTTGGTTTGCTGGTGATGATGTTCATCGCTGCAAGTGCACCAGCAAACGCGCAATCCCTCGTATACAGATTAACCGCAAACATTCCGTTTGATTTTTCCGTGGCCGAGAAGAAGCTTCCGGCCGGCGAGTACTGGATCAGCCGTGCTCAACAGGGTAACGGAGATCTGATCATGCAGATCTCGAGCACGGATGGGCACATGAAGATAAATCGTTTGACGATTCCGACCGTCAGGGTCAATGCGTTGAGCAAGGGTTCGCTTGTGTTTCACCGGTATGGAGACGAGTACTTTCTTTCGGAAGTTTGGCCCGCGGGTGGTCTAACGGGGCGCGAGCTGCCGCAGTCGCGAGCTGAACGCGAGCTCGTGCGCAAGGCTCAGAACAATAACCGAATCGCGGCCATGCAAGGACCGGGAGCAACTGTCACGATCCTGGCCAGCAATTAGCCGTGACGTTCGAGTGACTCTCTGGAGTGCAGCACGGGCACGCAGTGCGGGGGCAACGCGGGCCAAGGCCACTGCACTCCAGGAGTCGTCGAACACGTTATGGGCCCGCCCCACTTAAATTTCCATCGCATCTCCCCCATTTTTCTTTTTAAGGAGTTTTGTTGTGACGAGAATTAAACTTACAGCCATCACTGCGATGTTTCTGGCTCTCACCAGCAGCGCTTTTGCACAAACCAGCAAAGGATTTTTCGTCGGAAACGTCAGCGACCAAAACGGTGCGCTCGTTTCCGGCGCCGTGGTAAAAATCACAAACGCGGCCACAGGCGTTACGCGTGAGACGGTATCAACTGACGACGGCAGCTTTCGCTTCGACGCGATCGATCCCGGCGCCTACAGAATCCAGATCAGTCAGCCTGGATTTAAAACCATTACCCGCGACGGTCTGATGATCGCCGCGGCCCAGACCACTACAGCCAATTTTCTACTTGAAATCGGAACACAGACGGAAATGGTTGTGGTTAACACCGGCAGCGATGTCATCCTTCAGTCGCAGGATGGTGCGCGCGTCAACACGCTTAGCAAGCGTGAAATCACCGACTTGCCGACTCCCGCTCTGAATCCGGCGAGCATCGTGTTCACTCTGCCCGGCGTTGTCGATCCTGGTCCACTCGCCGGCGGCTTCGTACAGGGAAATGAGTTTTCCGTTAACGGGCTGCGAGCGCGGGCAAACAATCAACTGATTGACGGGCTCGACAACAACGACAACGCAGTCGCCGGACAGTCTTACATTCCCGTCCTGCGCGAAGGTTACAGCCAGGTCGCGGTGCTTCAATCAGACTATTCAGCGGAGTTTGGACGTGCGGGCGGCGCAGTTGTGAACGTGGTGACGCGCAGCGGCACGAACGAGTTCCACGGCTCAGTCTACGATGTGATCAATAACAGCGCTCTCAATTCGCTGACGGCCAGTCAAAGGGCCGACGGAACGAAAAAGCCGGTCGTGACTGAGAACACCTTCGGTTTTTCGCTTGGTGGTCCAATAAAGAAGGACAAACTTTTCTTCTTTGGCACTTACCAGCGCGATCTGTTTCGCTCAGGCACTGACGCAACGGTTCGTGTGCCAACAGCGGAGGGCTTCGCTCAGCTTCGCTCGCTGTTTCCGGCCGGCACGAACCCAGATCTCGATCGCTATTTGGAGATCGTTGGAAATCTACGCGGGCAGCGTGAGATCTCAACCGTCGCTCTCGGCGGCTCACGACCCAATATCGATTTTGGTGAGACGACGATCAGCAGCACGCAGCCGGTGACTGACGATCAGTTTCTTACGCGCGTTGATTGGACGCCGACACAGAAAGACAGTCTCTCATTTCGCTACGTTTACGATCGACAGTCATTCAACAATCAGTTCCCCACTGTGGCCTCGGGTGGCTCGCCCTTTCCCGGATTTGAAGTTGATGTGCCGAGTCTCGTTCAAAATTTCTATTTCAATTACACGCGCAACATCTCTTCGCGTCTCGTGAACGAAGCGCGCTTCGGTTATGGACGATTTGACGTAACTTTTGACGCGCGTGATCCCGCGGTCGCCTCGTCAGGACCGGTCTTCGCCTTCACCGGCGCGGGGCTGGGCCAGGGAATCACGTCCGTAGGCTTGCCCGCGGGCTTCCCGCAGGGCCGTCTGTTCAACAACTATCAGATACAGGACACGCTCTCGTACACGGCGGGTAACCACACGTTTCGCTTTGGCGCCGACTTGAATATTCAACGCGCGTCGCAAGCGATACCTTTTAACTCGCGCGGCGTGTTGACGTTTGCGGGCGGTGGTGGTTTCAACGCTTTCGGCAACTTCGTGGATCAGTTTTCAGGTCGTGATCAGGGTGGCGCGAGTATTCAGTTCGGCAGTCCGGTGATCTTTCCGAATGCTTTTTACCAGAACTATTTCGTCGAAGATTCATGGCGAGTCAAACCTAATCTGACTTTGTCGCTGGGCCTTCGCTACGAGAATTACGGCACACCCTTCAACGCAATTTCATTTCCCGCCTTCGCTGGTTTCGATCAGCCGGTGGAGACTGTCGCGCGCCAGCAGCGTGATAACAACAACTTCGCGCCGCGTTTCAGCTTCGCGTACTCGCCGGACTTCTGGAAGTCGTTCCTGGGTGAGAACAAGACCGTGATTCGCGGCGGCTTTGCCGTCAACTATGATTTTTTCTTCAACAACATTCTTGCGAACACAGCCGCCAGTGTTCCGAATTCATTTGGCGTGACTGAGTTCGGCGCTTCATTGCCTGCGAATACTGATCCGCGCGGCATCGCGAAATTCGGAACCGGATCGTTCCCGAAGTCAGGTACACCCGATCCGTTTGCGACTATCAACACGATTCCGACGAACCTCGTGAATCCACAGACATATGTTTACAACTTCGGTATTCAGCGCGAATTGCCGTTCAAGTTCATCGGCGACGTCGCGTATGTCGGGTCACGCGGAACACGGCTCTTCATCAACGACCAGTTGAATCCGGGAATTGGTGGTTTTGACACGCTTGTCAGGCAGTTTCCGAATCGTGGCTCCGTCATCGCGCGCACGAACGGTGGTGACTCGAGTTACAACTCGCTGCAAGCACGACTCGATCGAGGAATTAGTAGTGGACTGTTGCTGCGGTTTGCTTACACCTTCTCGAAAGCGATCGACAACGTGAACAGTGAAGTGTTTACAACGACGGGCGGCACAAGCGTGGGCTCTGATCCAAACAATCGCCGCATCGATCGTAGTTTGGCGTCGTTTGATGCACCGCATCGATTTGTGGCGACGTTCATTTACGATTTGCCGAGTCTCGGTAGATCGGGACTCATGCACAACGTGTTTGGCGGCTATTCGGTTGCGGGCACGTATCGGTTGCAATCCGGAAACGTGCAAACGCCGTTCGTTGGTGGGATCGATCTCAACGGCGATGGCAGCGCTTTCAACGATCGTCCGGCGATTAGCAATCCAAACGCGCCGGCGACCTCAGTCGGGTTCTCGAACTCTATTTCAGGTGTGAATTCGCGGACCGGATTCTCAGATGTAAACGGAAATCCGGTAAATCCGGGCGACGTTCGTTTTCTGGTGAGCGAAGCAATCAGGACCGGCATCGCCGGCCGAAATATACTGCGTGGTCCAAAGCAGAATCGATTGGATCTGAGTTTGACGAAATCAGTTGACCTGAAATTCACTCCGTTCGAGAGCGATCGGCTTCAGGTTCGATTTGATTACTTCAACGCATTCAATACACCGCAGTTTGGTCCGGGCACGGGTGATGTGACGGACCCGACGTTCAATGATTTTCGTTTCAACTCGGGGAACCTGCTGATCGGAAATGTGAATGGCGGTCGTATCGGGCAGTTTCAGCTTCGATACCTTTTTTAGGCGCGCATAAATGCCGGTTACTCTAACCGGTAATTGGGCGCTTCCTTCGTGATGATCACGTCGTGTACGTGAGATTCCTTGAGCCCTGCTGAGGTGATGCGGAGGAAGCGCGTGCGCTCCTGAAACTCCGCGATCGTGCGGCAGCCCGTGTATCCCATTCCGGAGCGCAGGCCGCCGACGAGCTGCGTAACCATATCGGCCAACGTGCCTTTATAAGGCACACGGCCTTCGATTCCTTCCGGAACGAGTTTCGACTCGCTCTCAGTCATGTCCTGAGCGTAACGATCGCGAGAGCCTTCACGCATCGCGCCGATTGATCCCATGCCGCGATACGTTTTGAACGAGCGTCCCTGAAACAGAATTACTTCACCGGGCGCTTCTTCTGTTCCGGCAAACAGCGAGCCAATCATCACCACGTCCGCGCCGGCTGCGATCGCCTTCGCAACGTCGCCTGAGAACTTCACGCCACCATCGGAGATCACCGGAATATTCTTCGCACCGGCCGCTTTAACGCAACTCGAGATCGCAGTGATCTGCGGGACTCCCGCGCCAGTAACAACTCGCGTCGTACAGATCGATCCCGGACCAATCCCGACTTTGATCGCATCGACTCCCGCATCGACCAGTTCCTGTGCACCCGCGGTCGTGCCGACGTTTCCTGCAATCAGATCCGTGTCCGCATGACGCTTCTTGATTTCTTTGACCGCGTCGATCACACGCGACGAGTGGCCATGCGCCGTATCGATCACGAGACAATCGACCCGTGCTTTGACGAGCTCGTCGGCACGTTCGCGGTAGTCGCCCGTCGCGCCGATCGCTGCGGCGACACGGAGACGGCCGAGATTGTCTTTTGCAGCGGACGGATACTTGATGGCCTTCTGAATGTCCTTGACGGTGATGAGTCCTTTTATATGTTTGTCCTCATCAACGACCAGCAGCTTCTCGATGCGATGTTTTTGTAAAACGGTCTTGGCCTGTTCCAGCGTCGTACCGACGGGAACGGTGACGAGCGGCTGCTTCGTCATTACTTCGGTGACGGGAATGTCGAAGCGCGTTTCAAAACGCAAGTCGCGATTGGTGATGATGCCAACGAGGTGGCCATCTTCATCTACAACCGGCACGCCGCTGATGTGAAAACGCTCCATCACTTGTAGCGCTTCACGCACCGGACGATCCGGACGGATCGTCACGGGATCGACAATCATTCCCGACTCGGAACGTTTTACTTTATCGACTTCCTCCGCTTGTCGTTCGACGCTCATGTTTTTATGAATGACGCCGATGCCGCCCTGCTGTGCGAGTGCGATTGCCAGCGCCGCTTCGGTCACTGTGTCCATGGCGGCCGAGCAGAGTGGAATCTGTAAACGAATGTTTCGCGTGAAACGAGTGGCGGTGTCAGTTTGGGAGGGTAGAACGTCGGAACGATCTGGTATTAAAAGTACGTCGTCGAAGGTCAGTCCTTCGTAAATATCAGATGTGATCATGTCTGGGTCAAAAACTCCTCAGATGAATCAGCCACAAAAAGGCACATCAGCACAAACAGGTCTCCTATTTTGTGTCTTCTGTACTTTTTGTGGCTAAAACAATTCTTCGTGGTCAGCGTCTCGTAACCCTGTTTCAATCGTTGTCGATGTGAGTTCATTATACATAGGTGATCGATTTTGGCTTAGGGCGATCCGCGTGTGAGACTTCTCCGGAGTTAACTCGGCGCGGTGCTGGAACCAGTAAAGCGCGGCGAGTGCGGCGGCGGTCAGAATTGCCAAAATTAAAATGGCCAGCACGACGGTCAGCACAGGAGAACGAGTGGCCGGCGTGTCCGTGTAAACTTTTGAATGATGTGGATGCGTGTTGACGTCGTCAGACGACTCGCCGTGTTCGCGCAAATACCGCGTGTAACCCTCGATCGCTTCGCCTTCGTCGTAGCCCACACATTTGGCGTAGGCTTTTATAAAACTGCGATTAAATACACCACCGGGCAGACGCTTGTAGTCGTTGGCCTCGATGGCTTCAAGATAATGGACCGAGATCCGCGTTTGTTCGCAGATCTCGCGCAGGCCAATGCCTCGCTCCTCGCGTGCGAGTCGCAATTGTTCGCCTATACTCGCTGCCATCTCCAATCGCTCGATCCTGGCGTCGGGTTGGTGGATTGTTACCCCAGGTCTATCAGCGCGCCGCTTGTATGAATGCGTACAACTCCCACTTTTTCTGCACTATAGCTTGCGCTGCTAAACGGTGTCAAACTTTTGTATCCGAAAAGATCTGCGTCTCTTGCTTCTTGCCGCCCGCGGTGGTACGTTGACGCAACAGTGATCCGATACAGTCGCTTTTAATCTCTACAATAGACAAAAGTGAGGACAAAGAGATGCCCCTGGAAGCACTCGGAATGGTTGAGACCAAAGGATTCGTGGGTGCAGTTGAGGCCGCGGATGCCATGGTTAAAGCAGCCAATGTACAACTACTCGGAAAGGAGTACATCGGCGCCGGTTATGTGACGATCTTCGTGCGTGGCGATGTTGGCGCAGTCAAAGCGGCGACTGACGCAGGCGCGGCGGCGGCCAGACGAGTCGGCGAGTTGATCAGCGTCCACGTGATTCCAAGACCGCACGCGGAAGTCGAGCGTGTGTTGCCGGTGAACGGCCGCACGGGCCTCAGCCCGGACGAGCAATCTCTGCAAGGTGGAGCGCGCGGGCAGTTGGGGCAGGGAGACCAGGGACGATCGCTAGGTGCCGGAACACGTGACGCCAACAAAGAGCGAACGAGATGATCCGCAGTTAAGATTTAAGAGGTTGTCATGTCCGTCGATAAAGATCTGGTTTCAGTGCAACAGGCGCGCGACCTCGTCGAGGCGGCGCATCGAGCCCACGCGCAAGTCGCCGAATTCGATCAGGCGAAGATCGATCGCATCTGCGAAGCGATGGCGCGTGCGGCGCTGAGTGAGGCGGCGCGACTTGGCGCGATGGCGGTGGAGGAAACCGGATTTGGCGTACCCGCCGACAAACAGGAAAAGAACCGTTTTGCTGCGGAAGATGTTTGGAACTACTTTCGCGGCCTCCGCACCAAGGGAGTTGTCTCCGAATCGAAAGACGTTGTAGAGATTGCAAGCCCGCGTGGTGTCGTAGCGGGCATCATTCCCTCAACCAATCCCACCTCGACTGCAATTTTCAAGATTTTGATCGCGATTAAATCACGCAACACGGTGGTCCTGTCGCCACATCCGTCCGCGGCAAAGTGCATTAACGAAACGGCGCGCGTCATGCGCGACGCGGGTGTCAGGGAAGGTCTGCCCGCGGACGCGATCGGCTGCATGACGTCGGCGACAATCGAAGGCACTGAAACATTGATGAAGCACAAACAAACCGCCGTGATCCTCGCGACTGGCGGCATCGGCCTTGTGCGTGCGGCGTATTCGTCAGGTAAGCCGGCGTTTGGAGTTGGACCAGGCAACGTGCCGGTGTGTGTCGAACGAACTGCCGACATTCCGAAAGCCGTGCAGGACATTCTGACCGGAAAGTGTTTTGACAACGGGACCATCTGCGCTTCGGAGCAGGCAGTGGTTTGCGACGCGCCGGTCGAGCAAGCGGTGCGAGAGCAGTTCAAACTCCAGGGTGCGCATTTCCTTTCAGCCGCCGAAGCCGATCAACTCGCAAAAGTGGTCGCGACTCCGCAGCGTTCGCTCAATCCTGGTATCGTCGGAAAGTCAGTTGAAGTGATCGCGAAGATGGCGGGTCTGAACGTTCCGCCAGGCACACGATGCCTGATTGCAGACGTAGCCGGCGTCGGCCGCGATCATCCCCTGTCGATGGAGAAGCTGTCGCCCATCCTCGCGTTTTATGTCGTCGATGGTTTGCAGGCATGTGCGACGCGCTCTCAGGAAATTCTGCATTATGGTGGCATGGGCCATACGGCAGGCATTCACACGCGCTCGCGTGAAGCGGCAGTGAAGTTTGGCGCCGAGATGCCCGCCTCGCGCATCACCGTGAATACTCCGACGACGCACGGCGCGATCGGTTTCTCGACGGCGCTGCCGCCGTCGATGACGTTGGGCTGTGGTTCGTGGGGAGGGAACGTCACGTCAGATAATGTTTCGCCGCTCCACTTGATGGACATTAAGCGCGTTGCGTTCGAGACTCGACCGGTGAAAAGCGTACGTCCGGCAGTTTCTACGCAGCCAGTTGCAGCGAAGGAGCCCGCGGTCGCGGGCGGGAAGATCGACCGACAGGAGATTGCGGCCATCGTCGATCGTTTCCTCGCCGGGAAACGTATCGAACCGTCGCCTTCGCCGTTACCGCCGCCCGTCGCTACGGAAATGGGGAATGAGGCCGGAAGCATGTACGTAGCGCCTCCGCCGTCACCTCCACCGGCGCCACGAGAGATCAAGCCCGCGCCGCCATCAAACAACAACGGTGCAAAGGCAGTCGAATTCGTGAGTGAAGATGACGTGCGACGTGCAATACAAAAAGGCGAGAAGATCTACGTCAGCGCGCGCACGATTATCACACCGTCGGCGCGTGATATTGGTGATCCCGCAGAAGTGTTCGCGAAGGTTTAGACCGCGATTCAGACGAATGTTTTTAGGAAAAGTTGTAGGCACAGTCTGGTCAACAAAGAAGACTCCCGATCTCGAGGGCGTCAGATTCCTGATTGTTCATCCTTACGATCTCGACAAGGAACCGACGCGTAATATCGTTGTTGTCGCCGATCGACTGGGCGCGGGGACCGGTGAGATGGTGATATGCGCGTTTGGCAAAGCCGCGCGAACCGCAATCGGAAACCAGGACATGTCGATCGAAGCGGCGGTTGTCGGCATTGTCGATCGCGTCGATATCAACGACACGTCGTCTGAAGAAATGCGTGAAGCCGCACGCCGGCTCCTACACGAGAATGGCAGACCCTGAACAACCACGCCCAATCACTCATCTCTTTTCCCATGGCCAATGAAGATCTGATTTATCGAATCACCCGAGCGGTTTACGATCGCTTGGGAAGTACGATTGACGATACGACGGTCGAGCAGTTGGTCACCGATATCTACAAGCAGGTAGAAACTACGGGTAATAATCGAAGGCCCGCGAATGCAGAGCGCGGTGCGGCGCAATTGGATTCGACTGAGGGGGCCTCGGACCGCATGGTCATTTCAGTTTTTGGGTTGGACCATCCCGGTATCGTTGCTGGTGTGTCGCAGATTCTCGCGGAAGCGAGTTGCAGTATCATCGATATCAATCAAACGGTAGTGCAGGGAAAATTCGCGATGGTGATCATAGCGGACACGTCGCGCGCGCGTGAGAGCACGACGGAGTTGAAGGATAGATTGCGAAATGAGGGACAGAACCTGGGCGTTCGTATCTACGCGCAGCGAGAAGATCTATTCAACGCGATGCACCGGATCTAAGTTTTATGTCGGAACCTGAGATTGCACGTCGTTGTACCGCATGTGGCGTCACCGTGCGCCAGCGCGCGATATTCTGTCCGCAGTGCGGGAACCCGATTCAACAGTCAGCTGCAACAGCGCCGACGACAGCCCTGACGCCTCCAACTGGCACGATCGTCGATCCCGCTCCACCCGCGGTTTCGGTTCCAGCCGCTCAGCCGCCGCATCAAGACGGAATTAAAGCCCGAGTGGAGAAGTTGCGGCATGTGTCGAGCGTCATGATCGATCAAGCGGCTTATGATCCGAGCCTGCGATTTTTACTTGTCGCGGCCGCATTCTTCGTACTGTTCCTCGTCCTTTTGATCCTGAGCAAAGTCATCGGATAGA
>DAIOGT010000098.1:0-15692 GCA_036745095.1 Pyrinomonadaceae bacterium
GACTTCACCGGATACCGCACGAGTTGATGAACATGTCCGAGGTTAATAATCATAGTTTGAAAGCAAGAATCGGAGTGTGATGTCGAGCCGTGTCACAGTATCATTTCGGACAATGACACTCGAAGATATATCGTGGGAACAGGTTTCTCAAAACCTTGACGCTGAAGGTAACGCGATCATCAAGGGTATTCTGTCAGTGGACGAATGCGACGAGGTTCGTTCCCTCTATCAGGAGGAAAACATCTTCCGCAGCGTAGTTGTCATGGAGCGCCATGGCTTCGGACGTGGAGAGTATCGATACTTCAGCTATCCATTGCCACCGTTGATCGCAGCTCTGCGCACGTCGCTCTATCCTCATCTGGTCCCAATCGCAAATCGTTGGAATGATGCGATGAGCAATGATGTCCGTTATCCAGCCGCGCATGCTGACTTCATTCGACGCTGCCATCTGGCGGGCCAAAAAAAACCAACCCCCCTGCTCCTCAAATATGAAACCGGTGATTACAACTGTCTGCACCAGGATCTATACGGTGAGCATGTTTTCCCGCTCCAGATCGCAGTTCTGCTATCAGAACCGGACGAAGATTTTGATGGCGGTGAATTTGTGATGACCGAACAAAGGCCGCGCCTGCAGTCACGGCCCATGGTTGTGCCCCTTCGAAAGGGCGACGGCGTGGTATTCGCCGTTAATCATCGCCCCGTCAAAGGTAAGAAAGCCGTTTACAAAGTGAACCTGCGCCACGGTGTGAGTCGTCTTCGGTCCGGCAGCCGTCATACACTCGGAATCATCTTTCACGATGCTCAGTGAAATTCACTGGAAGACCTATCCGATCGGTAGCCGCACCTGGAAACACGTGTCGCCCGGCTTTGATTCGAAACGCACGTTGCCCCGATGTTTGCGAACGATGCGTGCGACGGTGTCGAGGCCCAGTCCCGTTCCTTCGCCGACCGGCTTGGTCGTAAAAAATGGTTCAAAGATGCGCGACCTCGCTGACGCCGGTATGCCCGCACCGTTATCACGAATCTCAACGAGAATATCAGTTGGTTCACGCTTAGTACGTACTTTCAGGGTCCCACCTTCGTTCATCGCATCGACTGCGTTAACAATCAAATTGGTCCAGACCTGGTTGAGCTCACTGCCGTACGCTTTAATTAAAGGCAAAGATTCAGCATAGTCGCGCGTGACGCTGACGTTCTTCTTTCTAAGCTTGTACTTCAGAATTAAGAGTGTGTTGTCGAGACCTTTGTGGACGTCCAGCTCCTGGACCTTTGCCTGGTCCATGTAGCTGTATTCCTTGATCGCTCCAACCAATTCCGAAATACGTGTCGTGGCGATCTTAATCTCACCTGCCAGCTTTGCCGCGGCGAGCTGGCAGTTGACGCGCGACAACACATCGGCAGTTGCGGTTGGTGGTATCTCTCCCAAAAGCTGTTCGAGTGCGGCTGAATCCATCCCCGCTTCGACGAGGTTCGCCGAAAGTTTCCACGGCTCTGCAATCCCATGTGATTCGAGCCACTCAGAAACTTCATCTTCGCGATCACTCTGATCGAGAGAGTTCAACGGCTCAGCCGTGGCGGTGTGATTGATTGCCTTACTTTCAAAGGCATCGATTGACGACTGTTGTGTCTCGGTTAAATCGTGAGAGCAGAGCCTCATGTCAGCCGCTCGTAACTGCTTCAAAGTTTCTATTAGATCGTTGGCGGCACGCGTCGCTCCGGCCGCCGGATTGTTTAGCTCATGAGCGAGGCCGGCCGATAGTTTGCCCAGCGCCATCAACTTATCCTGCTGCTGATCGAGCGTAGTCGATTCACGCACGCGATCGCTCATGATGCCGACGAGCCGTTGGACCAGCAGCGGCATGCGCTGCATCAGCTCGGGAAACAGGCTCACGGGAAACCACAGCAGGCGAACGTCTGTAACTGCGTAACCTGTTACCTGAAGCTCCGTCATGCGTGAAAACGGGAGCATGCCACTTACTTCAGTTGTTTGCTCGCCTGCACGCAGGATATAAACAATGTCGTGATCGTTCTCGTCCCAGTAGGCGTGTACTTCGCCATCAAGATAGACCACCATCGCGTCGGCTTTGTCGCCTTTGCGGAACACCACGTCGCCCGGCGCAAATCGCCGTTCTTCCGAGTTATCTGCGAACCACTGCAACTGGTCATCGGCGAGATCCGCGAAAACATGGACGCGACGAAGTGCCTCAACTTTATCCAGCGGTGAAGAGTTCCGTGGAACAATTGCTTCAATGCCGCCCGAAACTGTTTCTTCCATCTATCACACGACCTTACTCAGATATTGATGCACGAAAGAGATCGCAACCGACCCCTCGCCCACACCCGACGCCACCCGCTTAACCGAGCCGTGCCGAACATCGCCCACGACAAATATCCCGGGAACGTTTGTTTCCAGGAGACCGGGATCACGATCGAGCTTCCAGCCGTTGGGCCGTTTGCCTCCGCGTGTGAGTTGCGGCCCGGAATAAATAAAGCCTCGCTCATCACGTTCGACGATGTGTGCCAGCCAGTCCGTGTTTGGCGCCGCTCCGATCATGATGAAAAGAGAGTTAGCGTTTACCTTCTGCACCTCGTTCGTCTTGGCGCAATGGATTGAAATGGCCTCGAGATGATCTTCGCCATGCGCCTCGACAACGGACATGTTGAATTCAATATGAATGTTTGGGGTAGCCTGGAGCTGATTGATCAGGTATTGAGACATCGAGGCCGCGAGTGACGAGCCGCGCACGAGCATGACCACGCGACGCGCGTACCTGGAAAAGTACATCGCCGCCTGTCCCGCACTGTTAGCGCCGCCGACAACGTACACGTCCTCGTCCTTCGTAGACATTGCTTCGGTCATTGCTGCGCCATAGTAAATGCCGGCCCCGGTTAAACGTTCCACGCCAGGCGCGTCCAGCTTGCGCCATTGCACACCCGTCGCCACCAACAAGGCGTGACAACTAAGCTCCGCTCCATTCGCCAGTTTTAGAGAGCGATATGGACCATCGACTCGTACCTCCGTCGCTTCCGCCGAGATGATCTCGACGCCAAATCGTCGTGCCTGGACCACTGCTCGTCGCGCAAGGTCAGCGCCGGTTAGTCCACTCGGGAAGCCGAGATAGTTTTCAATACGACTGGACATACCCGCTTGACCGCCCGGAGCGTCACGCTCGATCATGACGGTTCGCAAGCCCTCACTCGCGCCATAGACAGCGGCCGCCAGCCCCGCTGGACCACCACCGACGATTGCAAGATCGTAGAAAGCTTCAGTAGCGCGAGTCCTAAGTCCCGCGTGTTCGGCAAGATCTGCGAGTGACGGTTGTCGCAGACGCACACCGCCAGGCAGGATCACGATCGGCAAACTTCGAGTCTCTTCCTCATCCAGCAATTCGACAAGGCCGCGGACTTCCGCGTCTGAGGCAGCAGTTTCGATATCAAGCCATTGATACGGAACGTGATTGCGGGCCAGAAAATCTTTTATGTTGTGCGAAGCAGGCGACCAGCGATTGCCTAAGACGCGGATGCCTTCAAACTGAGGTGGAAATGCCGCTACCCAATCTTCCAGCAACTCGTCGATGACAGGATAGAGATTTTCTTCCGGCGGATCCCACGGTTTTAGCAGATAGTGATTTATGCCTGCTTCGTTGATAGCCGCGATCGCGGCGTCAGTGTCAGCGTAAGCAGTTAACAGCACACGCTTGGCATCCGGGAAGATTGTGATCGCTTGTGCGAGAAACTCCACGCCGGACATTCCCGGCATCCTTTGATCGATCAGAAAGAGCGCAATGGAGTTGTTTCTGATTTTCAGCTCTCGAACGATTTCCAACGCCTCTGGTCCGGATCCGGCACGCAAGACGCGGTAGTCGGCGCCATACTTTCGTCGCAAATCGCGCTCGATAGCGCGCAACACCTCACGATCATCGTCAACCGTTAGCAATACAGGCTTCGCCATATGAACTGCTATCCTCTTTTGAAGCAGTCATTCTGCCACGTAGTGCTAATTCGCGCATCACGGCATCGTGGATCTTTATTGGTTCAGTTTGAATATGCCGGAGGCATTGGTTAATTTGGGCCCATGGTTGGAGCGCAGCGACAACCACGGGTCAAATTAGCGAACGCCTTCGGCGTAATGAATCGCGGTCCTGGTTAGTGTCGGAAGGAGGCCTATGTTTAAGAAAATGTCGGTGACAGCCGTTGCACTCGCAATCGGAATCGGTTGTGGCGTGGCGTTGAGTCGTATGGCAATCCAGCAATCCGCTTACGCGCAGGAGCTAAGCCAAATCCTCATTCAGGGCCACGGCAGAGCAATCTCTTCAGTAAAGCCACCGGACAGTGAACAGTTTACTTTCAATGCCTCAAATGTGCCTCGGGGCCAATTCAAAGTGGTTCCCGCGGGCAAGAAGTTTGTCCTTACAGATGTGATGTATATTGCGCAAGGAAGTGTGAGGCAGGATCTGGTTGTGAACATAGCTACCTCCATGCCCGCTGCTCAGCAGCACACCATCTTATTTCAAGTGCGGCTTGCACCGGGACAATCGGATGATGTTCACCTTTGCTCCGGTTACGTTATCCCCGCCGGCAATGCTCTCATAGCATTCACGAATGCTGGTCTGAGTCCGGAGCAGTATGTCAGCGTCTCAGTTACGGGCTATCTGGTTGACCAGTAAAGCAGGAGAGTGCAGGAAATGAATTTCTAGTCGCTCAGTCATGACGCAGCGCCGTGACTGGATCAACGCGCGCGGCGCGGGCTGTCGGGTATAGCGCGGCCAACATCGAGACCAGCAGTGCGAGGGCCAGCGCGCCGATCCATAGTGCCGGCGGCAACTGGAAGAATTCGAGGTAATCAACTCCCTGCGGCTTGAGAATAAACTGGTAGGCGAGACGGTTCGCCAGCGCGTCCACGCCCCAGGCGAGTAGCGCTCCAAGAATTCCACCCACCAGACCGATCACGGACGCCTCAACAAAAAAGATCTGCTTGATCTCCCACTCTTCAGCGCCGATCGCTTTCATGATTCCGATCTCACGTGTTCGTTCGATCGTAGACATGAGCATCGTATTGGCGATGCCCAGTGAAGCGACGAGCAACGAGATGCCGCCGAGCAACGCGAGGGCGGAATTGATGATGAGAAAGATGCTACGTATCTGCTTAAACTCATCGACAAAGGAGAAGCTGCCAAAACCGAGTTGCGACAGACGCGTACGTACTGCCGCCATCTGCACGGGATCGCTGACTCGCACGACGGCAGTGGTGAAACTGACTTTCTGCCCACTGCTAACGCTTCCGTTCTGCCGCGCCAAACGCAATGCGACGCGACTCAGCGGATCCGGATGTTCGTCCTTCCAACTACGTGCGGCTTCGAGCGGAAGATAAATATTTGACGGCGCAGTAAGGCCGCGAAAACGATTTCCACCCGGGTCCTCCGCAAGCACACCGACAATGCGATACGTGCGCGCCACGACAAGCTCGTCTGGTTTAGTATTACTTGCGTCATCCCTTCCCGCAGGCGCATCCATGATTTCGAGTGTTTGACCCACGGCGTCCGCGAACCGCGTGAATCCAAAGCGACGGACGAAAGATTGTGTAACGACAACCTCATCGGCGTCGGGGCTGCCAATCATGCGACCAACCACGTACGACTTCAGACGCGACGACGGATCAGGCACAGGCGCGCCCCTGAACGTCTCCATCACCGTGCGATTATTTGCGCGCGCGTAGGCGGAAAAGTTGATGTGCGGCTTGACGTAGATGACACCGGGAATCTGCGCAATTTCTGCAAGCGCGCCGTCGTCGAGCGAGCGCTCCGGAATGTAATCAGGTGTGAATTCGCCGTTTGCGGTTTGGCTGGCAGACTGTGGCGCACGCTGACCGCTGTTAGCCTGTTGCTGCTTTGCGGCGAGACTAAAGAGCGTGCTGCCAAAGACGTGAATCTCGCTGAGCCCGTCGAGGTTTTGAAAACGCGAGAGCGCGTCGCGCTGCAAACCAAGCCCGAACGAAATCATGCTGATGATTACGGCAACGCCGATGACAACTCCCGACGTAGTTAATGTCGCGCGCAGTTTCGACTGTCGCAGGTTACGCAGAGCGAGCCAGTAAATGTCTAGTAGACTCATGATCAAATACGTCGACGATACATCCGTCTTTCATAGAAATATTGCGACTGGCGAAACGAGCGCCGAGATCGCGATCGTGTGTAACTAAGAGCACCGTGAGGCCGTCTTGTTCGACCATATCGCGCAGCAGCCCGAGAATGTCTTCGGCGCGTGTCGAATCGAGGTTCCCGCTTGGCTCGTCAGCGAGTAGGAGACGCGGACGATTGGCAAGGGCGCGAGCGATCGCGACGCGCTGTTGTTCGCCACCCGACAGTTCAGCGGGACGATGATTCACCCGTTCTTTCAATCCGACTCGCGTTAGTAGTTCGTTCGCGCGACGTCGTCGCTCGCTCCCGCGCACGCCACCAAACGCGAGTGCGAGCGCAACGTTGTCCGCGGCCGTCATCGAAGGAATCAAGTTGAAATTCTGGAAGATCATTCCCACTGAATGACGCCGGTACCGGGCCATCTTTTTCTTATCCGAAAGAACAAGCGGGCGGCCTTCGAAAATGACTTGACCGCTGCTCGGGTGGTCCAGCCCGCCGGCGATGTTCAGCAACGTCGATTTACCGGATCCCGAAGTGCCGCTGATGGTGACAAACTCCTGCACGCCGATACTTAACGAAGCATTCAAGAGGGCAGGCACCTCGACTTTACCCATCCGGTAAAACTTTGAGACTTCGCGTGTTTCTAAAAGTGTTGCCATAGTGATTTGATTACAACGGTCAGGGAGTGAAACGCAGCGTGTGGTTAACGAGCTTCTGGCACGGCTGCAACTGCACCTCCGCCTTTGCTTTCTCCGCCTCACGACGAAGCGCCGCACGTGTCATCGTCGCATCTGCTTCACGCACGAGCAGCAGGTAACGACCGGGCGCGAGATTCGTGATCGAAAACGCGCCATCAACCTGCACCGGTGACTCTGCATATCGAAGCGCGTTGTTCGCGTGCTCGCGCTCTGCCGGCACTACGTAGACACGAAGGCTCGCGGGCAACGCGGCGCCCGTCCCCGCAGATAAAACGCGCCCTGTAATATTCGCCGCTCCCTGCGCAAGTTTGACTCTCAAGCCGTTTGCACGCTCGCCGAGTTTGAGACTGACACCATTCAATGGAGATTTGCTCGGAGCATCATTCGTTGCCGCTGCGTTTTCCCACGCGATGTCACGCACGTACCAAAACGTGCTCGGCGGTCGCACGTCCAACACATACCGCCCGGCGGTCATGTTGGTCAGCAAAAACTCACCGCGCGCATCTGGTCTTGCTTCAACCGGAAGCAAAGAAGTGAATGATTTCATTTGCTTGCCCGCCGCCGCTTCACGATGTGCGCTAATAAGTGTTTCTTCGACGAGCGACTTATCGGCGCGAGGGCAGGCTTCGACCAACTCAGTTGTCTCGACCACTACGCGTCCGGCGATCGAACCCATTGGCGTGAGCGTGAGCACAATGTCAGTCACGCTCGCGCCCTGCACATTGATGCGTTGCGCGAGCGCAATCGCCGCATCGCTCGTTCCGGCGCCGGTTTGTGCGGTCAATTCGTAGACTCCGTCAGCGATGCCTTCAAAGTTAAAAACTGCTCCAGTCACTGGAACGATCGTGGTGGAAGCGACTGCCATACCCGTGCTCGTATGCGAGAGCGTGACGGAGATCGCCGTGCGCGCAGGTTGTGCGCCGCTTTGCACATTTTGTCCGGCAACCGTGCCTCGTACTGCATGGGAACGTTCCGCGCGATATCGAATATCGACGCCGCCTGTTTCGTTGCCGGCCTGGACGTTTATGAGAGTCGCACCGTCGAGCGTTGATGACGGATGGTAGGTTGGCGCAGCCTCAACGGCCTGCCCGGTCGTGGAGCGAAGTTGACTGGGCGCGGCGCGAAAGATGTTGGTAAAGGTTGCCGAGACGATGTAAGCGCCCGCTTCCAATCCGTACGCGCGATACATGCCGCGATCATCCGTGGTCCAATCGCGTCCCGTGACGACGTCGCGCACGGGATTTCCTTCCGCATCTTTCACACGCACGCTGCGCACACGCGCCAATGCCATCGGTTCGCCATTCTTGTTGAGCACGCGGCCGGTGATGACGCCGCCTTTGATCATTTTGATGGTGACTGACTCGCCGGGACGATAGAACGGAGTGGGAGTCGCTGATAACAAAGGCTCAGGTATATAACCGGCGGCGCCGACGCGTATCACGTAATTCGACGGTACGAGATTTGTGAGTTGAAATTTTCCGTCTTCGTCGGTAGTCGCCACGCGCATCGAGCCTCCGACACCCGCCGCTCTTGCCATCACACGAGCGTTGACGATGGGAAAATTTCCGTCACTCGCGACGACTCGTCCGCTGATGACGGCGCGCGGCGCAGCGTCATCGCTCGTGGTTTGTTGTGCCGAGACTTGTACTGCTACAAAGAGGCAGAGAAGGCACACCTTAAATTTCAGTGTTTTATTCATTTGTACTAAAGACCAGCGTAACGTCCGCAGTTGCATTGTTCGCGACACGCACGGTCTGACGCGCAGCGGAAAAACTCATGCCGCCGTTTAACGCTCCCTGCTTTCGCACACCGAGCATGAGTTCGTATTCGCCAGGCGCAAGCCACTCGATGATGAAGCCTCCGCGTGCGTCAACTTCTGTCGATGCCGTTATCGTTGGTGAATCCGTGCGACGTGCGAAGACAAAGAGCGGAGTGCCCTGCGGAACCTCAGCGTTGTTAGTTTTTGCCTCGCCGCGCACGATGCCGTTGCCGTACGCCATGACGATACGCACGCCCGTGATGTTGGTCGCGTCGTTTGGAATGTCGATGCCGTCGCGCTGCGCAAGACCATCGCGCTCGACGCGCACAACCGAGAAGCCGCGCGGGAGTAGTCGCGTGTTGGGAGCAATCCTCAATTTGCCCGGACGCAAGCCATTGAAGCGGAAACTTCCATCCGGATTGATGACCGGCATCTCCTGCGCGGTCCAAATCATTTGCGGCTGGTGAAGTATGTTGCCGAGTGAAAGTCCGGTGAGTTTGCCGGTGATATTCACATCGGTCACGCCTTCGACAACGACCGTCCCACTAACGCTCGACCCCTGTTCGCCTTTCAATTCGAGATCTGTCACGTCTCCTTTTGTCACTTCGAACGGCAGCATCTCGCTATAAACGCCTGTGTCTTTGTTTGAGGAAACGAAGACGACATAGCGTCCGGGAGTGAGCTTGTGGATCACAAACTCACCTTTGGTGTCCGTCTGTAAATCACGCACAGGCGCGCCCGAAACTCTTCCGTTTTCGCGAGCTACCGCATAACCGAACGTCACGCCGGCAAGCGGTTGACTGTTGCGCGCGTCAACGATGCGACCACTCGCAGTAAAAGTCTCAGCGCGAGGCAGCATCGTGATATCGACGTTAGATGCTTCACCACCCGCGGTAACGTCGATCACGGTCGCCTTCGCTTCTTCGCCCACATTCGGATGAAATGTTCGCGTGTAAGAAAAACGACGATTGTAAACGTCAGCCGCAACGCTCTGACCAGCCGTGCCCGCGCTGACCAAATAGCGTCCCGGCGGCAGACCGAAGATGCGATAGACGCCACGGTCATCTGTTTCAAGCATTGCGCCAGGGAGATTAAGATTGGAACGCGTCTGGTCCGGTTGGGCCACGGGGGTCACAGTAATGCGTTCGGCGATCGCAGGTCGTCCTTCGGGCGTCAATACGCGTCCCGTGATTACACCGCCCGGCACGAGTGCAAAGTCAACGTCCTTGATCTCTTCGCCCGGCACAACGGTTATAACTTTCGCAATGCTATGGGCGTTCGAAGATACATACGCCGGAGCGAAAGGCATCACTCGATACCGACCGGCGGTTTCGACGCTCAGGCGGAAGCGTCCCTCCGCATCGGTTGACGTCCTTGCGATCTCGGTTCGTCGTTCGTTGCCTTCCGTCAGTAAAACAACTTCGACGCTCGTCGATGTTTTTCCATCAAGCATGACGCGGCCTGACACTACGCCAGCCTGTTGCTGCGCCTGGACCAGCGACGACGCGCACGCGAGAATGACCACGCAACACTGGGTGAGCTTTTTGTACATCTGTAACTTCATTTATTCAGGAACGCCAAGGCAGCCTCGAGGTCGGCGTCTTTGTCATCGCGCGGCTTAACGAGGATCGTTGGTTCAACGCCGCGGCCCTCGACACGCACACCCTGAGCCGTTCGAAAATCCCAGACCGGCAACACCAGCGTCCATCCGCCTTCGAGGGGAAACGGGCTGGCCGACAACATCGCGCCACTCGTGCGCCGTCCGATAAGCGTTGCTGCGCGCGTCTCTTTCACGACACTCGCCAGTGCCTCACTCGCGCTAAAACAGTACTCATCGATCAAAACAACCACGCGACGAGAAAAGCCGTGTTGGGCACGTCCGCCGGTGGTCAACATCAAGGCGCCCTTGTTCACCATCTCGCGCGCGAACTCTTCCGAGTCGTATCCGGAAAAGACGGGCAACCTGGACGGTTTGATCTCATCGATCGAACGGGCGCGGTATCGAGTTAAACCGGCACGGCTGGCGAAGTAGCCGACCGGCTGCATACGCGGCAGCAGATGATCGCCGAGTCGCATCGCCGCGCTGAGCGTGCCGCCGCCGTTCCCGCGCAGGTCAACAACCAGCGCCGCGTATTTACTGAGTTCAGCGAACGCGCGGTCGACACGCGCGACAACCTTTGGTCCATCTTCAAAGCTTTCGATCCGCAGATAGCCGATTGACGGCGTGAGCTGTTTCCAGGTGACGCCTTCGGATGGATCGCTGTCTGTAGCACGCACTGGATGCAATTCTTTGGAGCGTGAGGGAGTAGCAAAAAAATCGAGATGCGACGTGCGAAACTCGCCGAGCATCTTGCGCATGATCGAGAGAAACTCGCCATCGTTGCGCGCGGCTGCCGCCTGAGGACGGTAACGCGTACGCAAGTCTCGCGCATCAACGCCATTGAAATCGGGACTATAAAAATCGTGCTCGATATGCTCCCACATCGCGTCAAACACCTCGAGCCGAGGTTTTGAAACGTAACCCTTGTTGCGCAGCCCACGCACCTCTCCGTTGAAGAAGAGACGCTCGATTACTCCTTCGTGAAACCATTTGCCGCGCAACCGATCGCCTTCGAGCGTAGCGTTTATCTTGAGCTTTCCATACGACGTTTCCGCGTCGATTGTTAGCGCGTTGCCGTCAAGACGCGCGCGTGTGTCGATGATGCGAAAGGTTCCCAGTGGACCAAGCACAGTCGCAGTCACTTTGCCCCCTGCGGCAACGACGAACTCGACCGGCATCTCGTAAGAGTCGCGTGGCATGTCGAAAACCACGTTCCAACGTCCAGCGAGACTATTGTTCACCGTTTCCTTCGCTTTTGCGGTGATGAGCGCTACGGCCGCAGTCATCAGCACGAAACCGAACAATGCAATCGTTCTCAACATCGAGTTTTAAATCAGGATCCGGTCTTACGTTCCAGCAGTTCGTCGTGCTGAAGATTCTTTTCAAAGCTGTGAAGAAACCGCCCGAGCGACGACTGTTCGGTTGCTACTGCACGTCTCAGCTTAGTGAACTGCTCGCTCCACGATTCAGATCCGCATGGGAGCTTTACGTCGAGATCGAAGCTCATGCGCGACGCGAAACGGTCCCAGTAGATCCAGTGTTCGGGCGCGGCGGTGAATTGCGCCTGCAAGTTGGCAAAGATGCGGACGGTCGTATGGTAAATGTCTTCGGCGAGGTTACCGGTCGAGCTCAGTTCAATCGGCGCGTCGTAGCGCACGACGAAATGACCGGGCTTGAGCCGCCAGCAGTAAGCAGGCAGCAGTCGCGCGTTGGCTTTCAATGCGAAGAAGGCCGTCCCACCCATCGCGATGGTGAGACCGCCAAAGAACGGCACGTACATCAAACCGAGGTTGTACTCGTAGACGTCAGGCATGATGCCGAGCACGCCGCACTTCTTGAGCGCACGTGCTCCCGCGAGAATGGCCGTGCGATCGTTGTAGAGCACTCGCGTGCCCACGTCGAGACGATCGACGAGACCTTTGTAGATGTGTGTCGTTGGGTTCTTTTCGGGCGAATCGTAGAAGATGCTGAATTGCTTATGCGGCGCGATGTCAATCGCCGCTCGCATCGTACCGATTGCAAAGCTGCCATAGTGTGGTGTGAACAGGACCACTGGTTCGGGGCCTTCAACCGCCTCGCGGAAATGCTCGACGCCTTCGATCTCGACGCGCTGGAGGCAAAAATCACGCAACTCCGCTGCCGGCATCATGTCCAATTGCTTGCGCTCATATTCACTTTGAAAACTGGAGCGACGGTACTTGAGAATGAGCTCACGCACTTCGCTTTCGGAAAAATGCGGAAATGCAAGCTTGAAATTTTGTCTGAGCTCCTCGGTCTCGCCTGCGTTAATAAACTCATACGCGTCGGCAACGCGCCCGAGCACCGGTGCGGCGATAGGAGCGGTCGCTTGCATGAAGCCGTGCGCAAGACGCGAACGATAGAGCTTTTGAATTCTTTCTTTCATCGTGACTTCCCGTAGATCTCTAATTGCCGATTGCGGCCAACCGTTCTTTGTCAATCGTCTCCTGTGCCTTCTGCAATTCGGCGATCGAACGCGCGAACGATTCGTCATTGAAGGCCGGATCAGCCGTCTTCCAGGCGCGCACATAGCCCTCGACCATCTTGAGCTTCATTACCGCCGTAGTCGCTTTCATGCTGTAGGCAAGCATTCGCGTCTCTGCCCACGAAAGCACGTCCCCAGGCACTTCGCGGAAGACCTGTTCCATGTGTTTCGCGAGCCACGCGAGCAACGCATCAACATCTTTCTCCGTCACTGCGCTCACATTTGTCGGCGGAAAAGCGATTAGTTGGACCTTACGCGTCGCGGCAAAGTCGGTGGCGTCGAAGGTTAAGAGCGGCGCGAGTCCGCGAAAGAACAACAACGGCTCGAGCGTCGAGAATTGATAGTCTTCACCGAGGAAACGAACACGGCGTGCCGTGTCGAGACTCGTACTCTCCAGATCGGGAAACGTCACGTACGTCACGACATCGTCAGCCGATTGTTCGAGACGCGCGCGGTTATGTTTGAGCATCGCCGGAGGAGCGAGCATTTCAACGCGCTCATGCGTCTCCGTGTTCTTAACAAACGGATGGAAGTAATAGCGAGTGAAACGTGTGTCAACGATGCAGAAGCGGCGGCGTGTATCGTTGACGAGATGGGCAATGAGCGACATTGCCGAGGCGCTGAATGGCAGCGCGAGAAGATAAGAATTTCCGGCGTGCGCATCGAGCACACTCAAGGTGCGCGGCACGTCCAATGGCACATTCATTTTCCGCAACGCGGCGAGTGCACGCGCCGAGTTTCGTGCTTCAGGAAGTTTGTTGATGTGGGCGCGCTGCGCTGCACCTTCTCGCGCGAGATCGCGCGCTTGTTGCACTGGTATTTTGAGCATCTGGACCATCGCGTAGGCGAAATCTTCCGACTGCTCCTTGTCCCTGAAGTGCGTGCGCAGTCGTGCAGCAATCGACTCGCGGAGGTTTTTGTAAATCGAGTTCATAAACAGAACTTTCAAAGTTCAACTGTGTCGCAGTTAACGCGCTCGCCAACCGGAGATCGCATCTTCAATCGCATACACCCAACGCGGCATTGATATCGTCAACGTAAATCCGGCCATCACCGTCAACGTCGTGCGATAAACAAAACCCACTACGCGGTAAACCATGAAGCAGATCATCACGGCGAGAATCAGCGGCCAGACCGTCTCGCGAGCGAGCATCAATACGAAGTAAAACGTGCGCTCAGCCGCGCCCGCCAGATACGCCGTCTGAATCATGCCGACGAAGTGACTTGCACGTTGTGGATAGGAACTTACGACCGCGCCGATCGACAGATAAATAAACTGAGCGATGAACGCGTAATAGACCAACGCGAGCACCGTGTAGACATAGAGGACCTTGAGACGCACTCCTTGCGCCTGGGGCGCGGGAGGTTGAGCCATAGGACGGCGCAACAACTTCTTCCCAAGATTGACGCACGCGTCGCGCATCTGCTGGTGCAGGTTGCTCAGCCCGCTCAGGTCAGACAGCAGCCAGTAGCCGTCCATCTTGAAGATCGGGTTGAGCGTAAAGAACATCATGAAATTCATCGCCCATAACAGACGCAGCGTGAATAGATCGTGTGTGACCATCACGTAAAATGTGAGCACAACGAAGATGATGGCCTGGAAATAGACGCCTCCGAGATCAACAACGGCACGCTTGAGTCGCGGCAAGCGCCAAACCTTTGTCACGTCCGTGTAGAACGCCGGAAAGATGAAATAAAGTGCGAAGCCGATGTCGCCGTGTGGGCATTCGAAACGTCTGCAAGCGGCGGCGTGTCCGAATTCATGAAATAGTGTTACACCGATAATCGCGACGTAGAAGAGGATCAAATCCGATACGTGAAACGGATGATGTATTGCTTGCAGTGACCGCGTAAAAACTAAATATTCCGCTACTAAAAACGACAGGCAGACCGCCAGGACGATCGGGGTCGCGTACAGAACTTTCAACTTTTCTGACACGGGGCGGATCAGGATCTCCGGAATCAGATTGAAGCTAAAGATAAAAGGACGCTTGTTTTTCGGTTCCGGCGTGTGGTCGTAAAGCGAATCGGGGACGCGATTGGCCAGCACGTCTGCAAGCACTTCGGTCGAGATGGTTTGTCCGGTCTGTGCTTCGTAGATCGCGGCGAGGTCTTCGAGCGTCTCTGGTTTGTCGGTGAGCGCCGTCAACACGTCGCGCATGGATCTGCTCGCGACAAAACAGGTCTCTCCTACTTCGACGAGATAACGTTCCCCTGCCGCGGCGCCATCGTGAAAGGACGCAATGCGAAGTCCGGGCTTCAGTTTCGGCAAAACATTACTGATAGCTGACTGCGGTTCCAGCACTTTTACTCCGTTAAGTGGGTTGACACGTAAAGTGCACGGCCAACCCTTGAAGGTTTCTTAAAGACCGCTAGCAACGACAGATCGTGCACCGCGAAGCACGTTGCTCTTGTGGACAGCCGGGAAACTGAGGATCAGCTAAACAGATGTGCTCATCGGGAAATGACGGGAACGCCCCCGAAGAGCCGTCGGAGAAACTGCCGTCATCAAGCATCGCGCCTGAGTGGTCGCTGGCGACCTGGTAGGGACCAATATAGCCGCCGCCGGAACTGTAGTTACCCCAGCTACTGCCGTAGTAACCATAATCGGCGCCACCACCACCGCAGTCGACACTGCAAAGTTGGTCCTCCATGTAGTACTGCATCTCAAAGCGGGCTTCGAGAGAATGCAGCGAGAAATCGGCTGAACTGTAATTCATAAATTCAAGACTCCTTTTTGGTGAATGAAGTCAGACCACCTGCGAAAACGCACGAGGTAGCGATTCGCATGTACGCTCTTATTAGTGCGATCGATCGTTAACTCATCCGCAATCGCAGGTGGTGCTGAGCTAACAACGACAGACTGTGCAGCGCGAGACTGCGCGCGGACAGTCCGGTCGTCCTAGCTGACAACGCGGATCATTCGGATCTGTGTAGGCGGGAAAACCACCCGACGAACCGTCTGTATAAGTGCCATCGTCGAGCATCGCGCCGG
>DAIOGT010000099.1:0-15683 GCA_036745095.1 Pyrinomonadaceae bacterium
GTGGCTTTACGCGCCGAAGGGAAGCGGCTTGCTGTACGTGAAGCGCGACAAGATCCAGAAGCTTTGGCCATTGATGGCGGCGGAGTCGAAACAATCAACCGACATCCGCAAGTTTGAAGAGATCGGAACACACTCTGCGGCGCCGCGGCTCGCAATTGGTGAAGCGATGCTGTTTCACAATGGGATAGGCGGGAAGCGCAAGGAGGCGCGTCTCCGCTACCTTTCGCGTTACTGGATGAACCGTTTGAAAGACGTGCCGAAAGTGAGCTTCAACACGTCGTTCGATCCCAGCCAGTCGTGTGCGATCGCAAACGTGAACATTGCGGGCCTGGATCCGACGGCGATTGGCGCTTATCTCTTCAACAAGCACCGTGTTTTCACGACGCCGATCGTGCACGAGGAGTTCAAGGGAATTCGGATCACGCCGAATGTTTACACCACCCTCGGCGAGCTCGACCGGTTCTGCAACCTGATGGAATCCATCGCCCGGAAGGGGCTGCCTACTTAGCCGCGAACCGCCACAAATCAACATCCAAGAACCGAGAATGTGCCTTTTGTGCCTCTTTGTGGCGAAACTTGGGCTGCAGTGCAGGCGTAAAGCAGATGGTGCTAGAATGCCGTTGGCAGAAGAGTAGCGTCAAAGTGCAGGCAACTTAATGGAAGTCTTACTGGCAGAGGAATTTGGATTTTGTTTCGGCGTCGAGCGCGCTGTCGAGATGGTCGAAGAGGCAGTCGAAGAAGGCGTACGCCCGATTCGGTCTCTCGGTCCTTTGATTCACAACGCGCAGGAGATGGAGCGGCTCGGCGCGCGTGGCGTTTCCACGATCGACTCACCCGAGGAAGCTGACGCGGACACGATCGCAGTGATTCGCGCCCACGGAGTCACGCCGGAAGTACAACACAGCCTTGAACAACGCGCGGCAAAAGTGATCGACGCCACGTGTCCATTTGTGACGCGCGTGCAGCATCTCGCGGAACGGGCCGCACGACAGGGACGCGACGTTGTGGTTGCGGGCAATCCCGATCATCCGGAAATGATCGGTGTCGTCGGTTATGCGCCAAACAATACTTACGTTGTACGCGATGCGAGCGAAGTAGCGACGCTTCCGCCGTTGCGTGCACCGCTCGTCGTTTCGCAAACGACGATCAAGTTGCAGACGTTCCTGGAAGTGGCGGAAGCAGTTCGTGAGAAAGCGGATACAGAGCCGCAAGTTGTCAACACGATTTGCTCGGCGACACGCGATCGACAGGACGCGGCGCGGGCGCTGGCGGGGCAAGTTGACGCCTTCTACGTGATTGGCGGTCGGCACTCGTCAAACAGCGTCAAGTTGCTGGCGGTTTGCCAGGAGCAATGTGCGAAGAGTTTTCTGATTGAGACTCCGGCGGAGATTAATCCGGCGGATTTGAAAGACGTGAAGAAAGTCGGCGTGACTGCTGGCGCTTCAACTCCTAACTGGCTCATCGATCAGGTTGTCGAGCGTCTTCACCAGATAGGACAGTAGCTACATCATCTCGTCAGCCTGATCGAGAGCGTTCACGAGCTGGCGGGCTTCCTCTGATCCATACTCAACAACTTGCCTTCGCAGGGCGGCGCGCGCGGTCTCGGCGTCAACCGGATCGTTCAGTAGCGCCACCAGCATTGATACCGGGCAGCGCGCGAGGGCTTCATTCGCCAGCTCACGTACGATCGTGTCTTCGGAACGTGCGAGCTCGCAGATCTCGCTCGGGGGAAAGCGTTCTGTCAGAGCGTCAGCGAGTGTGTCGATGCGACGGTAGTCTTTCTGCGTTTCGGCACGGCGCACGAGTTGAGCGAAGACTTCTGCCGATTCGGTCTTTTCGAGGAGGACTGCGGCGCACGTGTCCGCGATAGATTTCAGTTTGCCGTTCTGTTCCGGATCGAGGGCGTCAGACTTTTCTGCTGCGCGTTCGTCGAGTGCGGCGAGAAAGCGGCTGAGCTCGAGATCTGCGCGTGCGTCGTACTGGAAATTTCGTGTTGTTTGATTTCCGGTTGAGGCGGCTTGCAAGGCGCGTTCGACGAGTCCGCGTGTTGCCGGGCGAAGTTGAGACCAGGCTGTGGCAATGCGGGTTCCGAAGTCGTCGATGCTCAGGGGCGGAGGCATAGAACGGCGTACTATACGCCAATCCCTGTAAAAACGCGAAATTATCGGTGTAATAAGTGGCTAAGCCACATTGTGATCTTTGATTTCGGCGATGGTTGGAAAAGGGATTTTGACGATTTGCCCGTTCGCGACCTCCATCTTTACGCTGGGTGTCGTGAGGGCTTGAGTAGTTTTCATGCTTCGCACTGTGCCGCGCACCCGCCTGCCATCAGTCGTGATGATTTCCACGTTGTCCTTGCCGTACAGCGGCTGCAGAGCTGCGAGTGCTTTGGTGATTTCCACAAATATGATCCTCCCGGTCAGCCAATTATTGCCGTTGTGAGGCAGGAAGTCTATTCAACCAGCCGAATGCAACCGGAAAACATTATTTGGCGTATAGAATCTGTCCGTGTATTCTTCGCCTAGACTCCAACAGTAGGTGGGTCCGCTATGTCGCAGGTTACCGAAACGATCTGTTCAAACTGCCATTCGACGATGCCGTCTGAGCTGCGCTTCTGCCGGAATTGCGGCTTTCGACTGACCGGAAATATGGGAGGCTTCACCGGCAATCAGTTTACTAACGCACCCTTAGCGGAATCCGGGCCGGCCCCGGTCAAGAGGAAACGGCGTATCAGCGGTATGTCGTGGATCTTCGTCGGACTACTCATCTTCTTCGTCGGCGCCGCTGCATTTACGGCGCTCATAACGCCGATGCGGCGAGGTACGAACATCGTGCACCGGACCGCTGTTGTTAAGTCGTCCATCGGTGCTGATGCCTTCAATAACACGGAGCAGGGAGTGATTGTTGAAGCCATAGGCACACCGGGCGGACCGGCGGATCAGGCGGGCCTCGTCGGCGGCGACATCATTTTGAAATTCGACGGACAACCGATTCAGGAAGAGGATCAGCTCGACGAGTTGATGACGAAGACTCCGATTGGAAAAACAGTCGAAGTCGAATACCTCCGAGATGGTCAGACGAAAACCACGAAGCTGACGACGATCTCGCAGGAAGACAATCGCCGCTTGTCTCGCGAGTTTGACCGCCGGCCAGAGGGACGCGCTCACTTTGGTTACGAAGATGATGCCGCGGAGCGAGTCCAGGTTCCCGGAACAAATTTGTACGGTGTCAGACTAGGAACGATTTTGCGAAGCCGCCCAGCGGATCTCGCGGGGATCAAGGAAGGCGACATCCTAACCGAGTTTGACGGTGTCCCGATTCGTACGAGCGAAGAATTGCTGATGCGTGTGCGGCGTGCGCTGCCTTACAGCACAGTGAAGTTGACGGTGATGCGCAAGGGTCCAGAGGAAGGTTCTCCGGTGGAGAAGCTTGAGATCCCCGTAAAGATGGGCAAGCAATAATCGGCGTCTATCCGCGTGAATCCGCGGCTAAATAGTCTCTTAATCGCGCTTCCAACTCGAGTTTCACGTCCTCGCGCTCTTCATCAGTTTCGTCCGCTTCAAACGTTTCGAATAACGCATACTGAGTCTGCGCCAACAACCGCAACTCCCAGGCCTCACGGTTGTTGTGCGATGGACGCGAAAACCACAACGCATCACACGTCGCCTCTTTAACCGGCACGTCGTTCGGCAGTAGCGGTTCAAGCTCGGCGTGCGTCTCCGAACACAACAGCACCCGACGCAATTGCCAGCCATGCTTGCGGTAAATCGCCGTCAACTCGGTAAACAAATCCGCGTTCTTCATGGTCAAATACGACTCAGGCGGAGCCTAGCACAGTTCACCGCCTGTTGACCGTCTCAATCGGCGGCCACTATCATCTTCGCTTTTGGGAGGGTCGTCTGAGTTTTAGTGGAGTAAGTCGTGTACTGACAAGCCTGATTCTCCTCATGCTCTGCGGACTGATTGTGAGCGGGATGACAGCAGCACCTGATGACATGTCAACACAGCCAATGACTTCAAACTCAACCAGGGATTCAAAAAACCTCAAAGAACCCGCTCCTTTTTACGAAGCCCTCGCCAAAGCACTCAAGAAACGAAAGAAAAAGATCGAGAGCATCTGTCCGCCGTCGGATCCCGTCTCACGTCGGATTCTCGAGGAATATGGCGCGATTTTTGTTGCGAATAAGAAAGTGACGCCACCGCCCGTGTGCATTTTCACCAATGAAGACCAGGTGACGAAGTTTCAGGACGACGCGGGTTTCGAAGCCGAGCTAATGGGTTACGACGAGGTCGAGCTCCAGCCGGAAGCATTAAAAAGTCTGAATAAAGCGCGCAAAGAAGCACAGAAAGAAGGTCTCGATATCACTCCGCGCGACGGCGCGGAGGCTGGGCGTCGCAACTACGAAGATAGCGTCAGGCTTTGGAACTCGCGGTTCGAGCCCGCGCTCGACTACTGGTTATCGCAGGGACGGTTGACTGAAGAGCAAGTCACGCGCTTGCGAAGCCTGCCGCTTTCCCAGCAAGTCGCGGAAGTTTTAGAGCTCGAAAAAAACGGGATTTACTTCAGCAAGGATCTTTCAAAGTCGATCCTGTACTCGATCGCGGCGCCCGGCACGTCGCAACACATCGCGATGCTCGCGTTTGACGTGAACGAGTTTGAAAATCCGCGCGTGCGCGAGATCATGGCGAAGCATGGCTGGTTTCAGACTGTGCTGAGCGACCTGCCTCACTTCACGTATCTTGGTTTAAAAGAGAAAGACTTGCCGAAGCACGGTCTCCGTAGTCTTGAGATCAACGGGCAGATGTTCTGGATCCCGAATGTGCCGGGCGTTCATCCAGGCTTAGATAAGTAGCCACAGATTACATGGACTTGTGCTAAACTGCGCGAGTCTCTTCCCCCAAACCAGTCCAAAAACCGAACTCTGCGTTGCGACCTTTTAACCCGAAGGAAGGTCTGATATGGATGTCCCCCAATTTATCGCTGGCAGGTTCAGAATAGAACGCGAACTCGGGACCGGCGGCATGGGTACTGTTTACCTTGCCACCCACTTGGATCTCGAACGACCGGTCGCAGTCAAGATCATCAAACCGGAGTTTGCGGCTGACACTGACGTCGCCGAACGTTTCCTTCGCGAAGCGCGAACGATGGCCAAGCTGCGCCATCCAAACGCCGCGATGATCTTTGACGCCGGAAATCTGCCGGACGGACGTCACTTCATCGTGATGGAGTTTGTTGAAGGGGAGACGCTGTCGCAGGCACTCGCACGCGAGGGTCGCTTTTCGTTTACTCAGGCGGTCAGCATTGCCACTCAGATCTGTGACGTCCTCGAAGAAGCACACCGTCTCGGCATCATTCACCGCGACCTGAAACCGTCAAACATCCTGCTGGGTAAGCGCGGTGTTTGTGTGCTCGATTTCGGTGTCGCAAAAGTTTTGGCTTCATCGGCAGAATCGACCGCGACACATGCGAGCACGGGTTCGGGTCAGTTGATCGGAACACCGCGTTACATGTCGCCCGAGCAGTGTTTGGGCCAGCGCGTCGGCGCACGCAGCGATCTCTACAGCCTCGGTGTGTTGTTGTATGAAATGCTTGCGGGTCGACCGCCGTTTGTCGATCCACTGCAATCGGCGTTGTTAGTCAAACAAGCGACAGCACCGGCGCCGCCGTTGCCGAGACTGAGGCAGGACATTCCGCGGTCGCTCGCACTCGCAGTTCATAGTTTTCTCGCAAAGCGTCCGGACGATCGACCGCGAACGGCAGCGATGGCGAAAATGCTTTTGGAGCGTAGTCTTGTGCGGCCGGAAGGACCTGTGGCGCCTGCGGATCCGATGTCCGCGATGGTTGCGGCTGCGGATGCCGGACGTGGTTTGATGTTTCGAGTCGGCGCTCCCGCGGTGCTCGTGACGACTTTCAGCGCGCTGCTCGCGTGGGGCTACACGGGCCAGAGCGCGCCCGCGCCGCGCATTCCCAACAACGCGCTTCCCGTCGCTGCATCTCAGTCGCAGTGGACTCCTGCGTCGTGGAGTAGCGAGGCTTCCGCGCCGTCCAGGGTGGCTACATCACGTGAAATATTAAAACCAGTCGAACACTTATCACTCGAGCAAGCGCGCAAAATCGCGGCGCGGTTTGCTCGGGGCTCGGTTGGCGACGTGGAGATCGTCGATACCGACTCCGGGCCGGCAATCGTAGTCGTGAACAGTCAACGGAAATCAGGTACGACAAACTTCCTGCTGCTCCGGAAACGCGATGGAAAGTTTCGACTCAGCGGCCAGGGACGTCTCGACACTGAAGGATTCAGCCACGCGAACTGGAGCTCAGAAATCGTAGACGCTGATGAAGATGGTTATGAGGAGTTATTGTTTACCGGGAAGGATTCTCGCGAAGGCCGCTACCTCCGGCGGCTAATTTTGTTCGTACCAAACGACAAACGCACCTATTCAATGCAGATGACCGGCGAAACGACCCCGCGCGGGACACCGCGAATTCAATGGTTATCGAATGCGGCAGGCGCCGATGCTGCCGCGTATCGCACCGCCCTCCGGCAAAAAGCGCGATCCATGATCAAGAAATAATCCGTGGTCTCCGTGCCTATTAACCACGGATTACACGGATGCACCTCTCATCCTGTAAACTACATCAAATTGCAGCATATGGAGTTATCTGTGAAACGAAGTTCGCTCGTCTTTCTGCTTCTACTAACGTTGTTGTCACCATCCGCGCTCTCGGCGCGCGTACTGCCGCAACAACGTTCTACGAAGCCGGCCACCACTGCGCCCGCAACCGCAACCGCGACCGCCCCGGCGCGAGTTCCGGAAGCGAACCTGATCAGCAAGGTGCTTCCAAACGGTCTCGAGGTGATTGTCCTTGAAGACCACTCTGTGCCGCTCGTCACGATCGAGCTGGCGGTGAGAAACGGTTCGTACACTGAACCGCCTGAGTTGAACGGGCTCTCGCACCTTTACGAGCATATGTTCTTCAAGCAGAATCGCGCGATCGCCGAAGCTGAAGAGTACCTGCGCAGGATCGGTCAGATGGGAATCGCTTACAACGGTACGACGCGTGAAGAAGTTGTCGATTACTACTTCACCACCACCAGTCCAAACCTTCGCACTGCAATGCAGTTCATGAAAGACGCTGCTCGCTATCCGTTATTTGACGAGCGTGAGTTTAGTCGTGAAAAGCAGGTCGTGATTGGCGAGATCGATCGTAACGAATCGAACCCGTTCTTTTACCTGATCAAAGAGATGAACACTCGTCTCTTCTTCAAGTATCCGAGCCGCAAAAATGCCCTCGGCAACCGGGAAACAGTTGGGGGCGCCACGACGGAGATGATGCGGCTGATCCAGCAGCGTTACTACGTCCCAAACAATTCAGCACTCGTAGTGACTGGCGACGTGAATCCCACTGACGTGATTGCGTTGGCGCAGGAGTTTTACGGCGACTGGGCCAAACGCGAAAAAGATCCGTTTGTCGAGTTTCCACTCGTCGAACATCCGCCCTTGCCGAAGAGCGAGGGCGCAGTGATTCTGCAACCGGTGCAGAACGTGCTCATCAACGTCAGCTGGCATGGGCCTTCGATCGGTAAAGACAATCCCGCGACTTATGCTGCCGACGTTTTTTCGTTCATCCTGCGCCAGCCGAATTCGCGCTTCCAAAGAAATCTCGTGGATACGGGTCTCGTGACAGGCGTCGATTTGAATTACTACACGCAGCGCAACGTTGGTCCAATCTCACTTATCGCGCAAACCACGCCTGACAAAGCACGCGCCGCCCTCAAGGCGCTTTACGAAGAAGTGGCCCACTTCAACGACAAGGACTACTACACTGACGAGCAACTCGAAAGCGCCAAAGCTCTTCTCGAAGCCGACGATCTTTATTCTCGTGAGAAGCTGAGCGACTACACCCACACGCTGAGTTTCTGGTGGGCATCGACTGGGCTCGATTACTTCCGCGGCTACTTGCCGCGCCTGCGCGCCACTTCGCGTGGCGACATCAGCCGCTACATTACGACCTACATTCAAGGCAAGCCGCACATCGGCATTGCGTTGATGTCAAATGAGTCGCAAGCGCGAGTCAAGATGACACCGGAAGAGTTAATCGGCCAACAGCCAGGACAATAATGAGCGAATTTATGAATCAGCAGGAACAACACTCGGACAAGTCTTTTAGCGCGCAATTATTCCGCCGCTTGATCAGCAGCGCGTTGCTAATCGCGACCTTGTTTATCGGCGCGACCGATTCCTCGCACGCGACTCAACAAACAAAGGCCCAGTCACAGGACAGCGTTCACAGCGTCGTCGCAAAGCAGGCGGCCCTCGTCAGCGAGTTTGAAGTCAACGGTTTGAAAGTGCTGCTCAAGCGCCGCGAAGGAAGTTACACGGTCGCGGCCGGTCTGTTTATTCGCGGTGGCGCGGCGAATATCAACGCGCAAAACGCGGGTATCGAAACGTTGATGCTGAGCGCTGCGACCGAAGCGACCACTAACTTTCCGCGTGCGCGGATGCGAAGTGAGCTGTCACGCATGGGCACAGTGATCGGCAGCAGCTCAAACAACGATTACTCGGTACTCTCGTTGGGTACCACGCGCATGAACTTCAATCGTTCGTGGGAGATCTTTACTGACGTTGTGCTGCGCCCGTCGTTTACAAAAGAAGACGTGGCCCTCGTGCAGGAACGCCAGGTCGTATCGCTCAGTGATGATACTGACAGTCCTGACGTGTACCTGCAAAGGTTGCAGGAGCGCGTGGCTTATGCGGGCCATCCATACCTGAACAGCACCAGCGGCACGCCCGAGACAGTCGCGAAGCTGACGCCGCAGGATCTGCGTCAATATCACACGCAACTGATGGAGACATCACGGCTATTGCTGGTCATCGTCGGCGATTTGAATCCGAATGACGTGCGCGGGCTTGTGACGGCGAGCTTCGGTAAGTTGCCGCGTGGAAATTACACCCCGAAGGCAGTGCCGCAGCTAGCTTTTGAAAAATCGACGGTTGAAGTTACGCCGCGAGAGTTGCCGACAAACTACGTCCAGGGGTTGTTCTCAGCACCGTCGCTCACTTCGCCTGACATCTACGCGATGCGCGTGGCGAGCTCGTTGTTGCGCGACCGCGTGTTTGAAGAAGTTCGCGTGAAGCGGAATCTGTCGTATGCGCCAGACGCGTTTCTGCGAACGCAGGCGGCGAACGTTGGTGGCTTATATGTGACGGCCGTGGATGCGAATCAATCGATCAGAGTGATGCTGAACGAGATCGCGCGATTGCAGGCCCAGCCGGTTGGCGCCGAGGACATTCAAGCGGTGATTGCGCAGTACTTGACCACTTACTATCTGGGCCAGGAAACGAATGCGGCGCAGGCGGGAGAGTTGGCGCAGTATGAGTTGATTGGCGGTGGCTGGAGGAACTCGATCAACTTTCTCGAGCGATTGACTGCTGTGACGCCGGCCGACATTCAGCGCGTCTCGCAGAAGTACATGCGGAATATTCGGTTTGTGGTTTTGGGCAATCCGCGCAGCGTCGATCTGGGCGTGTTCACCGGCCAGGCCGCCGGTTGACTTCGATTACATCGTTTCGCGTAAGTACTTTTCGTAGAGCTTCGGATCGAGCCGTTGCAGGATTCGGGCCTGGGTAGCGGCCATGCTCGGATTTCCGCTTTCCGCATACGCAATCGCGAGGTTGTAGAAAGTTTCGGCCCAATCCGGCCGCAGGCTCGCAGCTTCCGTATACGACTCAATCGCCTCACGCAAGCGTCCCGAATAGTAGTACGCGTCGCCGAGCTTGTTATGAATTTCCGGGTCGGCGGGCTTCAGTTGTAGAGCCTGAAGGTAAGCGCGAATGGCTTCCTGCGTCTTGCCCTGCTTCACCTTGCAATACCCAACCTGCACCCACGTCTCGGCGCGATTCGGATTCTTATTCGCGGCGTTCTCGAAGTAGCCGACGGCGTTGTCGTAATTCCCGAGCCAGAGTGACTCCAGGCCGGATCGATACAACGACTCAGCCACGTCGCCTTTGGCCTTGACCGCCACTCCTGCCAAAGGCTGAAGCTTCCCGGCAGTTAGTTGCGCAACCCGCGCGGCTGCAATTGCGAGATTGATGTTTTGCCCGTTCGTGACTTTCACTGTTACCACACCGATCACCTGGCCGCGCTGGTTGAAAACCGGGCTGCCGCTGTTGCCGTGTGAAATCGGCGCCGTGATTTGAATGATGCGATAACTGTTGGGAACTTCCCGCACCGCCGAAACAATCCCGTCGCTCACAGATCCCTCGAGCTTGAGCGGATTACCAATTACAAAGATCGTCTCGCCTTCTTCGGGAAGCTCGCTCGCGAGCTCAGTGCTCCGCGCGCGCTCCGTTGCGTTCTCGACGCTCAACAGCGCAAGGTCGCCCTCTTCATCGCTCGCGAGCGTCCCTGCAACCGGGAAAACCTTGCCTTTACCGTCGAGAGTTTTGATTTCAGCCCGAACCGCGCCACGGATGACGTGAAGATTTGTCACGACCTGACCCGGCCGCAAAAAGAAACCACTGCCGGTCATCAGCGCCTCGCCATTGGCGTCGTAAGTCGCGATCGCGACAACGGCCGGCTTTACGCGCTTGACGAGGTTAGGCAGGCTTTCCTGCGCGTGCGCCAAGGAAGCGACGAGTAGAATCAATGCAAGCGGGAAGAGACGAGGGTAACTTCTATTCATGTCGTTAACACCCAGACAAGAAACGGAGACTTCAGCGCGTGAAGGGGTTTCACGGGCAGGGGATCTCGCGGTTATTGAAAAGATGAAGTGGCTCGAACCACAGCCAGTCGGGAAACCTGAAGAGAGTCAGGCCAACTTCAGCGGGCGACATATTAACGCAAGATGGTGCGTCAACGGAAGTTTTTTGTGAAAGATTTGACACAGAAAAGGGTCGCCCCCGGCGGGCGACCCTGCGAACAACGCAAAATGGGCGTGTTTGCGCTTTAGTTCAAGCCTTGCTACGGAACAATCTGAATCGTTCCGACGGCTGGGCCGACCGGCATCTCGCCGTCAGCATTTTCCATCGTCACGACTAAACCGAAGTCGGGCAGATTAACTTCCGATCTGATTTCCGCTTCATTTCGGCCCTCCGTATTCACGATCTGGCCGAGTTTCGTGTACTTGTTATCGGGTGAAACCGCCCACACGATGTACTTCTGGCCGGCAGGCGCTTCCTTCAGATCATGGAAACGCATCTTCACCTCGGTTGGTCCATCTTTCCGCGGCGTGATGAAGACATTCGCGCGAGCACCAGTCATCGCACCCGTGAAATTCACTTTGATTTTGGTGTCATCGCCTGTTTTGTAGGAGGGGATGTTGAGCAATGGCGCCGTGTAAGTCGTCTTTGTTTCCGTCATCGGAACGACCACGGTGGTCCCACTCGGAGTCGAAACTACTGCTCCGGGAGTCGTGGTTGTCGTGGTTTTAGCTGTCGTCGCAGTCGGTGCTCCAACGGCCGACACTCTTTCACCTTCGGCACTCGTCATCGGTATAACCGTGAAGCCTTCCGGCACCGCGCTCCTGAAGAACACTTTGGTGTTCGGGTCATACGCCGTCAACGACGGTTCCGGCGAAGCGACTAACATGAACTTCGAAAGCGGAGTTGTTGCCGCGAGTGTGCCGGTGCCGTTTGCAATGGTTACTGGTCCTAGAGAGGTAACTACGCCTTTGTCGTCAACTGCATAAAGGTTCAGCGCAGTAACTTCTGCGGGAACTTCTGTTAGGTTCACTTTGATCCTCGTGCCATCGTCATCACGGAGAATGGTGGCCACTCCCTTAGCTCCAGTGACGTTAACGGGCGTTAGATTCAGCGTAACTTCTTTCTTTACGGGATACTCAATGATTGTGTATGTGCCATCGGGGTTTTGAACCGCTGTCTTGGCGGTTGTCGTCGTCGTAGTCGTTTGTGCGAGAGCGATAGAGGCGAGTGCGAGAGTCAGTATCATCGCCCCCAAGACGCTCAGACCATGCTTATTCATCAGTTGTACCTCCCATGTGTTTAATCAATCGCGATTAATTGTCGCCGCGGGGGAAGCTAATGTCGGGGAGACGCGCAGAGGCGTACTTGCACCGAAAACGGGGCAAGATTTATGCCGTTAAGATCGACTGAGTTTAGTGGGAAGTGCGCGTATTTTTTGCGAAATAGAACAGTACAGGAGTGTATGAACACGGGTTAGGTGGAGAACCTAACCCGTGTATCTGTGGCTAAATGTTGTCAATACTTTCGCAGTTCTGCGATGGCTTTTGACACATCCGACGCCTGCGGCAGGATCGCGTCTTCGAGCTGAGGTGCGTATGCCACGAATGTATCGAGCGCGCAAACGCGCTTAACCGGGGCATCGAGATACTCGAAAAGTTCGTCAGTAATACGGGCGGCGATCTCGGAGCCATAGCCCCACGAAAGCGAATCTTCATGAGCGACGATCACGCGATTCGTCTTTTTCACTGACTCCGCAATCGCGTCCCAATCAAACGGTACGAGACTGCGGAGATCGATGATTTCGACGCTGATCCCTTCCTGCTCCATCTGCTTCGCTGCGACGAGTGAACGTTGCACGAGGGCGCCGTAAGTGATGATCGAGATGTCAGTGCCTTCGCGGACCTTCTTCGCCTTTCCGAATGGAATCATGAACTCGTCGTTCGGATACGGCGACTTGTTGTAAGCCTGGCGGTACAGATGCTTGTGTTCCAGAAACAGCACCGGATCGTCACATCGAATCGCGGTGCGCAGCAGTCCATTCGCGTCGAGCGCGTTCGAAGGATAGATCACGCAGAGCCCGGGGATCTGCGTAAACGTGGACACGCCCGATTGCGAGTGGTAAACAGCACCGCCTTTCAAGTAACCACCGATTGGCACGCGAATCACGAGCGGCGCTTTCCACTCGTTACCCGAGCGCCAGCGCAGCAGCGCGAGCTCGTTTCGAATCTGGTGCATCGCGGGCCAGATGTAATCGAAGAACTGAATCTCGACCACAGGCTTCAGCCCTCGCGTGGCCATGCCGATTGCGCGACCTGCGATATTCGCTTCGGCGAGTGGCGAATTGAAAACGCGAGCACCGCCAAAGTTGCGTTGTAAATTTGCGGTGACTTTGAAAACGCCGCCCTTGCCTTTGACGGTGTCGAGGTATTGCTCGCGCGAACAGTCGGCCACGTCTTCACCAAAAACCACAATCCGCGGATCGCGCGCCATCTCCGTCTGCAGACAACGATTGATCAGGTCAACCATCGTCCCCGGATTACCGGAAAGCTGAACGCCGTCTTCGGTGTCAAACTCTTTGCTGCGTGGATCGACGTCGGGTGAGAAGACGTACTTTGTCGCGGTTTCGCGCTCCGGTTGCGGACTGGCGAGCGCGATTTCAGCCGCTTCGTTCACTTCACGATCGACTTCGTCCTTGATCTGTTGCAGACCGTCCTGATCGATCACTCCTTCGTCGATCAGCAAGGAGCCGAAACGTTTGACCGGATCGCGCTCGGCATCGCTGGCGCGTTCCTCGTCAGGCCGGTAGAGCTTTTCATCGTCGGAAAGCGAGTGTGAATACGGGCGAATGACTTTCGCGTGGACGAAAGCCGGGCCTTTTCGCTGGCGACAGTATTCGACGGCGCGCCGCATCGTCTCGAGAGACTCGATCGGATCGGTGCCGTCGCATTTTTGCATGTACAGCGAGGGAAAATTCTCGATTAAACGCGATATGTCGCCACCGGCGGTCTGCACTTCAACCGGAACGCTGATCGCGTAGCCGTTGTCTTCGAGAAGGAACAGCACCGGCAGTTTGAGATTGGAAGCGGTGTTCAGTGCTTCCCAAAACTCGCCTTCGCTGCTCGTGCCGTCTCCGAGCGAGACGTAAGTCACTTCATCGTGACGGAAATTGCCGATGCGCTTTTGTAGCTCCGGAATGAGATCGAAACGATAACTCGCTTCGGCACATCCGACAGCTTGTAACAACTGCGTTCCGGTCGGAGACGACTGTGAGACGATGTTGAGTTTTTTGTGGCCCCAGTGTGAAGGCATCTGCCGGCCGTGTGAGTTTGGATCGGCTTCGGCGCCAACGGCCGAAAGCAACATCTCGAGGGGCGTCATGCCAAGTTGAAGACAGAGCGCGCGATCGCGATAGTACGGATAGAACCAGTCGTAACCGGGCTTCAGCACAACTCCGGCCGCGACGAGCACCGCCTCATGTCCCGCGCCACTGATCTGGAAAAAGATGCGGTTCTGTCCCTTGAGTTGAATCTCTTTGTCGTCGAGACGCCGCGACAGGTACATCGTGCGATACATCTCGATCAGGAGCTTGTGATCGGGTAGCTCTGAAGTCGTAGTTGCGGTTGACTCCGTCTTCCGGACCAGCTTCAAAACTTTAAGATCAGTATTCATAATTGCTCAGCCACAACGACACAACGCACAAGAGGTGATTCTTCCCTTTGTGCTTTGTGACTTCTTGCGGCTCACTTTCCAATGATGAGTTTTGCGATCGTCTGCAACTGCATGTTCGACGTGCCTTCGTAAATCGCACCAATCTTCGAATCGCGCCAGTATTTCTCGACCGGATAATCCTTAACGTATCCGTAGCCGCCGTAGAGCTCAATCGCTTTAGAGCTGACGCGCTCAGCCACTCGCGAAGAGTAAAGCTTCGCCATCGCAGCTTCTTTGACGAAATTAATGCCCGCGTCCTTCATGCGAGCCGCGTTGTAAACCATCAGGCGCGCCGCCTCTAACTCAGTCGCCATCTCTGCGAGTTGAAATTGAACTCCCTGAAACTGGTTGATCGATTTGCCAAACTGCTGCCGTTCAGCGGTGTAAAGTAGTGAACTCTCGAGGGCGCCGGCAGCGATGCCAATCATCTGTGCGCCAATTCCGATCCGTCCTTCGTTCAGCGTTTCGATCGAGATCTTGTAGCCCTTGCCGGGCTCGCCGAGCACGTTTTCCTTCGGGACCTTGCAGTCTTCAAGTATTAGCTCGACGGTGGACGAAGCGCGGATGCCGAGCTTGTTTTCCTTCTTCCCGATCCCGAAACCCGGAAAGCTCTTTTCAACAATGAATGCCGTGATGCCTCGATATCCTGCTTCGGGATTTGCGTTCGCAAACAACACGAAGATGTCAGCCTCGATGCCGTTTGTGATCCAGAGTTTGCGGCCGTTGAGAACGTAGTGATCGTCTTTCTCGACGGCACGAGTCTGCATCGCGAATGCATCGGAACCAGAACCCGGCTCACTCAGCGCGTACGCGCCGACACTCTCGCTCGCGAGTCTCGTTAAATAGGTCTGCTTTTGCTCCGGCGTGCCCCAGCGAATGAACGCGTTGTTGACGAGCGTGTTCTGCACGTCCACGAAAACTCCAACGGAGGCATCAACTCGCGACAACTCTTCCACGGCGAGAATCGCAGTGAAGAAACTCGCGCCCGCACCACCAAACTCCTCGGGCGTCTCGATGCCCATCAAACCGAGCTCAAAACACTGCTTGATGATGGCGGGATCGAGTTTCGCGGCTTCATCCATGTGCTCGACGCGGGGGCGCAGTTCGCCCTCGGCAAATTCGCGAACACTGGAGCGAAACATCGTCTCGTCTTCTGTCAGCGTTGTGAGCGGCGTGGGTGACGGTGGTGCTACGGCTGTTTGGGATTGACTCATGGTGTTGATGCTCGTGTTACCGGTGTCGAAATGGAACATTGCATCATAAACTAAGCC
>DAIOGT010000100.1:0-15683 GCA_036745095.1 Pyrinomonadaceae bacterium
GCCGCTACGGATGGTCCATTCACTGGACAACCATTGATTTGCCAGTTGTCTCCATGTACCGCTTGAGGAGCCGACCAACTGCCGTTGACTTGTCTGACAATATAAATATCCCGCACTTCGGAGGCTGAGCGATCGCGGTAAACTGCGATCGGGCCGTCGCTGGTCACGGTCGCTGAAGTCTGACAACACTCGCAGACACGATTGTCGAGTTCGGCCTCATCAGAAATGTTACCGTTGCGATCGATGGCCGCGTATCGCAACGTCATGCTCTCGGGCGCCGGTGCGTGCTCGTCCGTTTCCTTCATGTCTTTCATATTTCGGCCATCGAGCCATACAGCTCCCAATCGCCCGTCAGGCAGCGGCAGGAGGGAAACAAAACCATGCTCGGTTTGAGTATTGTCACGATGCGGCACAATAGGTTGACTCCACGTTTTTCCGCCCTCATCGGATCGTGCAATGTTCACGTTGTACGCGTAAGTTCCCTTCCCGCTTTTTACCAGCCAGTGTGCCGCCAATGAGCCATCGCGTAACGCAATCGCAGAAGGAAAGTCGGCCCAGTTGACGAACCAGTTGTCACCTTGCGCAACGGTAGTAGCGGCAGACCATCCCTTGTTATCACGTATTGCCGCACGCAGCGCGTAACCTTTTTCGCCAATTCTCTCTACCCAGCTCAGAATTATTCGCCCGTCGTGAGTGGTATTCAATTCTGGCTCGCGACTGTCTCCATTAGCCGGTGAATCGCTTTCGGCAATGATGAGCGCGGATGCAGTCGCCGAAGATGCAGGCTTCTGAGGTGACGAAGATTTATTACTATCAACACAACCTAAGGCAGCAAATGTAATCAAAGATAGTAGGAAAATTCGAATCCAGGAAGAAACTACCATAACTTGTTAAGCGTCTCCTTTGACGGCTAATCTCTCAGCGAACGCTCCACTTTAAGCGTGGAGAGCACAATACGGCGCCCCCGAATCATAAGCCAAGGCCCGACCGTTGAAAATAACCAGACCTGGCAAATTCGAATTACGATCGTACTGCTGGCGTCTCCTTCCAACTCCTGCTCAATGCAGATGGATAAACTTACCTTCCGAAGGAACACCTTTCGCATTCAAGATGAACAGCATGTAATAGCCACGCGGCGCCTCCGCTCGCCAGTAGCCCTCGTATGTCATCAAGTGAGAATCCCAACTGCTGCGCTTGCTTTATGAAGCGCACTCGCTCGACGTGCTCAGGCGCGAAAAGTCGGAACCCTCCTGATGAGCGTGACGGGCGCGGCAACAAACGCACCTTTTCGTAATAGCGCAAGGTGTCAATGCTCACGCCCGCACGTTTAGCAACTTCGCCAATTCGTAATCCATCGTTCATTTGGAGGGCTCGGCAATAGGAGCATAGACTCTTGAGTCCAGTCCAGAGTCAAGAGGCGAACTAATATATTCTGAGATCCGCCTAGGGTGAACTCGGAACTCGGAACTCAGCTCGGACTTCCTCAATTGCGGTGGTCAAGGGCACTCGGTTGCCTGTCGTGCTGTTTCTTGCATGCACGAACTGGCAATTGCCCCAGTCGGAGGGAGTTTTCATACCTTGATTGTCGCGTCATCCGGTTAGTCCTAAGATAACTCAATGATCAAATCCCTACACTATTTTGTCGCTGCTGGTTTGTGTGAGATCGGTGGCGGCTATCTTATGTGGTTGTGGCTGCGTGAGAACAAACCGATTTGGTTCGCTGTGGTTGGTGGCGTGATCCTGATCCTCTATGGGGTTATACCTACGCTTCAACCCGCTAACTTTGGACGCGTGTATGCCGCATACGGCGGCGTGTTTGTCGTTCTTTCTATTCTGTGGGGTTGGCAGGTGGACAAAATTACACCTGATAAGTTTGATCTTATCGGCGGCGCAGTCGCCTTGGCGGGAGTGGTTATCATTATGTATTGGCCGAGGAGCGTATGACAGAAAAGGAATCTCCTTTTGCTTGCGATATGACGGCGATTGCGCCAGAGCAGCGAGGCACACACGCAGCGACGATAGAAAAACTTTTTCGCTCAGTTCACAGATAGCCGCAGTTCCCTAAACTGCTCCAGCTTGCTGATTAACTCGGGCATGATCGCTACCAGCCGTTTGCCACAAACACAATCCAGCACCTGCCAAAGTTTGATTAACTCCTGCACCACCGGCTGGTCATAGTCTCTGGGTCAGTCGCTGCTATCGTTTACTCACCGCGCCCACTACTACTCGTTTACCTGCCGGCCATGATTACGCAGCACAACGCGCGCATAACCACAACAGTAACCAGTCGTCTCGCAAAACTCATCCAGTATCTGTTGTTTCACCTTCTTGCCAGCTTTGCGATAACGCTGCACCGTCACTGCCGTCACCGCCTGTCGTTGTTTCATCGTCAGCCTCATCTTCTGCCTCCAACCCGTTCCTGAGCTGCGGCAGTGTCTACTGTTTCGAGTAGATTTTTATTTGAGGCAACGAATACCTTTTGGAGTAGATCTTCAGTGAGTCAATTCGGACTATTGACTGTAGTTGTTCGGGCAATCTATACTCCCGAACTCCTTTTGCGTCCAATAGTCACAGAATAGATTCAATGCAACGGATTAACCCAAAGATAGCTTTGCGCGGCTTTCGGCCGGGGGCTCGCGGGGCAAACCACGTGCTCGGCGATCTCGAATCAGCGGTGATGGAGATCCTTTGGGCTAAGCCGGGTCAAACAGTAATTGAGGCTGAAGAGCGATTGCGGCAGAAGCGCGAGATCGCTCACACCACGGTGTTGACTACGCTCGATCGGATGTTTCGCAAAGGTTACTTAAGCCGAGAGAAGCAAGCCAAGGCCTTTGTTTATTCGCCCCGATACACACGCAAAGAGTTTGAGCGAACAATGGCTCAGGAAGTCTTGGGGGCGTTGATTGGGCATTCTGCCGAAACTGCCGTCTCAACTTTTGTGGATTTAATTGGTAACGATCCGACTGCATTGGACCAATTGGAAGCTAGGATTCGTGAGAAGCGACGACAACGCCAAAGAAAAAAAGAGTCAAAATAGTTTGTTCGATATATCAACACTCATCGCAGCCATCGAAAACTTCGTGCTCTTCTGCACGATTTTGTCAGTTGTTATGTTTGCGGTTGCGGCAGTCGTGCGGCAACTGGCGATCAAACAACTGTGGTCCTTGCGACCAGACAGCCTCGCACGCGTTTACGCCACCTGTCTTGTGATACCCCCAGTAACTTCTCTGTGGCTAATTAGCGGGGCGCTGCTGCCACGATTATGGATGACACCGGAGGCGTTCACCGCGCAGCACGCCGCTCCATTTCACGAGATACACCTGCTCGGCACTTTGACTTTCGCGATTGAACCAGGTCTCGCTTACGCAATGTTGCTCTTCGTTGCAGCAACAACCGTATTTGTAGCTTGGTCCAATGTGCGGGGTTCGTGGCGCATAGGTCGAGTGATCAACCAATTGGATATGAATGCGGCCGCACCGCCCGGAGCGCAAGTAGAACTTGTGAATCGAGTCGCCGCTAAATCCGGTCTCTCGGTCGGTCTGGTTATGAGCGACTATCCACTCTCGTTTGTATGGGGATTTCGTCGTTCCAAATTGGTTTTGTCTTCTGGTCTGCTACGAACTCTAAGTCCGGCGGAATTAACCGGCGTGTTAGCACACGAAGCAGCGCACCATTCACGTCGGGATAATCTCATCAAGTTGCTTCTTTGCTTCTGCGGTTATAGTTCGTTGGCGTTCTTACTCTCGCGGTTAATCGTTTCCTGGCGTGCAACTGAAGTGGAAATGATCTGTGATGAAGTAGCGGCAACAAGAACTTCTGAGCCGCTCGAGATTGCAGAAGCTCTGGTAAAACTGCGGCGCCGAACTATGGCCGGCGAGATCAGGTCTGACCAGATCGCGAAACCAGCTATTGCTTCAAGCTTCGTTTCTAATACCGCGATTACTTTTGAACGCCGAGTGGAGCGACTTCTTGCCCTCGTGGACACACCGTTGCCGCGGCCCACTCGGCCGTTCTCGACCCTCTCAGTAAACACGGTCGCATTACTCTTTGTGACAAGTCTTATGACCCTCTCATTGATTCTTGTTTTTGCGCCCCTATCAATACATCACGCCACTGAAACTCTAATCCGACTCTTGAAATAGCAGACACTCTTTACTCGAACATGAAAACGAACTTTCTCTTTGCAAAAACTACCGCCGGTGGTCGGAGCGTGAAACTTCTTAGTCTCATCTTTGCTGTGCTGCTGTTTCCAGCATGTGGATCATCACCAAAACAAGAGGCCGAGCATGAAGGAGAGGCAATCGCCCGCACCGAATTCACGGATCGCATTGAAAACTTTTTTGAATACGACCCGTTGAAAGCAGGCCAGACAAGTCAGTTTCTCATTCACCTCACGGACCTTACTGACGGAACTCCTGTAGAGAAAGCTGAGGTTACTTTGATCACCCGTGCTAAAGGGGGTGCGGAAGTGATGCAAACGAAAGCGCGCGTCGGCAAGGTCACCGGAATTTACGTCGCCGATGTCACCATCCCTAGCAAGGGCGATTACGACATCGAGTTTCACGTCAAGAACGCAAAGATCGACGAACGCCTGGCGTTAACAGATTTTAAGGTGGAGTAGAGACTCATTGTGAAGAGCCATAGAGCAATTACTAGTTTGATGTTAACGCTATCGTTTGCGTTCGGTGTGTGCGGGCAGACGACGGTAACTGTCCTGCCCGCGACAGATTATGTTTCGCTCGAATCCGCAACCGATCAGTTTTTAAAGAGAAACCTGTCAGTTCAGGCGGCGCGTCTTGAGGTTGGTGTGGCGGAAGCGGAAAGGGTTGGTGCTCGATTAAGACCACATCCCGGATTGACCGTCAGCGCCGAGAATCTGCGCGTCTCGGGGGAAACACCTGTAAGCCAACTTAATGAGTACGGGTTAACAGTGGTCCAACCTATTGAACTCGGCAATCGTAAAGCCCTGCGGACGGAAGTCGCTGAGCGAACTATTGCAGTCTCTGAAGCTCGCTTGACCGAAGTGCTGCGACGCCAACTCTTCGATCTCAAGCGGACCTACTACGAATCTGTGCTGGCTCGAGTGCTACTCGGCATTGAACAGGAAAACCGCGATAACTTTGAGGGGCTGGTAAAGTTCAACACAGCTCGCTTCGAAGAAGGTTACATAGCCGAAGGCGATCTACTGAAAGTTCGTTTGGAACGGACCAAGTTTGACTTTGCCGTTGCCAACGCGGAACTGGCGTTCAGGAAAGCAAAAATTCGACTGCTGGAGTTGATTGCTGAACCTGATTACGAGCGCGCTGCAAGGATAGAGGTCAATAACGATCTACGAGCGCCGAGAATCGAACTTAATCTTGCAGCGTTGAAGGAGAGTGCTCTCGCTAGTCGTCCGGACGTGAAGGTGGCTGAAGCCGTACTTTCTTTGACGGCATCGACGATCAAACTCGAACATTCGCGCGCCAAGGGCGAAGTCACGCCATACATCGGCTACAAACGAGTGGGCGTAGACAATACCGTCCTGGCTGGCGTTACAGTTCCGCTTCCATTTGGCAATCGTAATCAGTCGGGCATTGCGCGAGCGGAAGCAGAACAGAAAGTCGCTGAAACAAACCTCCGGTTGGCGCGCAACCGTGCTCTCGCGGAAATTGACGCTGCTTATCGAGCTTACGAGACTGCACGCGAGCAAGTGAGGGCGTATGAAGCCGGCCTCTTAAGACAGGCTGATGAGTCGCGTGAGGTTCAACTCGGAGCTTACCAGGAAGGTGCCGCCGAACTGATTACCTTCATTGACGCGCAAAAAACAAGAACAGAAGTGCGCGCCAACTACTATCGCGCGATTTTTGATTACTACACCAGTATCTTTCAACTGGAACTGGCAACAGGGACTGACATAAAAGTATGAGCACACCGCAGGATCATAAGGAAAGAAGCGCTGAAGAAACGCGCGTCACACAGCAGGAGACTATCACCCTATCGGGCACCGGCAATTCCTCGCGGCGCAATCTGATCGTAATCGTTTCTGCGGTCGCCATAGTCGCAATCATCGTAATCGTGTTCGCCTTCTTTCGGTTACGTCCAACCAAACAAGCCGCGACCGAAGCGCCTGCGGCCGCTGAGAGCACCGGTACAGTGAAGTTCCTTATGGAGCAACAGTGGCTCATCCGCATGAAGCTCGCCCTCGTGGAAGAACAAACAGTGGCGCGTCAGATCACAGCGACTGGTCGCGTGATTCCAGCCGCGAACAGCCAGGCAGTTGTGGCGCCACCAGTCGGCGGCATACTTTCGGGAAGCAATCTTCCGCGTGTGGGCCAACATGTTGCCCGCGGTCAGGCGATCGCAGTTGTACAACAGACCGCCACGTCCGCTGAACAGGCGCAAGTGCGTGCCGCCGCAGCCTCATTGAGCCTGGAGAATGCTCGGCTTGAAGCAGACAGGCGCACCGCCTCGGGCGAACTGGAAGCAGCGCGTGTTCGGCTGGATCTCGCCACTAAAGAGACAGCGCGAGCACAACGGCTTTACGAACGAAAAGCATTCTCTGAACGACAACTACAAGCGGCAGAGGCTGATCTCAAAGCAGCGAAAGCGGCGTATGACGCGGCCGCGAAACGTGTGGAGGCACTGAGTTCTTCGGCTGCTGTTGCAAACGCTTCGCGCGGTGTCGGTAGTGCAAATGCGAGTTATACCGTCAGCGCACCGCTGAGCGGTTACATCACCAAAGTAAATAAATCCATCGGTGAACAGGTCCAGCCCGGTGAAGCAATCTTAGAGATTAGTAACCTCGACACGGTATGGGTGGAAGCGCCGATATTTGAGCGAGACCTCAGTCGTCTCGCGGGAAATGTTTCTGCCACCTTCACGACTCCCGCATATCCCGATCAGGAATTCAAGGGTGTCGTGCTCGACATCGGCGCGGTGATCGACGAACAGACCCGCGCCAGCAAGGTCATTTTTCAATTATCCAATGGCGGTCGGGCGCTACGACTCGGGATGCAAGCCAATGTTCGTCTCGATGCAGGCGAACAAGTCACTGCAATGTTGATTCCCAAAGAGGCCGTACTTGAACACGAAGGCAAGAAGATCGTGTACGTGCTGCTCTCGGGCGAGGAATTTGAACGCCGTGAAGTGGTCGTTGGAGATGAACTGGGCAACAAAGTTGCGGTGTTGTCCGGGCTCACGAAAGGCGAGCGCGTCGTAACGCAGGGAGCCCTTCAGCTCAAATTACAGGAACTGCAACCCGCGGATGCTGGTGCGCATACACACGAGACGTAGGAGGCGAAGAGCAAAGTGCTGAACAGAATTATTGAATGGGCACTCCGCAATCGCCTGCTCGTGCTTATTGTGGCGAGCGCATTGCTCATTTATGGCGGCATCGTAACTTATCGTGCTCACGTTGACGTCTTCCCTGATCTCACGGCGCCGACAGTCACCATCCTCACGGAATCGCACGGCCTCGCCCCTGAAGAAGTTGAATCGCTGGTTACGCTTCCCATTGAGGCAGCGATGAACGGAACCGCGGGAGTTTTCCGCGTGCGCTCCAACTCGGCAATCGGCATTTCGATCGTTTTCGTTGAGTTTGAATTCGGCACAGACATCTATCGCGCCCGTCAATTGTTGACTGAGAAGTTGCAACAGGTGCGTCTGCCCGCTAACGTGCCGCCTCCCGTGCTTGGTCCAATATCTTCAACGATGGGCGAGATTATGCTCATTTCGATGACGAGCAAAGCAACCTCACCGATGGAGCTGAGATCCATCGCCGACTGGGTTGTTCGTCCGCGCTTGCTCGGAGTTTCCGGTGTTTCGCAGGTAATGATCATCGGTGGTGAGACGAAGCAGTATCAAGTGTTGGTGGATCCCGGCAAACTCGCGGATTACAAATTGACTTTGGAGGAGGTTACGAAAGCGGTTAGCGCGTCCAACGCGAACGCCTCCGGAGGATTTCTTGAACGGCCTAACGAAGAATTTTTGATTCGCGCTCGAGCCCGTCTTTACTCGGTAGAAGATTTAGCTAACTCAGTTGTGGCAGTGCGCGAAGGGACACCAATACTGCTGAGTAACATTGCGACTGTACAGCAGGGCCCGGCGCTAAAGCGCGGCGATGGCAGTTTCAACATGCAGCCGGCAGTTGTGGCCACCATCCAGAAACAGCCGAACGCGAACACACTCGAGCTCACCGAACAGATCGAGCAAACGCTCGCAACCTTGAAGCCGACGTTGCCGGCCGATGTAACAATCGACACGAAGGCCTTTCAGCAGGCCGACTTCATCAAGCGCGCCATTAGTAATGTGAACTGGTCGCTGGTCGAAGGCGGCGTGATGGTGTCAATCGTGCTGTTCCTCTTTCTCTGGAACTTTCGCACGACCTTTATCAGCCTCACTGCCATACCGTTGTCGCTTGTGACTGCAATACTGGTGATGAGCTATTTCGGCATCACGGTCAACACGATGACCTTGGGCGGTCTCGCCATTGCGATCGGCGCGCTGGTAGACGACGCGATTATCGACGTTGAGAATGTCTTCCGTCGTCTTAAACAAAACGCGCACTCACCTACGCCGGAACCTGTAACTCGCGTAATTTTCAAGGCCTCCAGCGAGATCAGAAACTCGATCCTGTTCGCGACGTTAATCATCGTTCTCGTCTTTCTTCCTCTGTTCAGTCTCGGCGGATTCGAAGGACGAATGTTTGCGCCGTTGGCGTTCGCATACATCATTTCAATTACGGCGTCTCTCTTCGTCGCCCTCACGGTAACACCGGTACTCTGTTACTACTTGCTTGGTCATTCAAAGCTTCTTCAAGACGAGAGAGATTCCCGCCTGGTAGCCTTGTTGAAACGACGATACGCTCGCGATTTGAACTGGACACTGCGCCACCCCTACAAGATTATCGGCACCTCCGCGGTCATGCTTCTTGTTGCAGTGTTGCTGTTTCCTTTAATGGGTCGCGAGTTTCTCCCCCCGTTCAATGAGGGCGCACTGAACATCAATTGTAGCCTGCCGCCCGGCAGTTCTCTTCAGGAGTCAAACCGAATCGGCAGCATTCTCGAAACGGTCGTGCATGAGGTTCCCGAAGTTGTTTCAACAACTCGCCGCACAGGCCGAGCCGAATTGGATGAGCACGCTGCCGGAGTCAACACCAGCGAGATTGAAGTTGTAACAAAAGAGGGTGCGCGGCCGCATTCGGAAATGATGGAAGAGGTGCGCCAAAAACTCGCCCGCATTCCTGGCGTCACTGTTGAAGTGGGCCAACCGATTTCACATCGCATCGATCACCTGTTGTCAGGCACGCGCGCGCAAATAGCAATCAAACTGTTCGGGTCTGATCTCGCGACCTTGCGAAATAAAGCCGGTGAGATTCGAGACGCAATGTCAGGCGTGCCAGGGATCGTTGACTTGCTGGTTGAACCGCAGGTCGGTGTACCGCAGGTTCAGGTCAACATGGACCGCAAAGCCGCTGCCGCTGTTGGTTTAACTGCAGAACAGTTGGCTGAAACCGTTGATACCGCTTTCAACGGAAATGCAGCTTCGCAGGTTCTCGAAGAGCAGCGGACCTACGACGTGTTGGTTCGTTTCGACGATACCGCGCGTCAATCAGTCGCAACAATCAGCAACACGCTCATCGATGCTCCAACTGGCCTAAAGGTGCCGATCGCTCAAGTGGCTCAGGTCCGTGTCGACCAGGGACCAAACACCATCAACCGTGAAAACGTGCAACGTCGAATTATCGTTCAGGCCAACGTTGCCGATCGCGATCTTGGAAGCGTAATCGAAGACGTTCGCACCGCAATCACACAGAAAGTACAACTGCCGCAAGGATACTTCGTCCAGTACGGCGGCCAGTTTGAATCTCAGGAAAAGGCGTCGCGGCAAATTTTACTTCTGTCGATCGTGGCGATCGCAGGAATCTTTTTGCTGCTTTATATCGCCCTCAAGTCGGTGCGTTCCGCATTTCTGGTGATGGCGAATTTACCCCTGGCTTTAATTGGCGGTGTTGTGATGGTTTTTCTCTCTGGCGGAACGTTATCAATTGCGTCGCTGGTTGGTTTCATCACTTTGTTTGGCATCGCCACGCGGAACGGCATTATGCTCATCAGTCACTACTCTCACTTGATGACGGAAGAAGGTGTCGGCTTTCGCGATGCGATCGTTCAGGGTTCGATGGAGAGACTGAGTCCGATTCTGATGACAGCGCTCGTTACTGGCGTAGGTTTATTCCCACTTGCTTTGGGAGTAGGAGATCCTGGCAAAGAGATTCAGCAGCCCATGGCGGTCGTGATCCTTGGCGGCATTTTCACCTCGACGTTTCTTAACATGATCGTGATTCCAGCGCTCTATTTGAAATACGGCCGGGCTGAGGCCTTTGCCCGGTCGCGCGAAATGCCTCAAGGCCCTGAATTGGCTGTCACATCCGATTGATTCCCAGTGATGAACTTTCTCATCGGCATTGCGGTTATAGCAGTTCTCGCTTCGTCGATAACCTCTACAACCGGACCACCAGAATAAGCAGGCTCAGGGGGTTTTCGGTCCCACAGCTTTCCTGGCTCGTAAACCGCAACAACGTCCCAAAAAATTGAATCGTGATCCGTCTCGCCCATCAAGTGAGACATTAGACGTGCCTTATCCCAAGATTGCGACACTCAGATAGCGGTCAAGCTACGTCTGATGTGACATTGATGACAGCCGAGCCACTATGTCCACTCGTCAATTAGTCGATACCGCCCGTCCTTTCCGGTAACTCTAACCGTTGCGCCACCCCCGCAGGCACGAGCACCTCTCCCACAAATAACCCATTACCCTCAAAAACCAGTAGTGCGCTTTTGTTATTTCGATCTTTATCGAATTCGCCGCGACTGTAGCGCGACGTACTTGAGCTTTGATTAATTTCAATCACTCTGGCGCGTAAAACCCTGCACGGCTTCTTATCAAAAGCCGCGTTCCATCTTTCGATGCCACATCGACCTTGACGCGGTGCCATTTTCGTTCTGCCGTCAGATCTGCCGGCCTGTACCCAATCGAATACTGGTAACGTAACTCCAACGCGATACGGTCCAAGGCCTCGATCGTCTCAGACGTACCCTTTTGGGAAGAACGCCTTCCCACCAGAGACCGAAGCCAATTCTTTGAGCGTGCTTCGTCCCGCCCTTGCTTCCATCCTCGAATAAGGGAGGATACCTATAGCGTAAAGAACGACATCCGTCTCCTGTAGAGACCTGCGCACCTCGTCAAGTGTGTAACGCGAACAGGTATCATTCCCGTCAGTGATCAACAAAATGGCGCGCCTAGCACGAGATCCACGAGACACTTTTTCTATACCCAAGTACGTTGCGTCGTATAGTGCCGTCTCGCCACGCGGCTCCATGTAAGTGAACTTGTCCACAACAGCGCCTGCATCACGAGTTTTATCTAATAGCAAGCGCGCTCGATCACTGAAGCTTATTAGGAAGTATTCATCCTCTCTGTGAGTCGTCTCAATAAACCGCGCAAGCGCTTGTCGAGCACGGTTTATCTTTTCACCGCTCATGGATTTCGATGTATCGAAAATAATGGCGAGGCTAACGGGCGCGTCCAAATCACTGAAGTAAGTAATCTGTTGCGGCACTTTGTCGTCGTAGATAGTGAAAGCACTTTTATCTAAACCGCTAATGTGGCGCCCCTCAGGGTCGGTAACAGTAATAGTCAGCGCGACAAGGTCCGTGTTGATGATTAGAGGTACGCTATTTTCCACCGTAACTGGCGGCGTGGCGGTTTGCGTGGGTTGAAACGGAGATTGGACCGGTCGTCCATCTTGGCCCTTAGCGACTGCAGCGAAGACCGCAAGGACAACGACGATGCATTTTGTTATCGCTTGTGCGCTTTTAGTCCATCGCGTTCTCATAAAACTGTGTACGACAGAATGTTTCAAATTGGCCCAATCGCGCCGATGATGACATGCGTCGTCACAGCACGTTTCGCCCCGCAATGCTTCAATTCCCTTAGTCGCTATTACTGGGCACCTAACCAGACCCATAATGGAATTTAATTCTTTCGATACACAGCAGTGCAAGCGCCAGTAGTAAGATCACCCAGAGCGCGACGATCAACCAACGCATGCGCCGGGCTGCGCGCGCTTGCTGGGCTGCGAAGAGTTTTGTTCGTTCCAATTCTCGTTTATCACCCGCAATCTCTTCAGTGCGCTGTTTCTCTTCAGCGGCAATTCTTTCATCGCGTGCAATGCGGCTTTGCTCCAAATACGTCATCGCCACTTCGAATTCCAAATGGTAACGATCCGCCCAGGCGGCATTCAGGTGGTATTTTTCACTCCAGTCGAGTGCGGATTGCAATGAAGGATTCTCCATAAGACCTTCTTTCCCTTCGCGGTAGAGAACGGCGGCTTCCACAAGTCGCCGGTAAATTCTGACCGACTGATTTTCTTCATCTACCCAAGCCTTCAATCGTTGCCAATAACGAATCAGACTTTCATGCGAGAGACTGATGTCCGACGTCGGAAGTAGCTCGGTTCCATCCGCAGGCACAAGGAAGGCATGGCCACGATTACGAAAAACATCGATCACAGCTATTACTTCCTCCATGCGAGCACTCGCGATCTCGCAAATCGTATCAAGCCGTGTGGAACAGCCTTTTTCGCAGTTGTCTAGCTCCCACTCGCTGATTGCCTTGAAGAGTTTTTCCGCAATCTCACGACTACGTTGGTCTTGCAATTTGCTGAACGCTTCGTCAGCGTGGCGCGAAAGCGCATCGGAGATCGTACCGACAGCCTCGTAGTCTTCGATTCCGATAGATTGGTTACCGTGGGGATGTCTTTGCCAGTATTCCCATGTGCGCATTAATGAGTGTTGAAATATCGGCAACTTGTCTGGGTTGTCACCAACATCATTGAGCAGCCGGTTGACGAGCGGCTCAGTCATGGTTCCGCCACTCATACCCAGTGGTCCAATCATGGCGGCTCGTAGTTGATCGCGCGTCATTCGGGGAATTAAATATTCTCCATCGTTTATAGCCTCTGGCAAGCCCTGGAACTGAGTACAGTCGCCTAGAAAATCGGAACGCATTGTGAGCACGATGTAGATTGACAGTTCACGTTGGCGTGCTGCTTCTAGCAAGAGTTTTACGAAAGCAGACGCTTGGTCGAGACTGCCCTTCTGCGAAGCACGAAAACGAAATACTTCCTCAAACTGGTCCACTACGAGAAGCAACTTCTCATGCTCGTTTAACCGTGCTTGCCGAACTAAATTAACAAAGCCGAGCGAGCCACTTCTGAGTGCTGCCCCCATCGCAGCTTCAGCTTCATGCTTGGGCAAACCTGCACTGGCTTCGGAGAGCACGTCTGTTTTCGCTAACTCAGCAGCGAGATTTCCGATTGGATCACTACCAGGCCGTATCAGCGCAGTGCGCCATCCCGAACCGGCTCCTTTCATCATTCCGCCATGAAGCGCAGGTATCAAACCCGCGCGAATAAGTGAGGACTTTCCGCTACCTGACGCACCCAGGACCGCCACGAAATGCGCACGGCGCAATCGCGCAAGCAACTCCTCAGTTTGTGCTTCGCGACCGAAGAACAGCCGGTACTCATCCCTTTCGAACGGCCGTAGACCGGGAAAGGGATTTCTAGTTAGCTTGGAAGGAATCATGTGATCCTCCTTACAAGAATGGCATGGCAATGTAAGCGGGTAAGGTACTCGGGATTAGGAAAATCAATCTCGATTGAACCGGGTAAAGCCTCTCTTCTTAACGTCAGAAGAGGAAGAGCTACAGTCCTATTCATAACCATCATCTGCCCAGTTGAGGACATGCCCTATCTTAGTGACATGCGTCGTCACAGCACGTTTCGCCGCGCAATGCTTCGATTCCTTCTTTCGCTATGATTGGAACCATGATCAGTGCCGCGACGGGATCAGCCCACCACCATCCGAATAAAGCATTCAGCAGCAAGCCCATGAGCAAGATCGCGGAAAGGTAGGTGCACAACTCGGTCTGTTTTGAGTCAGCCATCAGAGCGCCGCTGTTGATGCTCCGCGCTACCTTTCGTTTGGCTCGAACAAGTAGCGGCATCACAATGAGTGACACGGAGGCGAGAACAATTCCAATTAGACTTTCATCGGGGGTCTGACGCTTCAGAAGGGACTCAACCGAATCATGAATCACGTATAGTGCGAGAACGATGAAACAGATACCTACTAATCTCAAACTAATCGCTTCAACACGCTCGCGGCGCGCCTCATCAACATCCGCATATAGTCGCCAGAGCAAGACTGCACCAGAAGTGACCTCGATCAAACTGTCAAAGCCAAATCCAACCAGCGCAATGCTACCCGCCAGGAGACCCGCGCTAACGGCAATTAAACCCTCAAGACTGTTGTACCCAATAGTGAAATATTCTAGGTACCGGCCACGCCGGACTAGCTGGCTCCGATTTACATCAACAATGCTTGCTTGTTTATTCATGCTGTCACGAGCTCAGCATATGTTATAGGTGCGCTTCGCTATCGCCGCACGGAATCGTCTCGACCTGAATGGTGACATGAGCGATCGTAAAGTCTGATGTTATGCGCTGCCTAATGCGAGTTAGAAGATTATCCGAAGCCTCACCGTTATCCAGCACTACGTGCGCACTCATGGCATTAACGCCCGATGTTAAACTCCAAACGTGAAGGTCGTGAACGTCAGCAACGCATGGAATGCCAATGATGGCGTCACGCAATGCTGTCAGGTTTACGTCAGACGGTGTTCCTTCAAGTAATACGCCAACCGCGTCACGCAACAACATCCACGTGCGCGGTAAAATGAAGAGACCAATGCCTGCGGAAATGAGAGGATCGGCATAATACCATCCGGTAGTTAGCATGATGAACGCCGCGACAATGACGCCAATCGACGTGAGCATGTCAGATAACACTTCGAAGTAAGCGCCCTTCATGTTCAGGCTCTCTTTGGATGCAGCGCGCAAAAGGTAAATTCCAACGATGTTAACCGCCAAACCAACAGCAGCCACGGCCAGCATTGCTCCGCTTTGCACCTGAGGAGGATTGCGGAAGCGTTCGTAAGCTTCATAAAGGATGTAAATGGAAATGCCAATTAGAATGATCGCGTTTGTGAGAGCGGCAAGAATCTCCACCCGATAATAACCGTAAGTACGTTCAGGTGTGGCTGGACTTTCGGCAAAACGGATAGCAATCAAAGCGAGCGCTAGACCTGCCACGTCGCTCAACATGTGACCTGCGTCTGCGAGTAACGCCAAACTTCCCGTCAACAACCCACCCACGACCTCCGCTACCAAGTAGGCGGTGGTAAGCGCTAACACCACACCGAGGCGCTTTTTGTTCTTACCGGCGGCGGTCAGTTTTGTTCCGTGGCTCACGCAGTTTCTCGTTGCTTACGATGCTAATGTGTGGGCACCACTTTATCGGCTTCACGACGTTCAAGATCGGGAATGCCCCTTTCCTCGAGAAAGGCAAAGCCAAGGTATGTTCCTGCACTCATTCCTGTCAGCGCCAAGAGCGTGGGGCTAAAATCGGGCATTACCAAATCGTCATAAACAGTCGCCACGAATATCAGTCCCAAAACGACGGTCCATGCACAGATCTGAAAGCAATGAAATCGATATCCATACGTACCGGAAAGTATGTCAGTCAGCAATCCCTGTGAAACTGCCTTTCGGCGTTCGACAACGCTGGCTCCTAATGCTGTGG
>DAIOGT010000101.1:0-15669 GCA_036745095.1 Pyrinomonadaceae bacterium
GCGGCCTGATGGTCTTGCCGCCGTACGTTTATCGCAGTGACTGGCGCGAAATGAAGGCGCACATCGAAGCAGTATTTCGCGCAACGAGACTCTCGTGCATGCTTTACAACAATCCAGTCGCGTACGGCACCGACTTTTTGCCACCACAGATCGCTGAGCTCGCTTCGGAGCACGAAAACTTCGACGCGGTGAAAGAGTCGAGCACTGACGTGCGGCGCATAACCTGGATTAGAGAACTGCTGGGCGACAAGTTAGCGATCTTTGTAGGCGTCGATGATGTGATTGTCGAGGGCGTCCTGATGGGCGCAGTGGGCTGGATCGCGGGACTCGTCAATGCGTTCCCACGCGAGTCTGTCGATCTTTTCAACTACGCAATGACGCGCGATTTGGAAAGGGCAATGCCGCTCTACAACTGGTTTCTGCCGTTGCTGCGGATGGACACCGTGCCGAAATTCGTGCAGTTGATCAAGCTGGTCCAACAGGAGGTGGAGATGGGAAATGCGCGCGTCCGGCCACCCCGCCTCGAGCTTACGGGGGCAGAGCTGGACGAGGCATTGACCGTCATCCGGCATGCACTAGCGAGGCGACCTGATCCGCGACCCTGACGCCAACATCAAACGCTTCTTCGAAGAGGGCGACGCCACTCAGCTCCGAGTGCGCGAAGTGGATCGAACGAAACGGTTTCGCACCCTCACGCCGCGCCTGTCCCCACATGAATCCCGTCCGCGGACGGATCATCGCATGGCCCCATCGCATCACATCCAAACGCTCCACCAACTCGCGAATGTCGCGATGCGCGCGAGACAGATCACTTAACGTCACTTCAGCCCAGCCGCGCCAGTCAGTCTCTAACAAACGCGTGCGCCCAACGCGCGGGTTCTCGTCAACAAGCGGATAGTAATAAGTCAGCACCGTGGGGCCACGATCGAGCCCGCGCTGGTGTGTCGCCACCACATACCCGAGCGACGGACTCTCGTAAAGAACATTGTCCCACGCAAGCGGGAAATCGCGTGGCGAGCCGGGTTTTGGTCGATCTTTCAAGGTCAGGTTCGCCACCATCCAGGAGCCAAACTGAAACTCCGCGATGTGCGCCGGCGGGTTCTCGCGATACGGCCGCACGACGTAACGCGCGATGAACTGCGGCGCCGCAAAGATGACGCGCTGCGCGTGAAACCCACGGGGTTCTCGACCTTCACGATCGAGTGTCACTACATCGACGCCATTCGCCGTCGGAATCAACTCAACAGCCGCACGATCGAGTTGGATGTTAGTCTTCGCCTTCTCAAATAAATGTTGGACCAGACGTCCGTTGCCTTCAGGCCACGTGATGAGCGACTGCGACTCGGTCTTAGGCGCGGGGACACGCGAACAGAAGTAAAACAAGCCGGCCCACGCGCTTGTCTGTTCGATCGTCATGCCGTAGTCGTCGCGACACGCGTAATCAACCCACCAGCGCAGCCGCGCGCTCGTGAGGCCACGGCCGTTCATCCACTCGCTCATCGAAACATGATCGAGCGACGTGACTTCAGCATCATTTGAACAGGCTGACACCGGCAGTGTGAACGCGCGACGTCCCTTTGCATCACGCCAGACAACCCAGTGGTCCACCTCGGCATTGAATTTGTGAAACTGTTGCTGATCCTCTGCGCTTTCGCCCGCGTGAAGATAGAGTCCCTCGTACCAGCGACCTTTATAGAAGACGCGCTCTTCCGGATCGCGACAGAGGAATTGTTCGCCGATGACGGGCTCGCCGGCGTCGTCTTTTCCCTCGACGACACCCATTTCGTCGAGCAGCGACACGAGTGCGGTGTTCTCTTTCATCGGCGTTGGAATGTAGTGCGCGCCCCAGGGGAAGGAGATCAGACGATTCGAGCCGGAGCGCGAGGTGCCGCCCGGCGCGCTTTCAAGCTCGATGAGGATGAAGTCTGTGAAGCCGGAATTTTGCAGGCGCCACGCTGCTGTGAGACCGGCGACGCCTCCGCCAACGATGACGAGAGGAACGTTGGACCACGCTTCTTGAGGAACTTCGACGTGAACGCCGTCGCGCAGGCGATGGCCGAAGACATCGGAGCCGCCGACAATTTCACCTTCGGGCATTCGCGCATCTTCAGTGCGCCGGCATGCGGCGAGCGCAAACGGCACCCCCAGAAACGCCGCCAGAATTTCACGCCTATTCATCGAACCATTTTTAGCCGCGGATTGCACTGTGAACGCAGATCTGCGTTTATCCGCGAAAATCCGCGCCTACTCAAATCTTTTCCATTCGCCTTCGTAATACCTCACAAGCGCCTGATTATCGAGGCGGTTGATCTCGACCGGCACGGGTTCGATGTCCTTCGAGAGTGTGAACATCGCCAGCAGCGTTTGCTCATCGAGAAACTTCAATCCCGGCGGCGGATTTCGCGGCACCTCAAACGCCGACGAGCGCGCGAGCGCATATCCCCACAATCCAAAACTCGGCACCGCGGTGTAGTAAGGCCTCACGAAGAAACCCGCTGCTTCGAGCGTGCGGATGATGCACCAGTATGAATTGCGCGCAAACATCGGCGACGTCGATTGCACCGCCACCGCTGCGTTTTCTGTCAATCGCGATCGCAACAAGCGGTAGAAGCGTGTCGTGTATAGCTTGCCGAGTGAGAAGGTGTTGGGATCGGGAAAGTCAGCGATGGCAGTGTCGTAAAGTGGCTCAGTCGTTTTCTCAACCCAGATGAAAGCGTCTTCGTTTACGACGTGAACACGTGGATCGTTGAACGCCTGCTCGTTCAACGTCGCCAGCAAAGGAAACCGACTCGAAAGCCTCGTCATCTCCGGATCGAGATCGACAAGCGTCACCAGTTCAACCGACGGGTACTTCAAAACCTCGCGCAGCGCGAGCCCATCGCCACCACCCAACACCAAAACACGCTTCGGATTGTTTGCGAGCAGCATCGCCGGATGCACGAGTGCTTCGTGATAGCGATACTCGTCGGTCGAGCTGAACTGCAAGTTGCCGTTTAGAAACAATTGAAATCCCGCGCGCCCGCGCGTGATGACGATGCGCTGGTACGGTGTGTCCTTCGTGTAGACGATCTCATCTGCAAACATCTCGTCTTCGGCCAGCGACGTGATCCTGTTTGCCTGCACGAGTGCGACCAGCAGCAACGCCATCACCAACACGGCCTTCACACGCAGTCCCACAATGCTGCCCTTGATCAGCGGTCGCAGCAGCCACGTGCCCCACAAAGCAACGGCCGCGTTCAGCATTCCAAAAATCAACGACGTGCGAATGAGGCCGAGCCGTGGAACAAACAGAATCGGAAACAGGATCGAGGCGAGCAGCGCGCCGATGTAGTCGAAGGCAAGAACTCGCGAAACAAGGTCTTTGAATTCAACCTTGTCTTTGAGAATACGAAGCAGCAGCGGTATTTCGAGACCAACGAAGACGCCGATCGCGAAGACGACGAAGTAAAGGACAAGGTAGAAATAACTGACACGTGAGAATGCGAGAAACAAGAGAGGCGCGGAGAAGCCGCCGAGAATTGCGACCGCCAGCTCGATGTCGACAAAGCGACGTGCCAGTCCTTTATCGATGAAGCGTGAGAGCCACGAACCGACTCCCATCGCGAACAGGTAGATACCGATGATGAGTGAGAATTGTGTGACGGAGTCCCCGAGGACGTAGCTGGCGAGAGTTCCCGCAAGCAGCTCGTAGATCAGTCCGCAGGTCGCGACGATGAGAACGTTGAGAAAGAGTAACGGCGGACGGATCATCTCTCTCTCGTTCAGAGTTCAAGCTTTAGCTTGTCTTTGTAGCGCGGCATTACGACAGCAACCTAAAGGTTGAACTCTAAACTATCCGTGGACTGCTGCGGCGATGATTAACGCGCTGCCGAGGATCACCGCCGCGATCACGATCGCCAGTGCGACGTTGTGGTCCTCTTCGATCTCTTTGCGTACTGAAAACGGAGTCGCTTTAGCAATCACGAGAAAGGCCAGCGCAAAGACGATGAGGCCAAGTATGACGAACACCACTGTCGTGACGATGAGTGGCAGTATCGCGTCTATCGGGACTGCCAATCCGAAGATCGTCGAAGCGATTGAATCAATCAGCATCATTTTCCTCCGTGTAAGCCATAGTGCCAGAAGTGGAACGAACGATACCCGTTTTGGCGCGCGTCGGGTGGTAGCTGCCGGCGCGAGCCGCCGCTGATTTCCCAACCCAGCATCGCGGCGACGCTGTACAGGCTCACCACGCCAACAGCGAACATTGTGTAGAGTGCTTTAAGCATTAGACGTCCTCGAGTTTATTCTCAGAAAAGTTCATTCATCATCGTCACCTTAATCATCGCCGCCGCCAAACATACTCTCCGACCAGCGACGTCTCTCAAACCCGATGTGATAAATCAGCATGATCACTGGGCCGATGGTTATCAAGATCAGCGCGATCAGCAAATTGAAACCACGCGTCACATTCTGCTCGACCCGCACTGACACGACCGCAGGCAGTTGCCATTTCTCCCACTGTCCTTCCAACCGCAGCACGTATCTTCCCCCAGGCATTGACGACGTGTACGCGGAGTCGCTTTGTCCGCCTTCCGACCACGACTCGCCACCCTCAACTCCCTGGTAGTAAGAGATCTCGATCGGAAACGATTGCACGACGCCGGTCTCGTCGTTGATCAAATCACCTTCGAGATAGACCCACGTGTTCTGCACCGGCGACTGGCCCACGATCCTGATGTTGCGCCTGCCCTTCAGCTCAAAAGGCTCACTGAAAAAGACCTGCGTTCCGTCCGGGTTTGGCAGTGGAGGCAGCGTCACAGTTTGCGAAAACGCTTGCGACGTAGATCCGGCGAAGACCATCGACAGCAATCCTGCCAGCAGCAGCAGAACGATGAATGCGATCCAATACTTATAAACCCACCAGTGTTTGTAAGGTTGATTGGGCGCGACACCCGACGGCCGCGGCAGTCCGCTGACCGCGAACGCCTTCTCGACCTGCTGGACGGGCATATACGTTCCGAGCGACCAGTTGATCTCACCAGTAACTCGCTTCGATTTTTTCGGGTTGTCGGGATTTGGGATGTGAACAGTCGAGACTTCTTTCGACAGCATGTACGGCGGCTTAACAAAATCGACGCCACGCACCTGCTCGCCCGTTTCGACTTTCCAGTAAAACTCACCGAGCACGACTTCGACGCGCGCCTGTGCGTCCTGAAAAATTTGATAGCGCTTGCCCCGGTAAGTCGCAGATTTCGCTATCTCGGAAACATCTCCGGGCGGGACCGCGCGCACGTAGTTCCAATGATCGTCGCTATGGACCAGCCAACGAAAACCGATCTGCGGGTGATAAAGAAGATACTCACTCCAGAAATACTGCGTACCTTCGATCGTCACGCTGCGCGCCATCGCGCCGATGACAGTCATCTTTCCTTCGGGCACTTCGCCGGTAGTGCCGAGCGGGATCAACGGCTGAAACCACGGCTTCTCGAGCGCTTTAAGAAACTTAAGCTGACCCTGATTCACGTCCAACAGCGAGTTGCAGTTAGGACACGTTACACGCTCGGTTTTGTCTGGCGCGCGCAACTCGAGTGGACCAGCGCAGTTTGGACAACTCACTTGCGCGGCGGCCACTCGTCGCTCTTCTCGTTCGGGTGTGCGCGTCGTTGTGATGCCGAGATCGGCGAGCGTCACTTGTTGGCCGAGGAAAATCAGTGGCGGCGTTTGGTTGTAATCGATTGTTCCAAAAGCGCCGTCAGCGCCGGAGAGATCGGCGTAGTCATAAGTCTCACCGGGAGTCAGCAGATACGGAATCTCACCTTTCGCGCCGAGCGCAGTGGCGCGCCCGGTTTCCGCGACCATCAAAGGCGTGGGCCATGGCAAGCCGTACACTTGCTGTCCGAGTTGGAGTTGTTCGAAGGTCGGCACATACGTGCCCTCAGGAATCGGATACTGAAACGTGATGTAGAAACGTCCCTGCGCTTCAGCGATCCAGCCGAGCCAGCCATTGGAGAACGTCGCGTACCACTCGTCCCACTGCCCACCCATTTCGTGACCGAGTTGCGCGCGGCCCGTTAACTCAAACGGCACGTCCTTCCACTTGCCACGCAAGCCGACGTCCAGCGGTGAACCAGTTTCGACAAGCTCTGCGACCTTGCCGAGATCCTTTAGCTCGCGATCGGTGCGCGCGACCGCGGAGCGGCAGTATTGACAGATCACGACGACCGATTGCCCGCTCTTGAACTCAACCGCAGCGCCGCACGACGGGCAGTTCGCCACGAGCACACTCATTTAGCGGCTCCCGCGGCGACGTGCGCATCGTCGTGAATCATTCGTTCAAAAACGCGCACCTTCACTTGGGTGGCGCCGAGCATTTCTTTGAGCGTTGTTTCCCAGGTCCATGAGGCGCGGTCGCGACAGCAGTAGAGATTAAATGTCGCGGCGCGAAATTCGGGATACGTGTGGCAGGCGAGATGTGATTCAGAAAGCAGTGCGAGACCGCTTATACCGCTAGGGTGATCGAATTGATGCCATGCGATCTCGCCGAGGACGTTTAGATCGAGATCGCGTATGACGCGTTCGAAAACTGCACGCACACGATCGAGATCTGCAAGGGCCGTCGGGTCGCAGCCGCTCGCGTCGATGAGCCATTCAGTTCCAAGAGTCATAGTTCAGGGGTCACAGATTATCACAGATTGTAATACAGATTACTCGCCTGCTATTGAGGCGTGCGGAAGAATCGACGGTGGGATTGGTTCGAGGAAGCGCGACAGTGTGGGCGTGCCGTCGGTTTCCGGTCCTCTGTAAACATCCACCGCCGGATAGACGAAATGCAAATCCTTCTTCGCGCGCGTGGTAGCGACATAAAGCAGGCGTCGCTCCTCCTCGAAATCGTCAAACTCATCCTGAAACCTGCTCGACGGAAACCATCCATCAGTCATCCAGATCAAAAACACGTTGTCCCATTCCAGCCCCTTCGCCGAATGCACGGTCGAGAGCGTTACGAAACCACTGCTACGGCGCGGCACGTTTTCCTGCACAACTTCAGTCGGATCGAGCGCGATGTCGTCGAGCAGTTTCGCCGGCGTTTTATATCGTTTCGCGATCGATTGCAGGTGTTCAAGATCGCGCCCCCGACGCTGCACATCGTCGTACTTGTTCTTCAAAAGCGGCTTGTAAAAACGCAACACAGCCGATAATTGCTCGCTCGGCGTTTTCGATTCGACCATCGTGCAGAACACACGGGCCAGTCGCGCCAGTTGTGCTTTGTAAGCTGGTCGGGCCGGGAAGCGCTGAAGCCTTTTGAATAGTGCCGCTTTCGTTCTCGGCGATCGAAACTCCCTTTGCTCGACGCCGAGATGTTCGAGTATCTGATAGACAGTCGCGTCGCCAATATGATCGATGAGTTTCAGCGCGCGGAACCACGAGAGCGTGTCAGACGGTTTAACGACGACTCGGAGGAACGAAAGCGCATCCTTGATGTGCGCGGACTCCGCGAACCTGATCCCGCCGAATTTGCGAAACGGAATACCATGCTTGCCGAGCTCTATTTCGAGATCGAACGAATGCGAACTCGAACGGAACAGCACCGCGATTTCACTGAGCGGCACTCCTTCTTCGCGCAGATCGGCAATCCGCTGCGCGACAAACTGCGACTGCTCGTTCTCATCGTGCGCGCTGACGACCACGGGCGGCTGCCCACCTTCAATGCGCGAGTAAAGCCGCTTCTTGTAGCTCTCTTTCACGTCGGCGATGATCGCATTGGCGACGTCGAGAATCGGTTGTGTACTGCGAAAGTTCTCTTCCAGCTTGATAATTTGTGCTGATGGAAACAGCTTCGGAAACTCCAGCATGTTGCGATGACTCGCGCCGCGAAACGAGTAGATCGACTGAAACTCGTCGCCAACAACAGCGACGTTGTCGTGTTTCGCTGTCATCAGTTTTACGATATGGGCTTGCAGCTTGTTCGTGTCCTGGTACTCATCGACCATGATGTAACGATACTGATCAGAGAGTTGTTCACGCATCGTCGCGCTGTTTTCGAGCGCTTCGCGAAGACGCACAAGCAAGTCGTCATAGGTAAGCATGTGGCGGCCACGCTTGAACTCCTCAAACGATGTGAACAACGTTTCGAGGTTGCGCCGCTCGTCAACAAACTGCGGATAGTGCTGGTTGAGCACTTGCTTCAGCGAGAGGACCTTATTGACCATCATGCTGAAGATCGCGGCAATCGTGCGCTTGCGCGGGAAGTGTTGAGCTTTTGTGATCCGAATTTGGCGTCGCAGCAGGTCGATCAGATCTTCGGTGTCGCTTTGGTCGAGCACCGTGAAGTTTTTCGCCACGCCCGCTTCATTGGCGAACTTTCGCAGCACCGCGTGGCCCAGTGAGTGGAACGTTCCGCCGGAAACGCGCTGGCAACGCGCATCGGCCAAAGCTGCGGCGCGCGTAAGCATGCTGGCGGCTGCGCGGCGTGTAAAAGTAAGTAACAGAATCGACTCGGGCTTTGCTCCGATCTCGACCAGTCGAGCGACACGATAGACAAGCGTGCGTGTTTTTCCCGTTCCGGCGCCGGCAACGATCAACAGAGGACCTTCCGTAGTCGTCACTGCCTTCAGTTGCGCCTCATTCAGTTCGTTCTCGTAATCGACTACGCGGGCGCCGGTACGCTTTAACACGAGTCGGGTTCGTGGCGTGATGGGCAGCGTCTTACCGAGTTCGAGATTGCGCCTGAGCGTTTTTAGCTCTTCGCCCAGCTCTGCGATCGTTTGATAACGGTCTTTCGGAGTCTTGGCGAGTGCCTTCGCGAGGATGCGCTGTAGATCAAGCGGAAACTCCGGACGCCCATCGCTCGGAAACCGTGGATCGCGGTGAAGAATTGCGTGCATCGTGTCGATGCGGTTGTCGTGTACGAATGGCCCCTTGCCTGTCAGCATCTCGCAGAGCACTACGCCAAATGAGAAAACATCGCAGCGTCGATCGACACGCTGGCCCAACAACTGTTCGGGCGCCATGTAGTTGACGGTGCCCAGCAGTGTTCCTGATTCAGTCTGAACGCCGAGAACAAGGGTTTTTTGTTCGCTGTCGGCGACGAGGGCGCGCTCTCGTTCGGCAACGAGCTTTGCGAGACCGAAGTCGAGAATCTTCGCGTAGCCGTCACGACTAAGCATCAGGTTCTCGGGTTTGAGATCACGATGGATGATTCCGAGCTCGTGCGCGCGTGCGAGGCCGGACGCGATCTGGATCGCGATATCGAGCGTTTCTTTTAGTTCCAGACCGTTGTTTGTGATCTTCTGGCGCAGCGTTTGGCCTTCCACGTACTCCATCGCGATGTAAGGCGCGCCGTTGTCTTCACCGACTTCGTAAATCGTGAGTATGTGTGGATGGTTCAGCGCCGAGGCAGCGCGCGCTTCCTGGAAGAAACGGCGACGGCGGTCCTGTTGGGAGACGTACTCTGATGGGAGAAGCTTTAGCGCGACCGTGCGGTGGAGCTTATTGTCGTAAGCTTTGTAGACGGCGCCCATACCGCCCGCTCCGATCGGTTCGACGATGCGGTAATGCGCGATGGTTTGAACCGGGAGAGGCTTCATGTCGTAATTTTAGCTACAATCAGTGGCCAGATAAGGAGTTTCTTATGATATGTCCGCGCTGTGCGTCAAATCAGGGTGACGACATAAAGTTTTGTACGTCTTGCGGCGGGAACCTGCAAGCCGTGCGCGAGGCCCTTCAGGCTCCCGATGCTGGCAAGAAGGCTAACTACACGTGGGTGGATGCGTACGTATCTGGTCAGGAGATCGAGCTTCGCAAGCTGGAGATGGAGCGTCGCATGGGCATCACGCCTGAAGTCAAGCGTTATAACGAGATTAAGGCGGGCGTGATTGTGAGCAGTGTTGGTATCGGACTGGCGATATTCCTGTTTATTTTTATGCAGGGAATCGCGGTCAGAGTTCTGCCTGAGACGGCGGAAATACTCACTCGTATCTGGGTGGCAGGAGTTATCCCTTTTCTTGTCGGACTCGCGCTTATCGTTAACGGTCTCGTCGTCAGTAAAAAAATTGTGGAAGCCATGGAACGAGACGAGAAGAACTCTCCGAGTCTTGACGAAGGACCAGCCCCGCGCGTTTTGCACGCCGCGGACACAGCCGGGTTTGTTCCTACCAACTTCACCGTGACGGATCAGACCACGCGCCATCTCGAAAACTCCGAACGAAAGATCAGGTAATCAACAGGATTCAGGCATTGAAAGAACCAGCCCTGATTTACGTTCATCTGCGGAGATCCGCGGCTTAAACTTTCGTCAAATTTTCGAGTTCTTCCGGCGTGCGAGGCCAATCGTCTTTTAATAAACGTGAGAGCGCGCGGTCAGCGAGGAGCTTGCCGCCCGTTTGGCACGTGGGGCAATAGTTGGTTTCGTTGGAGCCGTAGCGGATGCGCTGGATCTTACTGCCGCAGCGTGGACAGGGCTCGCCGTATTTGCCGTGCGTCGCCATGTCCGGCCGGAAGGCGGTGACTTTTTCCGGAAACTTTTCGCGTGAGTCCGCGCGCAGACGCTCAAGCCACTCAGACAACGTGCGCTTTATCGCGTCGAAGAGATGTTTGACGTCGTTATCGCTGAGTTTCTGAGTTAGCGTGAACGGCGAGAGCTGCGCTTCGAAGAGAATCTCGTCGGAGTACGCATTGCCGATGCCGCTGAGTATGCGGGGATCTGTGAGGGCGCGTTTTAGCGTGTGATTCTTTGCGCGAATAGCTTGTGCGAACTCATCGAGAGTCGCGTCAAAAACTTCCAGACCACCCGGATTAAGGTTCTCCAGTCCCGCTTTACCCTGGACCACGTGCAATGAAGCACGCTTCTGTGTCCCGGCTTCAGTCAGGACCAAGCTGCCGGTACTAAAGTCAAACACAGCAAGACCACGACCTTTCGCAGCCTTTGCGCGCTCGTTGTACCAGTGCAACCTGCCCGCAATCATCAGGTGCAGCACGAGCCACAGATCTTCTTCGAAACCGAAGCAGATCCGTTTGCCTAATCTGCGCAGCTCGACGATCTTTTTGCCTTCGACGCTGGACAGAGGCGGTACGGCCGTACGCAGCAGGAAAGGACTTGCGATACGGACACGTTCGAGAATACTGCCTTTGATTCGTTTCTCGAGAGCCTCGATATAAACGACAATGTCCGGCAGTTCAGGCACTAACTTCTAATCTTCTTAAACGGTACTGCGGCTCCTCATCATTCGCCAGATCCAGAGGACCAGAATTGCGCCGAGTATCGAAAGCAGGAGACCAGCCGGCTGAAATCCTGTGGTGTCCGCACCCCAGATGGCCCAACTCACCAGGCCGCCGAGGACAGAGCCAACAATGCCAAGGAGAATCGTAGCGATAATCCCCATCGGATCTCGCCCCGGCATGACCAAGCGTGCCAGTGCACCTGCGATTAATCCAATGATTAACCACCAAATGAACGCCATCATCTGTTTGACCTCCCTTGTGTGGCGCGTTTATATCACTCAATTGCGCCGATAGAAAGCGGTAAAGGCTCACCGAACACACAAATCAAGACTTTGACGCCGAATCTAACGCCCCGGGCTCTTCCGTAAACCCTTGAACTGATGTCAATATGGGCCGGTGAAAACGATAACGCGAATCGTGCTCTTAGCGGCGATCGTCGGCGTGATTTACTTCGCGACCATCGGGCGAGACCAGTTTTATGACCTGCTCGACTTCTTTTATGACATTATCAACGCCATCGCCGCCGGTTACTTGAAGAAATAGCGTCGCGGATTATCACCGGATCTTTTTGGCGCCATAAAGCCCCGCGAAGAGGAAACCGATCTTCCCGTCTTTCCCGGGTACGAACACGATCTCATTCTCATTCTGCGCTCCGAACGTGAACTTTCTTTCCCCAGTCTTCGTTAGCGCCGACTCGTTACCGTCAAACTTCATGAAAAGCTTGCCGTCTTTGATGGAGACTTCCCATATCTGCGGTGCATGCGAATAAACGCCGACGTATTCACTCATCTCGGTTGCTGATGGCGGTGCGACGGGGGCGGGTTTTTCCGGTTCTTCGTCCTTCAAACCGAGGCCCAGCTCCATCGCTTTGTTCAAGCTCTTCCGCATCGTCTCGCCGCTCTTGTTTGTCAGCACTATCACCGCGAATTTGCGCGACGGCGCCATCTGGATCATCGATCCATAACCGCGACTGAATCCGCCATGTCCAACAAACTCCAGACCTTTGTATTTGAAGACTGTTAACCCGTAGCCGTAAAACGAATCGCTCTCGCCAGGGACCGCCACGTGATGCCCAGCCAATTGGCTGACGAGCGACATGGAAAGCAGTTGCTTCCCGTCTACTTTTCCTTCGTTCATGAGAGCAATTACCCAGCGGGAAAGATCCTTCGCGTTTGAGAAGATAGAACCGGCGGGCCACATTGCCACGTTGTTGAACATCGGGCGGATGATCGTGGCCTTGCCAGCCTGGACCACATGACCGGTGGCGAACGGGTAAGTGATCGCCATGAACGGTCGGAGTGTGGTCCGCTCCATTCCGACCGGCTTAAACAACAGCTCTGTCATTGCATCTGCGTACGGTTTGCCGTGCAGCTCCTCTACGACAAAACCCGACAGCCAGTAACCGGGGCTCGAGTACGAATAGAGCTCGCCTTGATTGGCGAAGAAAACGTCGTCTTTCCACGCGCGCAGCATATTGCCGAGCGAGGGGTCGTCATTCGAAATCACAGGTGCGGCGAAATCGCGAATGCCGGCGGAGTTACTCAGGAGATGATGTGGCGTGACCTGGCCGAGCTTTGCGTTCAGACCTTTCACACGATTGCCAATTGGCTCGTGCATCTTGATCTTGTCTTTTTCAGCGAGCGCCAGGAGTGCAGCGGCTGTAAACATCTTCGTCGTCGAGCCAAGCCGGAAGAGCATCTCCGGTTGCATCTCTGCGTTTGTCTCGACGTTCGCAACACCGAACGCTTTTTGATAAACGATCGCATCGCCGCTGATGACAGTGATCACCGCGCCCGGTGTGTTCTTCTCGTTGAGTTCGGCCGGAACCAGCTTGTCGAGCTCACTGAAGTCAACGGGCGTTGGTGTTGCGGCTGGCATTCGCGGTTTAGTGATCGTCGGAGTTACGACAAGTCCAAGACAAAACACTACCAACCAGCAGATTTCGCGAGCACATCGTTTCATTTGATTAGTCTCCTGAAGGATTTCGGCAGCACAACGCATACGCAGCAAGCGCAGCTAATACGCACGCGCCCGGATCAGGGTTCTTGGATTATGGCCCAAATAAATGGAGCGATTCGGTTCAGGAGTTCAAGCTTCAACTTGCTTCAACCTGGCGAAAGCAGCAACCTAATTGTGAACTCTGAACAAAAGCTTAGTCAGCTTTTGTCTTTAGTGATTTGGATGTGTCTGGTAGATTAGGCTGGACCAGACGACGAAACGCCATGGACGAAGAAACCAGAATTCGAGGGGCGGGTGGTACGCCGGGCGGGATCGGAGAGTTTTTTCTCGGCCTTGCGATGGTGATAGCCGGAGCCTACCTCATTACAAATCGCATCGTGGTCGTCAGTGGTTTCTGGTCGCTGGGTGGGTATAGCGTCTTCGGTTTGTCGTTGATCCCACTGATCATCGGTATCGGTATCCTGTTCTTCAACGGCAAATCCATAGCCGGATGGCTGCTCTTGTTCATCGGCGTCGTAATCATCATCACCGGCGTTCTGATGAATCTCCACATTTATTTTCAGGCAACGAGTTTGTTCGGCACGATTGTAATGATCGTGCTCCTCGCAGGTGGAATTGGATTGATACTTCGCGCCCTCGCGCCTCATGCCACAGGCTCGTCCCGTGATCTGCGTTAAATCATGAGCCACTCAGTCATTTGGCAGGGAATCGACCGGCGCGGTCATGAAGCTGCCCGCGTTTATCAACTCAATACGGAATGGTGTTTGGAGGGAACGGCGGTCTTTGCAAGCGATAATATTCCTTGCCGTCTTTCGTACCTTATAGTGTGTGATTCAAGTTGGCATACACGAAGAGGAACTGTCTCCGGCTGGCTTGGCAATGACAACGTCAACATCGAGATTGCGGTTGCTGACCCTCATCGCTGGCGGATGAATGGAGTCGAGACATCTGCGGTAAACGGCTGCATCGATCTCGATTTGAATTTCAGTCCGTCCACTAACCTTTTGCCCATCCGCCGTCTTAACCTTGCGATTGGGCAGCAGGCAGAAGCTAATGCTGCCTGGTTACGCTTCCCAAGCTTCGAGCTTGAACCGCTCTCGCAGATTTACGCGCGACTCGACGAGTTTACCTATCGCTATTCGAGTGCCGGCGGGACATTTACGCGAGATCTGACCGTCAATGAGTTTGGCCTCGTCACCAATTATCCGGGACTCTGGCGGGCTGAGCTGCGATAACTTAATCGACGTTGATGCCGAGTCGATCCGCGCACTTGAAGAGGGAAAGACCGAGAGTACAGGCGACTACGAGATTGAAGTAGAACGTGAAAGTTGCATCGATGAAGTTTCCGATCACGTTTCCCATGAACGGAAGTACGAGGGGTGACGTGACAAACGAAATGAGCGCGCCAACTACACCTGCCACGAAGTAGACCAACACCACCATTCCAAATGCCTTGAAGTAAGTAGTTCCCATGCGGCGAATCGTGTCCAATCCAACGATTGGATTTATCACTGATCCGAAGCTTTGTGTGTAGCCCGCGACGGTGAGCGCCATCGGGTAATAGAACAGTCCCCACCCAAGAAACAGTAACAATAAGAAAGCTATAGACGCTCCCACGGCGAGATACGACGACAAATCCTTGAGAACACCGCCGGGATTACTTGCTTCGACTCTCGATGCTTCAGCTTCGCGTGCTATCTGCGCTCCGGGACGCGTTTCCTGAAGCTTCCTGTTTGCTTCTTCCAGTTTTGCCGGATCAGCCTCAGGATCGGTGAGCACCGAGAGATCTTCTGACGTAATCGACTCCGCACCTTTATCGCCGCCTGCAAGCGAAGCAGGACTCACGCCTCCACCTACAACACCGAACATCAACGCGAGCAGAAGAACAATCGCAGGACCCCACGAAACAATCATGATTCCGACTCCGAGAATTCCCGGTTGGACCACGTCATCCCAATATGAGAACGCGCTGAAATCCGGCATGAAGCTACGGTTAAGCCGGCCCCACGCAACCTGGCTGATAACGTGTGAAATGCATGCGAACATGATTACCCAGGCCAATGCGCTACCACGCAGGCCTGCCAGCATAAGAAATGCATAGACCAAAGCACCTCCGAACAGTGCAGCCTTGTGTTGCAAGGGATACCTAATCGCGCGAACGAAATCCTCGATTCCGAAACCCGAGCTTTGCAGCTTCACACGCGCTGCCTTTTCTTTTACTGCTCCATATTCATGGCAGAGGTCGCCACACAACGAACATACTGCAACGTTCCCAACGAACTTTGGACAAGCCTTGCAAAAAACCGCGCCGCACATGCGACACACATACGCTGGCTCCGCTTCAGGATGGTTTTGACAAACAGTTGTACTAGCTGGCGCAGAAACCTTTACGGGTTCCACCCACGGCGCTGGCCGTGTTGAATGATTTGGTGTGCCGGTGGACACAGAACGCGATTCGACAAAATTTTCGAATGAAATGCTCGCCGGCTGGTGAACAGACGCCGGTTGCCC
>DAIOGT010000102.1:0-15627 GCA_036745095.1 Pyrinomonadaceae bacterium
CAACTGTTTTCGCGAGTGCGAGCGGTGATGTTGCGGAACCGATCTTGTCCACGTCAATTACGTTGATGTCTTTGGTCATCGCTCACCTCCCAATCTGAGTCGCAGGGCGTTCAGCTTGATAAAGCCTTCCGCATCGCGCTGGTTGTAAACCGTGTCGGCCTCAAACGTGGCCACCTTCTCGTCATAGAGTGAATCGGGCGATCGCCGGCCCACGACGATTGCGTTTCCGCGAAAGAGCTTTAGACGAACGTCGCCGTTCACAGTTGCCTGAGTCTCGTCGATCATTTTTCGCATCAGCTTGAACTCAGGCGCGAACCAGAAACCGTAGTAGATGTTTTCCGCGAACTTCACTCCCAGCGAGTCTTTCAAGTGGGCCACTTCGCGATCGAGCGTGATCGACTCGAGTGCACGATGCGCCGCTTGCAGGATCGTTACGCCAGGTGTTTCGTAAACGCCGCGCGACTTCATGCCGACAAAACGATTCTCTACGACATCGACGCGACCGATGCCGTGTTCGCCTCCGAGCTGGTTCAACGTCTCCAGCAACGCCACGGGATCGAGCTGTCTTCCGTCGATCGCTACCGGCTCGCCTTTGACGAAGGAGATCTCGACGTACTGCGCTTCGGCCCGCGCGTTCTCGGGCGAGCGCGTGAGCTGAAAAATATTCTCCGGCGGCTCGGCCCACGGGTCTTCGAGAATCCCGCCTTCGTAAGATATATGCATCAGGTTCGCATCGGTCGAGTAAGGCTTTTCGGCGGTCGCGGTCACGGGAATGTCGTGTTCCTTCGCATACGCGATCAGATCCATGCGTCCTTTGAAGTCCCACTCGCGCCACGGCGCAATGACCTTGATGTCTGGTTGAAGCGCGTAATACGTCAGCTCGAAGCGCACCTGATCGTTGCCTTTGCCGGTCGCGCCATGGGCGACGGCGTCAGCGCCTTCTTTTCTGGCGATCTCGATCTGATGTTTTGCGATCACGGGGCGGGCGAGGGAAGTGCCCATCAGGTACACGCCTTCGTAAACCGCATTCGCCTTGACCGCGGTCCAAACGTAGTCGCGCACAAACTCTTCGCGGAGATCTTCGACGTAGAGTTTAGACGCGCCAGTCGCCAGCGCCTTCTCTTCCAGTCCTGACAACTCAGCGCCCTGGCCCACGTCAGCGCAGTAGCACACGACCTCACACTGGTACTGCTCCTTCAGCCAACGCAGCATGACTGAAGTGTCCAGGCCACCTGAGTACGCGAGCACGATCTTTTTAATATCCGTTTTCATTCGTGTCCACCGAATAGATCCCAAATCCCTTTCACTGCCGCGCGTTGTGACTTCGGATCGCGAACGGCGATGAAGATCGTGTCTTCGCCGGCAATTGTCCCGACAATCTCCGGAATGGCAGCGGCATCGATCTCGACGGCGACGGCCGATGCGAGCCCGGGAAAGGTGCGCGCGATTACCAGACTGTCGCCCGCCTGGTCTAAACTCAAAAGGCCGCGCGAGGGCGTGCCGTTTGTTCGTGGCAGCGTGTAATGACCGTGATGCTTGACGACGCCGAGCTCTTCGAGATCACGCGAGACGCTCGACTGCGTCGCAGGCACGCCCGCACGTTCGAGCAGCGCGCGCAAGTCTTCCTGCGTGCCAATCGGCTTTGCCCGAATCAGACCCAGTATTTTCTGTTGTCGCTCTCGCTTATTCATCGATCCGTATGCACTTCATTTGCATAAACACTGCATAGATGCATAAACTATCACGTGCGTTGGCAAAGCGTCAAATTACTTATCTTTAGAGTTCGGCTTTTAGGTTGCCGAGAAGTTAGAGCTTGAACTCTGAACCAGGAGAGTTTTCATGTCTGAGTCGAAGAAACTTTGGGGCGGGAGATTTGAGGGGAAGATCGATCCCGGCTTTGCTGAGTTCAACAACTCCTTTCGCTTCGATCGCAGGCTTTTTGAAGCTGACGTCACTGCCAGCATTGCTTACTGCGAGGCCCTTGAGAATGCGGGTGTCATCACGGCAGATGAAGGAACTCAGATCCGCAACGCTCTCGAAACAATCCTGAAAACTGGCGCCGCCGAAAACCACTCAGTGGAAGACGTGCATTCATTCGTCGAAGCTCGACTGATTGAGCTGGCCGGCGACGTAGGCCGCAAACTCCACACCGGCCGCAGCCGCAACGATCAAGTGGCTACCGACTTCCGGTTGTGGCTACGAGGTTCGATCGATGATCTGACCGCTACGATGCGCGATGCACAAACCGCTCTGCTCGACTTCGCCGAAGCTAACCGCGACGTCGTCATTCCCGGTTACACGCACTTGCAACGAGCACAACCGGTGTTACTTGCTCACTGGTGTCTCGCGTACTTCGAAATGCTCGCGCGCGATCGCGAACGTCTCACCGAAGTGCGTCGCCGTGTGAACATCCTACCGCTCGGCTCCGCCGCACTTGCGGGCACCTCGTTTCCGATGGATCGTAAAGAGTTGGCGACCGCACTCGGCTTCGAAGGAGTTTCGCGCAATAGTCTCGACGCTGTTAGCGATCGCGATTTTTGTGTTGAGTTTCTGAGCGCGTGCTCGCTGATCATGGTCCACTTGTCGCGACTCGCCGAAGACATCATTCTCTATGCAACGAGCGAGTTCGGGCTTTTCGAGTTGGGTGATGCGATTGCTACTGGTTCGAGCCTAATGCCGCAGAAGAAGAATCCTGACTCGATGGAGCTCGTGCGCGGCAAGACCGGTCGCGTCTTTGGCGATCTGATGGCGCTTCTCACGACACTGAAGGGATTGCCGCTCGCTTACAACAAAGACATGCAGGAAGACAAAGAGGCCGTGTTTGATGCGTTTGATACGACATCGGCGAGTCTCGGGGTGACGGCCACGGTGTTGAGAAATCTTTTCGTTAACAAAGATCGAGCGAGCGCGGCGGCATCGAGTGGCTACATGAACGCGACTGAGCTCGCAGACTATCTGGTGCGCAAAGGCATGCCGTTTCGTGAAGCGCACGAGGTTGTCGGGAAGATCGTGATGAAGGCGATCGAGTCGGGAAAAGAATTGGATCAAATGAATCTCAGCGAGTTTTCGCCGTTGCTAGGTGACGATGTATATGAGGCGTTGTCGCTTGAGAGTACTTTGACGGCGAAGCGTCAGATTGGCGGGACGGCCCGTGAAGTCGTTGAAAAAGCACTAACCGCAGCTCGCACGGAGCTTACTTCTGGTCAGCGCTGATGCGGGGCTGGATGGTTTCCTGGTAGATGTATTTTAGGTCCTCGAGTTTCAGGACGACGGCGGGCTTCACGGCATTACGATCAGCATCCATACTAATCAGACCCGTCACGCCGGGATAATTTTTTGTTTGTGCGAGCGCCTCTCGCAGCTTATCGCCCTCAGTTGATCCAGTGCGTGCGATCGCGTCAAACAACAGTCTGGCTGCATCGTAAGCGAGTGCCGCATGCGCATCGGGCAACAAGTTGCCGTAACGCTGTTTGTACGACTCGACAAAAGTCTGAATCGCGGGCGATGGATCATCGACGGAATAGTGCGTCGTGATGTACGCGCCGTTCAGCGCATCACCACCCAATTGCCAGAGCTCCGGTGCGTCCCAGCCGTCGGCGCCAAGCAGAGGCTGCGTGATGCCGATCATCCGCGCTTGTTTCGCGATGAGCGTGACGTCGCCGTAGTAACCCGGAATATAAATCACGTCAGGCTCGGCGGATTGAATCGTACTCAACTGGCCTTTGAAATCGGCATCGCCCTGTGTGTACGTCTGCTCACTGACGATGGTCCCACCGTGCCTTGCAAAGCTGAGCTTGAAATAGTCAGTCAGTCCTTTGCTGTAAGGCGAGTTGAAGTCAAAAAGAATCGCGGCCTTCTGCGCTTTCAGCGTGTTCATGGCGAAGTTCGCCATCACTTCGCCCTGAAACGAATCGACGAAGCAGGCGCGGAAGATGTAGTTTCCGGCTTGCGTAACAGCCGGATCGGTCGAGGACGGCGAGATCAACGGAATGTGTGAAGCCTGCGCTTTCGGAGCAGCGGCGCGACTATTGCCGGAAGTGCCGCCCGCGATGATAGCCAGGACTTTGTCCTGATCGATGAGTTTCGCAGTGAGCCGCGCCGCTTCTTCAGGACTGCCTTTGTCATCTTCGATAACAACATCGATCTGGCGGCTGTTGATGCCGCCGGCCTGGTTTACTTCAGACGCGGCCATCAGCACGCCGTTGATGGCTGATTGTCCGAAGTTGAATGTTGGTCCGGTTAAATCACCGAAGTAGCCGATTTTGATGGTTGTGCGGTCTGGTGTGACGCTGTTGTCGCCGGGACTGCTACAGGAGAACGCGAGGGCCAGCACGACGATGACGATGGGCAACAGTGCCCTTCGGAGCTTGTGAGTAGTCCGCGGTCGCTCTATTAAATTGAAAATTGACTGGGGACGAACGATTGATCTACTCACCGAGATAGGCTTCTTTAATCCTGGGATCATTGGCAAGGTCTTTTGATGGACCTTCCATAACTATTCTTCCGGTCTCGAGCACGTAAGCGCGATCGGAATGGCCCAGCGCCGCGTGTGCGTTTTGTTCGACCAGAAGAATCGTAGTCCCCTTACTTTTGATTTCGTCGATAGCCTGGAAGATCGTATGGACCACGAGCGGCGCAAGACCGAGCGACGGCTCGTCGAGCAGCAGCAGTCGTGGATTGGACATCAGCGCGCGTCCCATCGCGAGCATTTGTTGCTCGCCGCCCGAGAGCGTGCCCGCTTTCTGTGCCTCACGTTCTTTGAGACGCGGAAACATTTTGAAAGCGCGCTCCATGTCGGCAGCGATGTCCGCCTTGTTCTTTTTCAGGTAAGCGCCCATTTGCAGGTTCTCGCGAACGGAGAGATTTGCAAACACGCCGCGGCCTTCGGGCGACATCGAAATTCCACGCGCTACGAGCTTGTGTGTGGGCTTGGCGCTGATGTCTTCACCCTCGAACATGATTTTGCCCTGGCGCGGTTGGAGCAACCCGGTGATGGTTCGCAGCGTGGTTGTTTTGCCGGCGCCGTTCGCTCCGATGAGCGTGACTACTTCGCCTGTCTCCACATGCATGGAGACGCCGGTCAGGGCCTCGATGGCGCCATAATTAACGAAAACGTTTTCCAGCCTCAGCATTTTGTTTATGTTCAGAGTTCAACCTCAGAACTCAAAACAATTAATCTCCCAAATACGCTTCGATCACTTTCGGATCATTCTTGATCTCTTCCGGCACTCCGAGCGCGATGGATTTCCCATAATCTACTACCTGGATCCGGTCACACACGCCCATCACGACCTTCATGTTGTGCTCGACCAGCAGGATCGTTAGTCCGAAGCGATCGCGAATCTGCTTAATTAACTGCATCAGATCTTCCTGTTCGGACGGGTTCATACCCGCGGCCGGTTCATCCAGCAAAAGCACTCTCGGCCGGGTGGCGAGGGCGCGGACGATCTCGAGTCGTCGCTGGCTGCCGTACGGCAAACTGGTCCCGCCTTCATTCCAGAATTTCGCGAGACCAAAAATATCCAGCAACTCCATCGCAAACTCTCGATGTTCGCGCTCGTCTCGTTCGAAGCGTGGCAGTCGTAACACAGCATCGATGATGTTTTGCTTAGCGTGACGGTGACACGCTGTCATCACGTTTTCCAGCACCGACATACTGGGAAATAACCGGATATTTTGAAAGGTGCGCGAGATGCCGCGTCGTGAGATCTCGTACGGCTTCAAGCCGTCGATTCTTTCGCCCAGAAAGTAGAGTTCACCTGAAGTCGGCGCATAAACGCCTGTAAGTAAATTGAAGATCGTAGTTTTGCCGGCGCCGTTCGGACCGATGAGTCCGTAGATCTCACCGTGGTGCACTTTCATGTCGAGTTCGTTAACAGCGATGAGTCCTCCGAAACGGATCGTGCATTTCGACGTCTGAAGCGGATGTTTACCGTTAGCGCTGTTCTCGAGTGTGCCTTCAGGCATGTTCTTTCCCTTGTTCAATTTCTTTCGTCGTCGTCGGCTGCTGTGCGATCGGAACCCCCTTCTCGCCGGCGGGCTTGTCACCCTCAGGCCGGCGCTGCGGTCGTTTCAACCACGAAAGGCCGAATTCCTTTGCCCCCATCACGCCTTGCGGTCGCGTCAGCATGATCACAATCAGTAGCGCCGAATAAATAACCAAACGGTAGCCATACAGATCGCCCGGCAGCTTGCGCAATACTTCGGGCAAGATCGTGATCACGATTGCACCCAGCACGGCCCCGGTGATCGATCCCATGCCACCCAGCACGATCATGATGATGATCTCGATCGAACGGATGAACTGAAAATCGTTCGTGTGCAAAAACTGTCGAAAGTGACCGAACAGTGCTCCCGCTATTCCAGCGAAAGCCGAACTAATCACAAACGCGAGCACCTTATGTCGCGTCGTGTTGATTCCCATCGCTTCCGCGGCGAGCTCGTCTTCACGGATCGAGATCAGAGCGCGACCGGTGTCAGAGTTAACGATGTTATAGACCACGACGATAGTGAGGATCGCAAAGCCGCCGATCCAGATAAAGTTCGCGTACTGCGGAATAATGAGACGCCCGTCCCATGGCGGAACGCGTCCGCGAAAACCTGTCGCGCCCCCAACGCGATCTATATTGAGGATGATGATGCGAATGATCTCGGCGAATCCCAGCGTCACGATCGCAAGATAATCTCCGCGCAATCTCAGACTCGGAATGCCAACGATTAGACCAGCGACCGCCGCAACGAGAGCTCCGAAAATAATCACGCCCAGGAACACCAGCGACTGCGCGAGTGTCACGCCAACCAGCGCCGTCAACCAGTTCTCAGCAGCTTCCGAGTAGTAGACGGTCATGAAGACACTGGCATAAGCACCGACCGCCATGAAACCGGCGTGGCCAATCGAGAACTGGCCCGTGAATCCAGTGATCAAATTCAGGGAGACGGCAAGAATGATGCTGATGCCCGTGAGGTTGAGTATCTCGGCGTAATAGTAAGGCAGTCCGAAACCAAAGAGTCCCGCACGACCCATAAACGCGTTTGCGCCTATGAGCAGCAGAATGACGATAACTAATCCGAGAATGCGTTTTATAAAGGTTGGCATCCGTGGAGTTTAAACTTTTTCCTGAACCGTGGAACCGAGCAAACCTGACGGACGAAGCAACAGAACCAGAATCAGGATCGCAAATGCCACTGCATCGCGATAGGTCGATGCGAGGCCGATGTGGTGTCCATAGCCGACGACGAATGTTTCAGCCGCGCCGATAAGCAACCCTCCCAGAACCGCGCCGGGAATGTTTCCGATTCCACCAAGCACCGCCGCCACGAAGGCTTTCAATCCCGTCAGGATACCCATCAACGGATCGATATTTGGGTTGTACTGCGCGGTCAAAACGCCGGCCGCCGCGGCCAGACTCGAGCCGATCGCGAACGTCAAACTGATAATCGCATCGGTATTGATGCCCATCAGTTTCGCCGAATTAAGATTGAACGAAACCGCTCGCATAGCAGTGCCGACCTTCGTCTTGAAGACGATCCACTGCAACAGCACCATCAGGCCGATGGATACGAGAAAGATGATGATCTGTGCCTTGGAGATCGCTGCGTTACCAAATAAGCGGTAGGGCGTTTGACTTTGTGAGCCAAGAAAATCAGGAAACGCGCGCGGGGCAGCGCCGATCTGCGCGACAAACAAGTTCTCAATCAAAAGCGAAACACCAATCGCCATGATCAGCGTTGTCATTCGCGAATACTTCCGCACCGGTCGATACGCGAATCGCTCGATGATCATGCCGACGATCCCGGCGATGATCATCGATCCGATGAGGACGATGCCGAGACTAATGATCGATGGCGCCGCTGCCAGGCCCAGACTAAGTGCGATGAAGTAACCGGCAAACGCGCCCACCATGTACACGTCGCCATGGGCGAAGTTAATCAGCCGGAGAATGCCGTACACCATCGTGTAGCCAAGAGCAATGAGGGCGTAGATTGCGCCCACATTGAGGCCGTTGATCAGTTGCTGAACAAAAGTATCCATAGAGGGTGCTCGCCTGGTGTGCCGGATTAACTGCCTTTGTTGGAGGGCGCAGCCGGAGCTGCACCAGTGGTGGCGGAGCTTGAAGCCGGCGCTGAAGTGCTTGCAGGTGCAGAACCCTCGGGCGCGATGGTGGTCTCGTAGACGAATTTTGAGTCTTGCAGTTTCAAAACTACGGCGGGTTTAACCGCGTTTCGATCCTTATCGATCGTGATGGTTCCAGTCACGCCGGGAAAATCTTTGGTCTGCGCAATCGCATCACGAAGTTTCGCGCTGTCGGTGCCTCCGGCGCGCTTGATAGCATCCGCCAATACCTTCATCGAATCGTAACCGAGTGCGGCCAACGCATCAGGCAGCATCTTGAACCGGCCTTCATAGTCAGCGACAAACTTTCGGATCGCGGGCGACGGATCGTCGACCGAATAATGGTTCGAGATGTAGTTGCCGTTCAACGATGCGCCGCCGAGTTGCCACAGTTGTGGCGCGTCCCAGCCGTCGCCACCGAGCAAGGGCGCTTTGATTCCGAGTTGTTTTGTCTGGTTCGCGATCACGCCGACTTCGCCGTAGTAGCCGGGAACGTAAATCACCTCCGGATTCGCGGCGCGAATGGCGGTGAGCTGGCCGCTGAAATCGCGATCGCCCTGAGTGTAGGATTGTTCTGAAACGATTTCGCCGCCGAGGCTGATAAAGCTTCGTTTGAAAAACTGGTAAAGACCACGACTGTAATCGGAATTGAAGTCGTAAAGGATCGCGGCGCGTTTTGCTTTCAAATTGTTCGCGGAAAACTTCGCCATCACCTCGCCTTGAAATGGATCGATGAAGCAGACGCGGAAGATGTAATCACCGACTTGCGTCACCGCGGGATTCGTCGAAGAGGGCGAGATCATCGGCACCTTGGCTTCTTGTGCTTTCGGTGCTGCCGCCAAACTATTTGAAGAAGCGACTTCTCCCAGCAGGGCCTGGACTTTGTCCTGATTGATCAACTTAGTGACAACCGTCGCCGCCTTGTTTGGTTCGCCCTGATCGTCTTCAGTAATGATCTTGATGGTCCGACCATTGATGCCGCCAGCTTTGTTGATTTCATCGGCGGCCATTTCGACGCCGTTCTTGGTCGACTGGCCGAAACTGGAAGTGCGGCCTGAGAGATCGCCGTAGTATCCAACCAGGATGATGCCGGTGCCATCGCCTCCTATTACATCTCCTCGCCTTTCACAGGCTAAGCCAATTAATAGAGTAGTAATCACCAAAAGCGCGAATAACGTGCGTTTCATTTGGACCTCACAAGGCGATTGGATTTTGACGAGCGGATCTCAGATCAACGGCGAATTATATCGATTTCCCGGCAGGTGTCGAGTCGGCAGACAGGAAGATCCGTGTAATCTGGGGCTAAATATCTGTAAGATTGCCGCGTGGAAAGCCCTAAAACCTCCGTCGCGCCAGCCCTCGGCGATATGAGCAAAGAAGATTTTCGTCGCCTGGGTCACGATCTGATCGACTGGATCGCCGATTACTTCGACAACATCAATGAGCTTCCCGTCCTGGCCGCAATCTCGCCGGGCGATCTAAAAGCGAAACTGCCCACTACTGCTCCCGTTCAAGGCGAATCGATGGAAGCGATCATCGCCGATCTCGATCGATTGATCGTGCCCGCGCTGACACAGTGGAGCCATCCCTCGTTTTTTGCATACTTCGCCACTTCAACGTCAGCGCCCGGGATTTTCGGCGAGTTGTTGAGCGCTGCTTTCGATAATAAAGCGATGCTGTGGCGTACTTCGCCCGCCTCGACTGAGCTCGAGGAGGTCGTGCTCGATTGGCTGCGACAAATGATGGGGCTCGATAGCGGAATGCATGGGCTCATATACGACACAGCATCAGTGTCGAGCATGCACGCGATTGCCGCCGCCCGCGAAGGAGTCGAGAAACGCATTCGCGAAGAGGGAATGAGTGGCCGGCCCGATCTGCCGTTGCTGCGTGTTTACGCGTCTGAACAGGCACACTCGTCGATCGAGAAAGCAGTGATCACGCTCGGGTTGGGCCAACGCGGCTTGCGGAAGATTCCGACCGATTCCGAATTTCGCATGGACACCCGTGCCTTAGCCGCCGCAATCAATGAAGACAAGCGTGACGGCTATCTGCCGTTCTGCATCGTGGCGACGGTGGGCACGACCTCGGCTTCCAGCATCGATCCGGTACCGGAGATCATTCCAATAGGCGAGGAGCATGCGATGTGGTTGCACGTCGATGCCGCGTACGCTGGTTCAGCGGCCATTGTGCCCGAGCACAGGCACATCCTGGCGGGTTGTGAGCGAGCGGACTCCGTAGTGACCAACCCGCATAAGTGGCTTTTCACACCGTTCGATCTGTCGGTGCTTTATTGTCGTCACATGGATCTGCTCAGGCGCGCATTCTCGCTCGTGCCGGAGTATCTCCGCACACCCGAACAGGACAAAGTGCGCAATGGCTCTGACTACGGCATTCAACTCGGGCGACGCTTTCGTGCGCTGAAGTTGTGGATGGTGATGCGCTACTTCGGGCAGGAAGGTTTAGCGGCCCGCATACGTGAACATTGCCGGCTGGCGCGGTTGTTTGCGTCGTGGGTCGAGAAGTCGGAGGACTGGGAATTGATGGCGCCCGTGCCGCTCGGGCTTGTGTGTTTCCGTGCCGCGAAAGGCGGGGCGGATCTCGACGCGCTAAACGAATCGATCATGCACGGTGTCAACGGGAGCGGCCGCGCGCTGCTTTCGCACACACGCCTCAACGACGATCTAACCCTGCGCCTGTCGATCGGCAACATCCGCACCACCGAGCAGCACGTACGCGACGTTTGGGAACTGTTGAACGAGCAGTTGCGATCGCTTCGTTAGCGGAGTCGTTACATAAGAAGTCGGGGGTCATGGCTTCCCGTTTCCATGGGCCTCACGTAATATGGGAGCGAGACCTTGAAAGCAGACTGGGAAAAGATCAAACGGGTACTGGGTCGTTGTTTGAGACTACGTTGTCCCGCCTGTGGCGAATCCCGAATCGTCGCACAACCGTTTCGCATCCGGCATCACTGCCCCAACTGCCTCGCGCTTTTTAAGCGTGAGGACGGGTTCTTTGTGGGCGCAATCCTCGCGAATGTCGTCACGACCGAGATCGTGATCCTCGTGGTGTGCTTCTTTTTCCTGCTCATTGTTGGGGCAAATTACGAGAGCGTGCTGGTCATACTGTTCGTCATGGCACTGATTTTTCCCGTGGCCTTCTATCACCACAGTTGGAGTCTGTGGCTCGGGTTCGACTTTATTGTCGAATCCCTACCGAAGTACGACCCCACGAAAAGACACAAAAGTACGTAACGTTCACAAACCATCTTTGTGCTTTGTGTGCCTTTTCTGGCGAAGCATCTTCTCGGCTTTTTTGCGTTTTGTGGCTCTTTGTGGCTATACTCCGTTGAGTTCGCCCGCCCTTAAGTCCCGACAGGTTACGAGCATAAGTGAAATTGCTCCCTGTTAGCAGTTAGCGCCGGCGACTACAAGTTTCGTATTTGAAAGAGAATTATGCGCCACTATTCCAGGCGCCATCCCACAAATACCCACTTTAATCTTTGCACAGCGACGCCTCGCCCAAGGGCTTGCAGGCGCAGCACTGTGCTTCAACAACTCTTGAAGAAGGCTGGTAATGGCAAAACAACTAATTGTGAGCGTCAACGGACGCGAGAAGAAAATTGCGATCATTGAAGACGACAAGGTCTCTGAGTTCTACATAGAACGCGGAGAACAACACCAGGGAATCGTCGGAAACATTTACAAAGGGCGCGTGATGCGGGTTTTGCCCGGCATGCAGTCCGCTTTCGTCGACATCGGCCTTGAACGCGACGCCTTCCTTTACGTCTCTGACTTCTTCGACGAAGAAGAAGAGTTCGAAAGAATCGTCATCGATAAGTCGAAGAAGGGCACGCCCGACGCGGAACACGCAGCCGCGGAGGAAGTCGCACTCAATCGCGTCGAACGCGAACAACACATCGAAGCAACTCAGGAACGCCTCGAACCCCTACAGGAACCCGCCGCCGCGGCCGCCGCAGTCGAAGAAGTTTCAGATACATCAGACGCAGCACGTGGTCGTCGCGGTCGTCGCGGCCGACGTGGACGCCGTTGGGAAAAAACCGACGAGCCCGCGGGCACAGCTCCACCGCCGTCTCCTCGTTTCGAAGTCCCGGACACACCTTTCGTCGCGGGCGATCCTTCCATCGAGCGAATCGTGGATGAAGAAGAAACTGCGGCCAACGGCGAGATGTTCAAGGACGCCCGCCTTCAGGAGCGCCTCTTCGATCAGATTCACGCGGTCGAATTCAACATGGAAGACGACTTTCGCGAGGCCGAAGTCGGTTCGATACTCACCGGCGGGTTCGGCAGCGAGTCTTTTGAAAGAGTCGATGACGGCGAGACTGACCTGGAACCGATTCGCGAAGGAAGTAGACCACCCGAGGCACACGTCTCCACTTTCATCGACGATGTGGGCTCAGAGACTATGCCGAGCATCGGCTTTCAACGGATCAGCGACGATGAGGAGGAAGCATTAGCTTCCGGACTCGTGGAAGAGAAGCAAGCATCCAAAAGAGCACGCAAATCAGCAGCCGCGGCTGGGCCTAAAAAGCGTGCCGCAAAAGCGCCGACTAAGACTGCGTCAAAGAAGAAAGCGTCAAGCAAAAAGTCTTCGAAGAAACGCGCTGCCGGTAACGCGGAGACTGACGTGTCGACTGACGCAGAAGCCACGCGTAGTTACGGCGACTCCGAAGCGCGTCTCACTGAGAACCAGTCACGTGGTGAGTTTGCAACACGTCGCGGTGGACGAAGGCGTCGTCGCACAGGCAAGAAGCCGCAATCCGGGACCGGTGCGGACGCGAACGGAGCGGCTCCAATCGAAGCGTCGTCGAATGGCGAAGACGATGATGTCGAGCCGATTCAGTTTGTAGAGCCTGAAGAGATCGTTGTCGCGCCGCCGGCGCCGCTGCCACCGGTAGCTGAGCCAAGTCCGCGCCAGCGTCCGCGCGAGCAGCGCGAGCAGCGGGGTCAACGCGAACAGCGTGGTTACCGTGGACAATCACGACGCGAGCGACATCAACCGGCGATTACCGATCTGCTGAGTGAAGGTCAGGAGATACTGGTCCAGATCGCGAAAGAGCCGATTGCAAAGAAAGGCGCGCGCATCACGTCGCACATCGCCTTGCCGGGACGATTCCTCGTCTACATGCCAACTGTCGAACACGTCGGTGTATCGCGAAAGATTGAGTCGGACACGGAACGTCACCGTTTGCGCAAGTTGATCCAAACTATTCGCGCCGAGGAGGACATTCCTTCCGGTGGATTCATCGTGCGCACGGCTGGGGTCGGCATCAACGAGCGAGATTTGCGCGAGGACGTTCGTTACCTTGTGCGGACGTGGCTCGACATCCGTGCCGCTGCTGAGAAGTCGAAGGCGCCGTCGCTGGTGCATCGCGATCTGGATCTGGTCCAGCGACTCCTGCGCGATCAGTTGTCAGAGGATTTCGAATCGATTCGTGTTGATTCGGAAGAGGAATACCAGGCGATCGTCGAGTTCATCAATCGCATTCAGCCGCGCTTGGTGAAGCGCGTCAAGCTTTACACGAAGGACCAACCGATACTCGAAGCTTACGGAGTGCAGGTTGAGATCGACAAGGCGATCAAGCCGCGTGTGTGGCTGAAATCGGGCGGGTATCTCGTAATCAATCAAACCGAAGCCCTCGTCGCGATCGACGTGAACACGGGTAAGTTTGTTGGACGTGGCAGCGGCCGACTCGAAGACACGATCACACGCACGAACCTGGAAGCGGTTGACGAGATCGTGCGGCAGATTCGTTTGCGCGATCTCGGCGGCATCATCGTTCTCGATTTAATCGACATGGAAGAGCGTCGTAACCGGCAGAAGGTAATGCAGGCGCTTCAGGAAGCGTTGCGAAATGACAAGTCGCCGACGAAGGTGCTGTCATTCAACGACTTCGGACTCGTGATCATGACGCGTAAGCGCGTGAAGCAGTCGCTGGAGCGGACACTTTGTTCGCCATGCCAGTATTGCCAGGGCGCGGGACTCGTGAAGTCGCCGCAGACGATCTGTTACGAGCTGCTCGAAGAAGCGCGGCGTTTGGCGAAAGGAATCAACGGCGACAAGGAAAACAAGCAGGTCACGTTGCGCATCAATCCCGATGTAGCGAAGGCGCTACGCACCAGCGAGCGCGATGTGATGATCGAGATCGAGGATTATCTTGGACCGATCGACATCACGAGCGACGAGAGGATTCATCAAGAGCAGTTTGACTTCGCGGTTACTTAGGCCGCGGACAACACGGACCGGTTTACGTGTTTGTACAAAATGTCGCGTTGCTGTGGGATGAATCCCGCCTCACGAATCAGAAACTGAAGCATCTGCTCGTCGGCGCAATTGTGAGCGCCGGCTGCTGATACGACGTTCTCCTCGATCATGATCGAGCCCATATCGTTCGCGCCAAAACGCAACGCGACTTGTCCGAGCCGCAGACCCTGCGTCAGCCACGACGACTGAAAGTTTTCGATGTTGTCGAAGAACAGGCGCGATACCGCCAGCATTTTCAAATAATCCACGCCAGTTGGTTCGTCTTTGATCCTGCGTCCGAGCGCGGTGTTCTCGCGTTGAAACGTCCACGGAATGAACGCAGTGAACCCGCCCGTCTCATCTTGTAGATCGCGAATGCGCTGCAAGTGCCTGACACGATGCTCGATCTTGTCGCCAATACCAAACATCATCGTCGCAGTTGATCGCAAGCCGACCCGATGGACCGCGCGCATGACGTCGAGCCACTCGTCCGTCGTGCACTTCGTTGATACTCGCTTGCGCACTTCGTCGTCGAGGATCTCGGCGCCGCCGCCGGGCAGGCTGTAAAGTCCGGCATCTTTCAGGCGCGCCATGATCGTTTCGTAATCGAGCTTTGATATCAGGTGGATGTTGTGAATCTCAGGCGGCGAGAAACAGTGCAACTGAAACCCAGGATACTTAGCGCGCAGCGATCGCAATAGATCCTCATACCACTCGATGCCAAAGTCGGGATGCAGGCCGCCCTGCATCAAGACGCCGGTGCCGCCGAGCGCGATTGTCTCGTCAATCTTCTGGCAGATTTCTTCGAAGGTGCGGACGTAAGTGTCGGGCGCGCCCGGGCGACGATAGAACGCGCAGAACGTGCAGACGACGTTACAGACATTTGTGTAATTGATGTTGCGATCGATGATGTAGGTAACGATGTTGTCCTGATGGTGGCGTGCGCGGATCTCGTCGGCCGCCGCACCCATCCGCGCGATGTCGTGAGACTCGAGCAGAAACGTACACTCTTCAACGGTCATGCGCTCACCCGCGAGCACGCGGTCTAAAATCGGTTGAATCTTCATCTGTGTTATCCGTCGCTCAAATAAAGCTCAGGGGCTTCACCCGTTCGATGAGTCGGTGTTTGAACGCGAGCTCAAAATACAGGCGCAGGCCTCGTTCCATCGACTCATCTACCTTGAAAACGATGTTCTCCGTCAAGTAGTTTCGCAGCTCGTCAACGCTCATCGGAATTTTGTCCTGATACGACT
>DAIOGT010000103.1:0-15539 GCA_036745095.1 Pyrinomonadaceae bacterium
TTTCAGTGCGCGAGATCGCCGAACGCAGTTTTGCGTATCGCGATTTTGCTCGCCAGATTGCACAACTCGAACGCAGTCGCACTGACAGCGAAGGGAAAATCCATAACGCGTTGAAAGAAGCGACCTGCGATATTCCGATGTCAACCGTGCTCGGTCTCGAGCGTCTCATCGGCGCGCGCGCGCGCTTGCAGGAAGCGAAGCCGCAAACACGCGCTGAGGTTTTTCATCGCTGGCTGAATGAAGCGGTAAAGCCGGGGCGCGTCGTGGGAATCGGTCGTTCTGGTCGCCGTTTAGTGATGGTGACTGAAAAGCGCGACGGCAGTGTGCGCGGCTTTCGTGAAGACGGGCGTCAGGCGAGCTTTCCGCAGGAGCGAATCGGCCGCGTCTATGCGCCGGTCTATCGGTTGAAAGAAGAAGATGTCGAACAGGCGTTTGACGAGATTCGCAAACGGGGTCCTGAGCTGACGCTGCCGGAACCGCGGCTGCGTGATGCCGACGCGGAAGAAACGGACGCGCTGAAGATCATCGATGACTCGATCGAGAACCTTCTGCCCCAAAATGCTGACAAAGCGCGCTGTACCGAAGTTCTATGGCAGCTTCACACAACTGCCGAAGATTACGAACGCGCGTCGCGACGGATTGACGCGTTGCGCGAAGAAGTGTGGCTGCCGTTTGAGCAGCGCGCGAAGGTGCTCGCGATCTTTGGTTACCTCGATTACGAAGCGGAGAAGGTCACAGAGCGGGGCCGCTGGCTGGCCGATCTGCATATCGATCGCCCGTTGCTGGTCGGCGAGGCCCTCGAGAGTCGTCTCTTCAATTCACTCGAGCCAAAACAACTCGCCGGCATCATGGCCGCGCTGACTGCCGATGCCGATCGCGATTACGGTGAGCTAGAGCTGGACGACGATCTTGTAACCTCACTCGCGCGTTTCGAAGACATCGGTTTCAAAGTCTCTGCTGAAGAATGGAAACACGGACTCGAGCCTGCGCCTGAGTTGAACTTCTCTGCTGCCGGCGCCACGGTACGTTGGGCCGGAGGGATGCAGTGGTCTGACATAGTGCGCGAGACGCGCGCCGAAGAGGGTGATTTGTTTCGGATGTTCTCCCGCACCGGTGAAGCGCTGTTACAGATCGCCGGCTTGCACCGCAGTCATCCGGAAGCCGCAAACATGGCGGCGGCGGTGGCGGAGATGGTCTTGCGTGAACCAATTCGATAGTATTTTTCGCGATTCATACAGGTAAGCCGATTCAGAAGAGAGGATATTTATGTCAACTTCCGCAGCCCAGCAACCATCGCCAGTACTGTTCTTCCAAACAATCAACGCGTACCAACGCACCGAGGCTCTAAAGGCCGCAATCGAGTTGGACGTCTTCACTGCGATCGGTGAAGGCAATACCACCACAGCCGAGATCGCCAAACGCTGTCAGATTTCTGAAAAAGGAGCGCGCGTTCTCTGCGACTACCTCACCATCATGGAGATGCTCACCAAGCAAGATAATCGCTACGCCCTCACGCTTGATTCGTCAGTGTTTCTCGACAAACGCTCGCCCGCGTATGTCGGTGGCGCAACCGAGTTTCTTTGTTCGCCCATGTTGATGAATGGTTTTCTTAACTTGACTGACGCCGTACGCAAAGGTGGAACCGCCATTGAGAACGACGGCACGCTCAGTCCGGAGCATCCCGTGTGGGTAAAATTCGCGCGCGCGATGGCGCCGATGATGGCGTTGGCTTCGCAACTAATGGCGAAATTAGTTGATCCAAACGCAGACCGGAAATTAAAGATCCTCGACATCGCCGCCGGTCACGGTTTGTTTGGTATCGGCTTCGCCACGCGGAATCAACACGCCGAGATCACTGCGGTTGATTGGAAGGGTGTGCTTGAGGTCGCAAAAGAAAACGCACAGAAGGCGGGCGTTGCGGATCGCTACAACACGATCGAAGGCAGCGCTTTCGATGTTGAGTTTGGCAGTGGCTACGATCTGGTTCTCTTGACGAACTTCCTGCATCACTTCGATCCCCCGACTTGTGAAACGTTGTTGCGGAAAGTGCGCGCGGCACTCGCGGACGGTGGGCGTGCGGTGACGTTGGAGTTTGTGCCAAACGAGGATCGTGTGACTCCGCCAGACTCGGCCGGGTTTAGCCTCGTGATGCTGGCGGGCACGCCGGGTGGCGATGCTTACACCTATTCTGAGTTGGAGCGAATGTTTGCAAACGCGGGATTCTCACGCAGTACGATTCATCCGCTACCTCCGACCATTCAGCATGTCGTGATTTCGGAAAAGTGATCTGATGCGCTTCATCCTGTTTCTGATCTGTGTCGCGGTGTTGCTTCCGCAAACGCAACGAACGACTCCGCCTGAAATTGTCTACCTTCTCAAACCGTCACGCGTTTTCGACGGTGAGTCGGCCCAGCTTCACGATAAGTGGGCCGTGCTCGTTCGCGGCGACAAGATCGAGGCGGTTGGACCAGCAGGCAGTATCAACACTCCGGCAGCCGCGAAGGTAATCAATTTGCCGGGCCTGACATTGATGCCGGGACTAATCGAAGCCCATTCACACGTGTTGCTGCATCCTTACACGGAAACTGTTTGGAACGATCAGGTCGCGCGCGAATCCTTGAGCCTGCGTGTTGCCAGGGCTACAAACCACCTGCGCAGCACGCTGCAGGCCGGCTTTACTACGATTCGCGATCTCGGCACTGAAGGCGCTGGCTACGCCGACGTCGGCCTGAAGCAGGCAGTCGAACAGGGCGTCATTCCTGGTCCACGAATGATCGTCACCACGCGCGCGATCGTGGCAACGGGAAGCTATGGACCGAAAGGTTACGCGTCCGAGTGGACCGTCCCGCAAGGCGCGGAAGAAGCGGATGGCATCGACAGTCTGACACGCGTGGTGCGCGATCAAATCGGACGTGGCGCCGACTGGATCAAGATCTACGCAGATTATCGCTGGGGCAAATCAGGCTCAGCGCCAACGTTCTCACTCGACGAGCTCAAGCTCGTCGTCGAAACGGCGAAGAGCGCGAATATTGCTGTCACCGCTCACGCAACAACGCCCGAAGGCATGCGGCGCGCGACACTCGCCGGTGTCGAAACAATCGAGCACGGCGATGGCGGCACCCCGGAAGTGTTTCGATTGATGAAGGAGCGTAACGTCGCGTTATGCCCGACGCTGGCGATTGCGTCAGGCGCAAATCTCGAGCGCAAGCGAGCGGCGTTTCGCGCGGCGCTCGATGCCGGTGTGACGATTGCGAGCGGAAGCGACGTTGGTGTTTTCGCGCACGGTGACAACGCACGTGAGATCGAAATGATGGTTAAGCTTGGCATGCCGCTCATTGACGCACTTCGGTCGGCAACCTCTGTGAACGCGCGCGTCATGCACATGTCAGACAAGATCGGAACAGTAAAATCGGGTCTGCTGGCGGATCTGATTGCGGTTGAGGGCGATCCAACAAAGGACGTTGGCGCACTACGGAAGGTCAGGTTCGTGATGAAAGGCGGCGTCATTTACCGGGAGTAAGTTCTCCCGGACTCACCGATTTATTTGAAATAAGCCGCGCTACAGTCAAAAGTAATTCCTCGGTTCGAAAGGGTTTAGCTACCCAATCGCTGAATCCGGACTGCAAGGCGCGAACACGGTCGTGATCCGTGTGGGCCGTTACGGCGACACAGGGAATGTGAGCGGTGGAAGAGTTGGCTTTTAGCTCCTTAAAGACTTCCCAGCCGTCCAGGCCCGGCATTGAAAGGTCCACCATAATCAGATCCGGAGGGTTTTCGCGAGCTAATTCCAGACATTCCCGCCCATTTCTGGCCTCGCGAACGTCGTAATTAGCCCCCGCCAGCACCAACCGCAGGAGCTCGCGGTTATCGTCATAGTCCTCCGCAATGAGTATCGTAGGTGGCATATTTAAAACTGGACGACTATCGGCCTAATCCGTTAGATTACCAGACGACGCCTTTTGGCGAAAAACGATTTCTTGACTAGCTGAATACCAGCCGTTCATAATCACACCTAGAGTTTCTTGCGGCCCCTGCGAGACTCTCCAATTGCTAATAATCAACCTTGGGTTAAAAATCCCTACCTGAAAACCTTGAGGTTCGTCAAAATAACACCACGATATGGAGGAGCGAGCTGTGGTCAACGGACACCTGGAAGACAGTTTGCGGCGTGAGATCGACAGTTATCTCGAAAACCGCATGAGTGCGGTAAAACAGGAGATATCCACTCTGCAAAGTCTACTCAACGAGTCGCTTTCGACTTTTCTCGAACGCCAGGCGGACGTTCAGATGGAAGGAAGTTTGATCGCCTCCATCACGGAGCACCTGCACGCTGCCCACGAACGCGGTGTCGAGATGGCCGCGTCCGAGTCGTCGCGCGCGAAGGCGTCGAGCGACATGGCCATCGTGAAGTCGGCGATTGGCGAGATAAACGAGCAGAAAACGCAGGCTGAGATTCTCAAAGCACTCGTCAACCGTGCATCTTCGTTTGCGCCACGCGTCGCTTTCTTTGTCATTAAAGGCGAACAGGCAACCGGCTGGCGCGGTCGTGGTTTCGAAGGGACCGTCGGCGACGAAACGATCCATCAGATCTCGTTTCCAGTGAGTGCGGACACCGTCGTTGGCACCGCCGCCAAGGGACTCGCGACGTGGAGTGGCGAACCCGGATCACATTCAGAAGATCATTTGCTGGTTAACCAGCTCGGCGAAGAGAGGCCACAGCGAATCGTGACGATTCCGCTGAAAGTTCGTGGACGCGCAGTCGCGGTGCTTTATGCCGACTCAGCCGGTCTCGATTCGGAGTCGATCAATCTTGAGGCCCTCGAAACACTCGTGACGGTTTCGGGAATGGCGGTCGAGTTGTTGTCAGCAGCGCGTGGCGCTGCTCCGAAAAGAGCTGTGGAAGAAGCTCCGGTCGCGGCTGAACAACCGCAGCCATCGTACGAGCCCGCGAGTGAATACACATCAACGCCCGCGCCGGACAGCACTCCGGAAGCGGGTGCGGACGCGATGCAGAGCTATGAGCCGTCATACGAATCAACGCCGTCATATGAATCAACAACAGTTGAACCATCATCGTTTGTAGAGGCAGTGCCGGTCGAAGAGCAGGCCGGTGTCTTCGACGAGTCGTCAACTGTCGAGCAACCTCCAGTTAGCACCGAAGAATCGGCATGGACCTCCATGCCGGTGGAAGCTTCACCTGCGGGGACTCCGCGACGCCGTTACGGCCAGGATGTTGACTTGCCTGTGGAAGTCCACGGTGATGAAGAGCGTCGTTTACACAACGATGCGCGGCGGTTTGCACGGTTGCTCATTTCCGAGATCAAGTTGTACAACGAGCAGAAGGTCGCGGAAGGCCGCTCGGAGCATGATTTGTACGATCGTTTGCGCGAGTACATCGATCGGTCCCGTGAGATGTATGATAAGCGCGTGAAAGCCGAGGTCGCCGCCCGTTACGATTATTTTCACGGCGAACTGGTGAACACACTTGCCGAGGGCGACGCATCAAAACTCGGCGCGAATTATCCCGGCGCAACAGTAAACGCGTAGTGGGGCTGTGCGAAGTACAGAACCGAGCGCGGTAGCGCCGGGTCAAACTCAATCAATAGGTATCATTTGAAAGTTGACCCAGCGCTACTGCGCTCGATTTGTATTTATGGCCAAACATCGCTTACTTCTTATTTTCCTCGGTGTTGCTCTCGTCGCTATTGTCTCGCTGCCGTTCGTCTTGAGCGCGAGCTGCCTGACGCGACCACAAACTCTCGGCGAACAAAAAAGCCTCGACAGCCTGCGCAGTATGACGCGCAACGACGTGCTGCCGTCTGAAGATGCCGTCGCCGCGATCGAGAACCAGCTTCCACGCACGAAAACCGCAGCCCTCGCGCGTATGTTGCGGGCGCGAATCAAGCTTAAAGCCGGAGACGCTGCCGGAGCCGCGGCTTTACTCAATACAAAACTGATCGCCGAACAAACTTCACTCGCTGACTACGCCCTTTCGCTGCGTGGCAGCGCGCTCGAGCAGGCCGGAAAGACTCAGGAAGCACGTGCTGTTTACCAGGAGATAATGCAGTCGTATCCGAACTCGCTGCGTGCTCGTGACGCCGCACTGCGCGCGGCGGATTTGTTGGCAAAAGCCGGCGACACTGCGGCAGTTCCATTGTTGCTGAAGGACCTCGCCCAAGCGGACGACCCGGCAGCTTTACTTTTTACGGCGAAGGCCTACGAGCAAACTGGCGATCCAACACGCGCGCTTGGCGCTTACCGTCGTCTGTATTTCTTCGCACCCGCATCGACTGAAAGCGCCGAAGCGGCGACTGCGATCACGAAACTCGGATCAACGGTTTCGCCCGCCACCGTCGAAGAGGCGATCACGCGTGCTGAACGTCTTTACACCGCGAAGAAATATACGGACGCCCTCAGCGCTTACACCGATGCATTCGCGAAGTTTCCCGCAACAGCAACAAACGAGAACCAACTGCGGCGAGGCATCACTGCCCACAACTTGAGAAGAACTCCCGACGCTGTCGCTGCGTTTAGCGCGATTCCGACCGCCGCGGGCGAAACGCGTGCGGAAGCAATGTTCTATCTCGCGCAAACATACGCGCGCGCCCGACAGTGGGAACAAGCACGCGCGACTGCTGAAGAGTTGAAACGGAGTTTTCCAAACAGCAACCTTACTCCGCGCGCGTTTGTTGCCGTGGGCCAAATCGCGCAGGAAGCAAAAAACTCGGCTGACGCTTCTTATTTCAAGCGCGCGGCGGTCAACGGTTTCGGCAGCTCGATCGAGGTGGCACAGGCGCAGTTTGATCTCGCCTGGGACGCGCACGAGGCAAAGAACTACTCCGAGTCGTCGCGGATGCTGACCGAGCATCTCGCCTACTACGCTGATAAGAACACCGACAATCGTGGACGCGCAGGCTACTGGGCCGCGCGTGATTCGGAACGTGCGGGCAAACTCGCGGAAGCACGCGCGCTCTACGAGGCGATGCTGGAACGTTATGACGCAAACTGGTACGGCTATCTCTCGAAGCAACGATTGGATGCGATCAGTCGAACCACTCCGGCGAAAACGTTCGCGCCCGATTCTATTGTCGCCCGCGCAGTCGCCAATCTGAAGACAGTAACCGTTGCGGAAGAGACTGCTGGACCAGACGAAGAAGCACGCATCATCAAGGCCGATCAGTTGTCGAATATCGGACTCGACGATTGGGCCATGAAAGAGTTGGCGAAAGCTGGCGAGAAAGGTCCAGACAGCCCGAGCGTTAACCTCGCGATTGCAAAAATATATCGGTCTGAGGAAGACAATGTTCGCGCACTAAACACGCTGCGACGCAGTTTTCCCGATTACTCGCAAATGAAGCCCGAAGAGATGACGCGCGAGCAGTGGGACGTCTTCTACCCACTCGCTTACTGGGACATCATCGTGCAGGAGTCGAAGGCACGAAATCTCGATCCGTTTCAGGTCGCAGGTTTAATCCGGCAGGAAACGATCTTTACGACGCGCGCGCGTTCGAGCGCGAATGCGTACGGGCTGATGCAGGTCATCGTGCCGACGGCGCGGCTCACGGCGCGAAAGTATGGCGTGAGTCGTGAGATCACCGTGGAGTCGCTTTTTGAGCCGCGCCTGAATATTCACCTTGGTACGGCGTATTTGCGTGACCAGATCGATAAGTTTGGGCGTATTGAGTACGTCGCTGCGGCGTACAACGCGGGACCACTCCGGGCCGTGCAGTGGAGAGCATCGCTGCCGTTGGAGATTGACGAGTGGGCCGAAGCCGTGCCTTTCAAAGAGACGCGCGGGTACATTCAGGGTGTGGTAAGAAACCGTTTACAATACCTGCGGCTTTATGACGAGAAGGGAAACTTCCGGGCTGAAGTCGGATCGCGTGCTGTGACGGACAACAATCCAAACGTGCGCAAGCGACGCGTGACTGGGGACGGCGAAGAGTAGCGCGGATTAAACGGATTGTATTTGGTTTATGAAATTCGTAATTGTTGTTGTGTTGTTGTTGGTGGTCTCGCCCGTAGTTTGTGCGCAAACCGCTCTCACGATTACGACTGAGCCAAACGCCGTCGTTTGGATCGATGAGATCAGACGTGGGACAACGGACGCGCTTGGAAAACTTACGGTGACGAAAGTTTCCGCCGGGCGACACTCAGTTCGTGTTCGCGCAAAGGGTTTTAAAGAAGCAACTGCTGCGCTACTTCCCGGCCGTCGCGCGTTGGCCGTGAAACTCGCACCCACTACCGACCCCGCCGAGTTGAAATTCCAGGAAGCGGAAGCCGCACGTGAAAAAGCACGAGACGATGCGTCGTTGGAAAAGGCCGCCGAGCTTTATCGCGAAACCATCAAACTGCGTCCCGTGTTTCCCGCTGCCAACGTCGGGCTCGCACGCGTCCTGATGGATCTCAACCAGTTCAAAGAAGCTCACGCTGCGATCGGAGCGGCACGACGAGGGCGGCCGTCCTATGCCGAAGCCTCGGCAGTTGAAGGGCGCATTTTTCGCGAAGAAGCGTTTGATGAGGATGCTCTGCGATCGTTTCGTCGTGCGATCAGAGAAAGCGGCGGCGTGCAACCTGAGGCCTACGTTGGCATGGCGAAACTTTTTGAAGACAAGGGCCGGTTCGCCGAGGCGATAGTTGAATACAAAAAGGCGTTGGCCCAACTTTCAGACAGCGAGCCAGTGATCTACCAGATGCTCGGCGCCGCGTATGAAAGAGTCGAGAAGCCGAAGGACGCCGTCATCGCTTACGAAAAATATCTCGAACTCGCTCCCAACGGCAGCTACGCCGCGGCCATTCGCTCCATTCTCCAACAACTAAAACGCGAAGCCGAAGGCGAACAGATCATCCCTTAAATCTCCTTAAATTGGCGGGTAAATTGCTTCGCGAACAGGTTTTGTGTACTTTGTTGGCCTCGTGAGCAAGGCATCTCTCTCTAAAAGTCGCTACGTCTCTCAAAAAGCGAGTTCCTTTACCGAATCGGTGATCCGGGAAATGACTCGCGAGGCGTTGAAGTATGGCGCAGTGAACCTCTCGCAGGGCTTCCCCGACTTCGCCGCGCCCGGAGACATCAAACGCCGCGCGATGGAGGCAATAGACAACGATATTAACCAGTACGCGATCACGTGGGGCTCGAAAGATTTTCGCGACGCAATCGCAGCCAAGACTCACTCCTATCTCGGCATTCAGATCGATCCTGAAACGGAGATAACCGTCACCTGCGGTTCGACTGAAGGCATGATCGCCGCGATGATGGCGACCGTCGATCCCGGCGAAGAAGTGATCGTCTTCGAACCTTTTTACGAGAACTACGCACCTGATGCGATTCTTTCCGATGCGCGGCCGATCTACGTGCCGCTGCGCGCACCTGACTGGAGCTTCGATCGCGAGCAACTACGAGCAGCGTTCAACGAGAAGACCAAAGCGATCATCGTTTGCAATCCCAACAATCCCACGGGAAAAGTCTTTAGTCTCGAAGAGATGGAGTTCATTGCCGGACTTTGTCAGGAGTTCGATGCACTCTGCTTCACCGATGAGATTTACGAGCACATTCTCTACCCGCGTGAAGGCGCAGAGATCAAACACATCTCGATGGCCCAGCTCGACGGCATGCGCGAACGAACAGTCGTCGTAAACTCGATGTCGAAGACTTACTCGGTCACGGGTTGGCGAGTGGGTTACTGCATCGCGCCCCCCGAGATCACGAGCGGTATTCGTAAAGTGCACGACTTCCTCACCGTTGGCGCCGCGGCTCCGTTGCAGGCAGCGGGTGCTTACGCATTGTCGTTGCCGCAGGAGTATTACGACACGTTGCAGCAGGAATATCGGCGGCGGCGCGATATGCTGTTGCCGGTGCTTGAACAGTCGGGGTTCGGGACGTTTGTGCCTGATGGTGCTTACTACATCATGACCGACATCTCGCGTTTTGGATTTTCGGATGATGTGGAGTTCACGCGGCATTTGATCCGGGAGATTGGGGTCGCGTGCGTGCCCGGCTCGAGCTTCTACAGCAATCCCGCCGACGGCGCGCAGCAGGTAAGGTTCTGTTTCTGCAAGAAAGATGAAACGCTGAATCGCGCCGCTGAGCGGCTGTCGAAACTACGCCGCGGATAAACGCCAATGAAATTGATCTTTGCTATTTGTGTCCTTCTTCTCCTGACGTGCGCCCCCGTGCTGGCCCAGCAAATGGCGGATCCGGAGTTCGACACGTCTGTCGCCAATCCAGCCTACAAAAAAGACGGCCCGCGCGTGATGTTCGACGAAGCGCATCACAACTTCCACACCACTGACGGCCGCTACAAACCATTCGTAGATCTGTTGACGAACGACGGTTACAACGTCATTCGTAATCGACAGTCGTTCAGCAAAACGAGGCTCAGTGGCTTCAAGGTCCTCGTGATCGCCAACGCCCTCGGCGCCGAAGAAGATGACGACGAAGGCGCCGACCAATCAGCCTTCAACGACGACGAGATCACGGCCGTACACGATTGGGTGAAGAGCGGCGGTGCGTTGCTGCTGATCGCGGATCACGCGCCGTTTGGTGGTGCAGCTGCGGCACTCGCGAGCCGTTTCGGCGTCGACATGAGCAAAGGGTACACGTTCGATCCGCCAAATTCAGTCGCCGGAACACCGTCGCACCTGATCTTTTCTATCGAAAACAAACTGCTCGGAAACCATCCCATCATTGAAGGCCGCAACGAGAATGAGCGTGTCAAAATTCTGCGCAGTTTCACCGGCCAGTCATTGAAAGGCCCGAAAGAGAGCGTCGACATTCTGAAACTGGCCGACTCAGCGACGGATTCGCCAACTCACCAGGCACAAACCTCAACTCCGGCCGCGGGGCGCGCACAAGCCGTCGCACTGAAATACGGGAAAGGCCGTGTCCTGGTCCAGGGTGAAGCCGCAATGCTGTCTGCTCAGATCTCGGGCGCCGAGAAGCGCACGATGGGCATGAACACGCCAGGCAACGACAACAAACAGTATGCGCTCAACCTGATGCACTGGTTGTCAGGGATATTGAAATAGTGTGGGATACAAAGCGTAAGTTGATCTGGATCGTAGGCGGTGTGCTGATGGGAACGTTCGTCGCTTACTCCAACTCGATCACGGACGACGGTGAGTTTTCGGTAAAATTTTTTGTCTTTATGGAGACGCTGATTTTACTGATTATGGGCGGATTGTTTTATATCTACTCGCGGCGCTGAATACTTCTCAGTTTGGCTGTTGCATCGACTTCGACCGCACCGTGATTCCCTCGTTCGCAACCACCAACAAACTGCGCGGCTGGCCGAACGGCGCGCTCGACGGCACGTACGAAAGCACGTAACGATTCTGTCGTAGTTCGTCGCAGATCGCCTTCGCCGCGACTTGCGGCTCGTCAATCGAAAAGATCCGGCCTCCAGTTCCCTCAGCGAGTTTATCAATCACGACCTTCGGCTTCGGCACATCGCGACGGATTGCACCGCGAGTACGATCGACTGCCTGCACGGCGTAAACCATGATGTTTTCTGACTGCAACTCCGCCATTGTCTGCTCGAACGTCGCTTTGCTGCCGCGATCCAAACCGTCACTGATAACAACGATGACGCGCTTTTGACTCGGCACTGGCCGCAGGGCTTCCGCGACGACGGCACGGATCGCGTCAAACAGGTGCGGCTGACCTTTCTTTCGAAACAGTTTCAACGACGACTCGATCGCTTTCGAGTCGTCAGTCCAGTCAGAGACGATCTCCGCCTGTTCGTCGTAACCGACAATCAGCAGCTTGTCGCCTTCGAAAATCTCGTAAACAAATTCGCGTGCTGCCTGCTCGAGCTTATCGACGTCCGCCCTGATGGTTAATGAATTATCGACGAGGAGAACGATACGCGCCGGCGAAGGATCGGGGGTGAAATTGCGAATCGATTGCTCGATGCCATTGTCGTAAACGGAAAGCTCCTTGCTCGTGACTGGTGTGGTTTTGTTGATGTCGTCGCGTCGCGCTACGACGCCGACCATCACGCCACCCGCGGCGTTTGCGTTCGGCCGGTAGCCTGACTGGCCCACGATCGAGACGGACAGCAGTCCGACGATGACAAGCGCGACCAGGGCTGGAAGCATTAGCGAACGCATGTTTCAAACTCGGAACGGCTAATCGCCGGTTGAAGCTTTAGGGGGTGAAGGCTTTTCGGAAGTCTTCTTCGCTGGGGAGCTCTCTTTCGACTTCGTGTCCGTCTTGTCGGTCTTTTCCGATTTCGAATCGGTCACTGACTCGGATTCTGACTTGTCGCTTTTCGTTGTCTTTCCGGCGTAATCAGTGACATACCAGCCGGAGCCTTTGAACTGGATTGCGGGTGCCGAGATCTTCCGTTCCAGCTTTCCGCCGCACTTGCGGCACTTTGTCAGCGGCTTGTCGCTGACCTTTTGGAACGCCTCAACATGGGCGTTGCATTTTCTGCATTCGTACTCGTAAATCGGCATGCGTCGATTATAACCACTGATAGCGCAGATAATAAAATCAGATTCTTTAGGTCCGCATCATCGGTGGCACTGCTTTGCAAGTTGCCGAGCTTCGTCTATCCTTTTGGCCGTACGATGTCCAACACCGCTCAATCGCTTTCTCTGGAACGCAAGATCAAAATGCACGAGGCGCGCGAGGGGATTATCAATCGCCTTGCGATGTCTTTGCCCAACGCTATCAATCTCGACCGCTTTCTCAACGTCATCGTCTCTGAGCTGGGCCGGATGATGAACGTCGATCGCTGCGACGTGATCCAGTTGAAGTCGGCCAGCGAGCTGCGCATCAGCCACGAGTGGCGCGCGTCAAATGACGTACCTTCGAGTCTCGGCACCGTCATCCCGCTCGAATTCAAACAACTCCAGGAACACGTCGATCTCCGAAAACCGATTCGCTTGAACGACATCTCCGCGTCCGGTCTCGATCAGAAGGTGCGATACCTCGCCGCCAGTCTCGGCACGCGCTCGCTGCTCGTGGTACCGGTGATGCTTGGCGAAAATATTCTCGGCCTGGTTGGTTTGCACACGACGCGCACGCCACGTGAGTGGCTCGATGATGAAGTCGTCTTTCTGCAATCGATCGCGGGGCAGATCGCGATCGGTTATCAGTACACGCGTCTCTACACCGACAAGGAACGCGAGGCAGAAACGAAGCGCGCGCTGTTGTCGATCGCGAATGCGTTGAATGCGCGTTCGGATTTTGGCGAGGTTTCGTCCCTCGTCCTGGAACGCGCGATTGCACTCGTGCACGCTGATTATTCGGCGCTTGGCGTGCTCGATCCGGCGGGCAGTCGCCTCAGTCTGGGCGCATTCAAGGCGGCGCCCGATGCCGCCGTCGATTCTGTTCACGGACTGTTCGACTCGTACGGGAAATCGATCGACTTGACTGCGTTTCCCGCGATGGTGGAAGTGCTCGCACAAGGCAAGACCCTGCGTCTGCTGGAAACCGATCTGCCGTTGACGTGGCGACTCGCATTCAACGCGGTGCTTGGTGGACGTGCGGCGTTGGTTGCCCCCGTGAGAGTGGGCGGACAAACGTTCGGATTACTCGGACTCGTCTGGAGCCAGGCGCGCGAAGGCTTTGACGATCACGAGGTGGCGCTCGTCGAAGGCATCGCCGATCAAATCGGCACCGCACTCGAGCGTGATCAGTTGTCTGCGGAGATCATGCACCTTCGCAGCGCGCTGCACGAACGTTACGGCGAGGAACGAATTATCGGACAGGCACCCGCGATACGTCGCGCAATCGAGCTCGCGCTGAGTGTGGCCGACACGCAGACCACAGTTTTGATCGAAGGCGAATCCGGCACCGGCAAAGAGCTGCTCGCGAATTTGATCCATTTCAACTCGGGTCGTGAGGACCAGCCTTACGTCAAACTAAATTGCGGTGCGATTCCCGAGACCCTCCTTGAGTCGGAACTTTTCGGTCACGAGAAGGGCGCGTTTACTGATGCGCGCTCGCTGCGTCGCGGCAGGTTTGAAGAAGCAAATGGCGGCACGCTTTTTCTCGACGAAGTCGGTGAGATGAGTCCGTCAGCCCAGGTGAAACTGCTGCGCGTCTTGCAGGACGGAGAGTTCATGCGTGTTGGCGGCAGTGAAGTGGTCAAAACGGATGTGCGGGTGCTTGCGGCGTCGAATGTCGATCTAAAACGAGCGGTGGACCTTGGCACGTTCCGCCAGGATCTATTTTACAGGCTCTCGGTCTTTCCGATCAGGCTGCCGCCGTTGCGCGAGCGACCCGAAGACATTCATCCGCTCGTCATCCACTTCCTCGAACACTACAAACAGAAGACCGGGCGGTTCATTTCGGGGATCTCGAAAGACGCGCTCCAGGCGTTGATAACTTACGACTGGCCCGGCAACGTACGTGAGCTCGAAAACGCAATCGAGCGTGCTGTGATCATCGCCTCGGGAAGGGCCATCGAGCTTGAAGATTTGCCGGAAGCGATCAGCAAGATCGCCTTGGAGGACCGCGACCGGATCAAGGTCGAACGGGCGAAGGCAGCGAGTGAAGGCCGCACAACGACAATTGAGATCACGGTTCCGTCTTCGATGGAGGAGATCGAGCGCCAGGCCATCGAAGCGACACTTGACTACACCGACGGCGATAAATCTCACGCCGCCCGCGCCCTCGGTATCGGCCGCAAAACGCTTTATCGGAAATTGGAACAGTACAACGGTAACAACTAGTATTTGCCGCAGATCAGACGGATATATGCTATAGTCGCAGACCGTCAAAATCATAGTAGTTCGACAGAAAGGACCCAGAAAATGGGAGACGAATATCGTAGAGATAGCTCTGACAGCATCTCAAACAAATTAACTTACCTGCTGATTGGCGGCGGCATCGGCGCCATTCTCGCGCTCCTTTTCGCGCCCAAATCGGGCCACGAATTGCGCGGCGATATCGCTGACGCGACGAGAAAAGGCATCGATCGCTCGCGCGAGGCAGCACAACAGTTGGGTGACCGCGCTGGTGAATACTACGAAGCAACGCGGGGGCGTGCCGCGGAGTTGTATTCGCAGGCGGCGGAGAGAGTTACCGAAGTGGCCCAAAACGCTCGCGAGGCGGCTTCACGTCAAGGTGGAACACTGACTGCCGCAATCGACGCCGGCAAAAAGGCCTATCAGGAAGAGAAACGCAAGACTGAAATGTCGGGCCGCGTTGACGCGCCAAACTTTGGTAGTGGTGACTCGACCAACTAATCGAAAATGAATCTCGCGCTGCTTTTACAAATGAGCACTCGCGATCCGATGTTCTGGATCATGGTGATTATCGCCGCTTCGTTTCTTTTGATCGCGGTTGCGATGATCGCGATGGCAGTTTTCGTTAGCCGTGCGGTGAAAACCGTAAACCGCCTCGAAGAACGGGTGGAACCGTTGCTCGAACGAGTAACCGCTATCAGCGAACAGGGCAAACAGGTCGCCGTGCAAGCGAAACTGGTTGCGGAACAGTTCACCGCGGTTTCGGGCCATTTATCCACGGCGACTGGCCATGTTTCCGAGTCGCTGGCGATGATCAAGAGTGAAATCAGTGAATTGAAGGC
>DAIOGT010000104.1:0-7972 GCA_036745095.1 Pyrinomonadaceae bacterium
CTCGCGGCCCGTAATCACTTTCGCTCCGAACTTCGACGGCAAATACAGGCGCGCCCTGAAAGAACTTCATTCCCGGATCTGGTCCAACATAAAATGCGACGTCCGGACAGAATGATTTACGATGCGGCAGATTAACTACAAAACCGACATTGTCTCCAATTGCGTATCCATTTCTGATCTTACGTTCGTAAGAGGCCAAGGAAATGGTAATTTGCCGGGCAACAAGGTGAGGTAAGGCTCCCGTAGGCGACATTTCTACAATTTCTCCGTTGACGAGCTCAGCCTTGCCTTCGACCTTGTAGAGATCTTCGATTGTGGCTTCGACTTTGGTGCTCATAGGTATCCTGTGAGAGTTGTAAATCAAATTACCCGCATTGTATGCCTTACTGAGAGTTTCATCAAGCAAGCGCTAACCGCCAATGAAGCTCATCGTACGGGAGGGGGTGACGAAACCGGGATCGTTGATGAAGTGACGCGGTTCTTTCTTCATGATGACGGAATGGATGTAGTCAACAATCTCCGCGCGTGACGCGCCGCTGCGAACTACGTCGCGCAGCGAGTGCTCGACAGTCGAAAACAAACACGTGCGAATCTGCCCATCGGCCGTCAATCGAATCCGCGAGCACGCACCGCAAAACGGCTCCGTGACTGGAGCGATGATGCCTATCTCACCTGGCCCGCCGTCGGCAAAACGATACCGTGAAGACGTTTCAGAGCCCCTCGCTACGTCGACCCGCTCGAGCGGAAAACGCTCGCTGATCCGATCACGAATCTCTTTTCCGGAAACTACATCCTCACGCGACCATTCATGACCTGAATCGAGCGGCATGAACTCGATGAACCGCATCTTCACATCGTGCTCGCGCGCGAACGCAGCAAAATCGGCAACCTCGTCTTCATTGTGTTCGCGGACGATGACCGCGTTGATCTTTATCGGCTCGAGTCCGGCCTTTTTCGCCGCAGCAATTCCAGCTAACACTTTATCCAGAACATCAACGCCCGTCATGCGCTTGAAAACGTCTCGTTTAAGACTGTCGAGACTGATCGTGACGCGATCAAGTCCGGCATCTTTTAAACTCTGCGCGCGCTCTGGCAGATAGTATCCGTTGGTGGTGAGAGCGAGATCGCGAAGCCCGGAAGTCTTCAGTCTCGAGAGCTTGCTGATGATGGTTTCGATATCTCGTCGCAACATCGGCTCGCCGCCAGTGAGCCGGAGCTTTTCGATACCAAGGCTGACAAATATCTCGCACACATAATCGATCTCTTCGTATGAGAGCATCTGCTCTTTCGGCGCGATCGGCGGCTCGCCATGCGGCAGGCAGTAGAAACACCGAAAATTACAGCGGTCCGTGAGCGACACGCGCAGGTCGCGAATCGGGCGGTTGTAAGAATCGCGCAGAAACATAGACGAAATAATGATACCGTTTCAGCCAGGGATTCACGAACCGGCGCGGCCCTACACGGAAAGCGCGGTGTTCGCCAGAAAAACGCTGGCAGGAAAACCCCTGGAAGTTCCGGGAAGCGTCAGCGACCGTTTCAAAACGAAATCGAAAAGCAGCGGGTTGTAATCGTAAATCTCCTTTAGCGACTCGCCTTCCCCCGCGCTGATGTAACCCTGCTTCACGAGCGGTCGGATCCTGATCAAGAGATTCACGGCCGGTAACGGATAGTCGCTGCCGTTTACGAGCCGTTCGTGCAGATTCTCACGCGCGAGCATAGTCCGCAGCGGCTTTCCAGAACGGTTGAACTGCGTCATCGCTGAGATCTCGCCAAACACGAGTCCTTCGTACCGCTTCTCATCCATCAAACGCAGAAAAAGATCAAAATTATCCACGATTTTTCGATCTCCGCTGTCGAGGTCCTCATTTGACCCTAACCCGGCACAATGCGCGACGATCACTTTCACCCCATGGTCCAACGCCCGCCGCAACAACAACGGATTTCCCAGTTTCTGATCCTCTTTAGCTTCAACCGCTTTCTCTTCGCCGCCGTGACTCAGCAATATCAGATCAAGCTCCTTCATCTTTTGGTAAAACTTATCGCACTTCGGATCGGAAGGATCGATGCCCATCGCGTTCGGAAGCCACTTCACGATCCGCGCGCCACGTCGAGCCCACTTTTCGAGCTCCGCAATCGCATCCGGCCGGTACGGATTGACGGAAATATTCGGCACAAACAGATCCGGATGCCGTTCCGCGAGGTCAAACACATACTCGTTTGGAACGTAAAACTCAGTCTTTTCGAGGTTGACCGTCCCGTCGCTGCGGTAATGCTTGTCGAACGCGAGTAGCCGGTGTTTGCCATGGTCCTTGATGCTCGCCACGAGGCTCTTTAATCTCGCGACCGCCTGCGGATCGGCGCTATCCTCGTCGGCAACTCCCGCCGAGCTCATATAAACCTTCAACTTTAAACGATGAAAGGGATGTCGCCACGTCAACATCTTCGGATTGACAAACGTCCTGGTGCCACCGACGCCGAGACCGGCAATGTGCACGTGATGGTCCATGAGTTTTGAGGAATCAATGTCGTCGAAAGCCCGCTTCACGAGGTCGGAGGCTTTCACACCGAGCTTCGAGCTCAGCTCTTCAGGTTGTTTCGTGAAGGCGCCGCCGAGGGAATGGATTAGACACATTTCATTTACTCAAAGAGATCATCGTGCCGAGCATTGTCGCCACCAGCTCACGCCGGTCTTCATTTACGCCGAACACATCGGCACGAACGACAGTCAGCGTCTTCCCCGACTTAACGACTTCCGCGACGGCTGAAAACGTTTTCCCTTTCGCCGGTCGCAACATGTTCACTTTGAACTCCACACTCAGCACCTCAGAATCCGGCGGCATCAGACTGAACGCAGCGTAGCCGCACGCCGAATCCGCAATCGTTGTCACGATGCCTGCGTGCAGGTATCCATGCTGCTGGGCCAGGTCGGCGCGATACGGCAGTGTGATCTCGACAAGTCCCGGTTCGACGCGTGCGAGTTGAGCGCCGATGAGACCCATGATCGTTTGTTTTTCGAAGCTTTGCTCGATTTCGTTGGCGAACGAGGGATTGCGTGCTTTATGCATTAGAGGATTTTACCGCCAAAGCGCGCGCGTTGCGCTGGAGGCCGCCGAGTTTCGCGCGCTTGATCGCACTACCGCGATAACGTGCGGCATAGGTTTCCGGGGTGAGTTCGAGAATCTCACCAAGCTCCGCGTTGACACTGCCGTCACGCGGCTCGAAACGCGTTTCAACCGTCGACTGCTCAAAGCGGTTCCAGGGGCAAACGTCCTGGCAAATGTCGCAGCCATACAGCCAGCCCGCCAAATCCAGCTCCGCCGGTAATTCCGGCGCGCGCAGCTCGATCGTCGCGTACGAAATGCACTTATTTGAATCAACAACGTAAGGCTCGGTAATTGCCGCTGTCGGACAAGCATCGATGCAGAGCGTACACGTGCCACAGTGATCCTCAATGCGCTCCCCCTCGTGCTCAAGATCGATGTTGAGCAGCAACTCACCGATAAAAACCCACGAACCATGCTCGGGCGTGATTACGTTCGAATGCTTGCCAAGCCAGCCGAGCCCGGCGCGCACGGCCCACGCCTTGTCCATCGTGGGTTGAATATCAACGCACACTTTTCCCTCGACGCACGGCTCCTGCTCTTTGATCCAGGAAAGGAGCGACAACAATTTCTCCTTCATCACGTCGTGGTAATCGTCGCCCCATGCATAACGCGAGACTTTTCCGGTGGCGGGACTTTGCTGGTGCTGGTGAGGCGTGTAGTAGTTAAGCGCAACTACGACGACCGAGCGCGCTTGCGGGAAAATTTCGTGCGGACTGATGCGTTTGTGGACGTCGCGGGCCATCCAGCTCATCTGGCCGTGATGGCCGCGCGCAAGCCACTCTTTCAACCGGCGTCCTTCGTCTTCAAGCGATTCGGCGCCAACAATTCCGACCTTGTTGAATCCTTCGAAAAGAGCCCTTTGCTTGATGTTCTCTGCGAGGATCACTGCGGCGGAAGTTTCTGAATTGTCACCGTTATGATCGGCGTCTCGCCCGCAGTTCGACTATACGAAACCCAGTAACCGGCTTTCGGATAGCGCACGAGTTTATACTTCGAACCATCGGGCTTCGCCTCGATGTCAGCGCCAAACACCTGCTCCGGAGTGATAACTTCACGGGCGCCGTTCATGAAATCGACAGAGATAGCGCTCACCTGTCCTTTGTCATACATGACCTGGCAGGTTTCTTTCTCACCAAAAATGTAGAAGTCCTGCTCGTCACCCTTGTTCGCCGGACTACCAAGTTTCTTGCGCACCTCGTCGGCAACCCACCCGATCTTTACTCCACGATAATCGTGAAAGACCGGTTCCTCATCAGGCGAGAGATTGGCACGTTTTTGAGGGGTTTGAGCGTAGGCGACCCCTGCAATCGAAAAACTGATCACTACAAGCAGAGCGCGGCTTAGTAACCAGAAATTTGAGGATCTCAAAAGGCGAGTCATGGTTACTCCTTTCCAACAGATAAACGTGTTCACGACAAAAAGGTAGGAAACGTACCGCCGGAACAGCCAAATAAACTGCCGTGGTCGCTCCGGTTTGCTTATTTGACTCGAACAATAATCCTAAGAAATGTGGATGTCAATATCTCAAAGGCGGCATAAAAATTTGACTCAAAACCAGAGTTATCGTAGAAGCAGAGTGCTTTTTCATGGTCCGCCGGACCGATCGTGCGAAGGAGTCAAAAACCGAATGAAGAAAAGCGCAATCGCATTGCTGATACTCGTCATTGTCGTGGGCCTGAATGGATGCCAGCCGGCACTCGATACCAACCGTAATATCGCAGCCGCAACTTCAAGCCCGGCGAAAGAAACGTTCGATGCCGCGGCGATCGAGGCTGAGCTAATTAAGCTTGAACGGGAGTGGGCTGATGCGGCAAAGACGAAGAACGCCGAAGCAGTCAAACGGATAGTTGCCGACAATGCGGTGCTTGTCTATCCGGACGGTACAACCGCAACCAAAGCTGACGAAGTGCGCACGATCGAATCGGGAGCGATAACGGCCGATTCATTCGAAATGATGGACCCGAAAGTGACGGTTATCGATGCTGACGCTGCATTCATCTCGGGACGAAGTGTTATTAAGAATGGAAAGTACGCCGTCCCAAATCAGAAGAGACCAATCGACATCAGCGGCGAGTATCGTTTTCTTGATGTTTATGCGAAACGCGATGGGAAGTGGCAGGTTATAGCGTCGCAGGCTACAAAGATCCTGCCGCAGGGAACCGCGCCGTAAGCTGGGCCACAAAAAGGCACAAAAGACACAAAGGACTTTCAATTTGTGCTTCTGTGCTTTTTGTGGCTATTTCCAAATGCCTGGGATCGTTGTTGAGCAGCTTGGACAGCGGCCTTCGTTTGTTACGTTTACCTGCCGTATCAGGTAACCGAACCGCTCCACCAAAAGTTCATCACATGAAGGACAGTAAGTATTCTCCCACCGCCCAACTCTGCCCGGAAGATTTCCGGCGTAGATGTAGTTGAGCCCAGCCTCACGCCCGATCTCGCACGCACGCATCAATTGCTCCGCAGTCGTGTTCGAGTTTTCAGTCATGCGGTAGTCCTGATGAAAGGCGGTAACGTGCCAGGGAATGTCGGGCGAGACTGACGCAATAAACTCCGCCGCACGACGAAGTTCGTCTTCGGAATCGTTAAAGCCGGGAATGACGAGCGTAACAATCTCTTCCCAGAACCCACGCTCGTGGACCATCTTCACCGTGTCGAGAATATTGTCAACGACGCCGCCGAGCTGCCGATAGTTCTTGTCGTTCATCGACTTCAAATCGATCTTGTAGCAGTCGGTCCACGGTCTCAGGTAATCGAGCACTTGCGGAGTCGCGTTGCCATTTGAGATGAACGCCGTGCGAAAACCTGCGGGCCGAGCGCGTTTGAAAACATCAACCGCCCATTCAGCGGTGATCAATGGCTCGTTATAACTGCTGCCCACCATCGAAGCGCCGTACGCCTTCGCCATCGTCACCAATCGCTCCGCTGAGACTACTGTGGGACTCGTGCCCGCAGAATCATCACGCAGCGCCTGCGACGTGAGCCAGTTCTGGCAATACGCACAATGCAGATCGCAGCCGAGCATGCCGAACGTCAAAGTGTCGGATCCCGGCAAAACATGGAAGAACGGTTTTTTCTCTGTTGGATCACACGCGAGTGCGGCAACGTAGTTCGCGGGCACACGCAGATGGCCGCCTTCGTTAAACCGAACTTTGCAGATACCGCGTTTGCCCTCCTTGATCAGGCAGCGATGGCCGCAGGCGTAACACTTGAGCGAGCCCGCTTCGAGATGTTCCGTTAATTCGGGCGCACCTTCGGTGGTCATCGAATCGAGAACGGCTGCGAGCGGTGCGGATTGAGCAGTTATAGGCATTTCTTAATACTTCATGCTTTGTTGTATGGTAATTGCTTAGATGCACGAAATACAGCGTACAAAGCACCAATGATTATCGACGAAATCACAGTTACCGCGTTTCAACAACACACACGCATCCTCGGTTGCGAGGAGACAAAACAGGCGATCTGTATCGACCCCGGAGACGAGGCAGAACGCATCGTCGAAACTCTCGAGCGACGCGGTCTTAGGCTCCAGGCCATCGCGCTGACTCACGCGCATCTCGACCACGTCGGCGCCGTCGCAGCATTGAAAAAACTTCAACCTGAGGCAAAAATCAACCTTCACAAAGGCGACGAATTCATGTACGACGCGCTGCCGGAGCAACCCGGGTGGATCGGCATTCCACGCGCGCAATGGGCGGCGCTCGGATTTGCTTTCGAACAGCCGCCGCCGGTCGATCACTATTGGACTGATGGGGAGAAGTACGCTGTTGGGAGTCTCGAATTCGAAGTGCTTCACTGTCCCGGTCACACGCCTGGCCACGTCGTGTTCTACGAACGAAACGAACGAGCAGTGTTTGTCGGTGATGTGCTATTTGCGGGATCGATTGGACGCACAGATCTTCCCGGCGGATCGACTGAGCAACTGCTTAGCTCGATCAAAAACAAACTGATGACACTGGATGATGACGTAAAGGTTTATTCAGGACACGGACCGGTGACAACGATCGGTGAGGAAAGATTAACAAACCCATTCTTGATACATCGTTTTATCTGACTCGCGACTAACTCTTCAAACGTTTCGCTTTCATCTCTTCCCACAATTCCTTCTGCTCGTCATCCAACTGACTCGGCAGAGTGTCAACGGGGACTGAATACTTCGCACAAAACTGTCGCCACAGCACGAAGCGCAGATCGTACTGGCCGGTCGAGTCAGAGACAGAGTTGTCGACGGGTGGTGGTTGCTTCTTCCCCTTGTCCATGATGCGTGAGTGTAACCCAAAAACGGATTTAGCCACAAAAAGGCACAAAAAGCACAAAATCCGAACTGAAATCGTTTGTGATCTTTGTGCCTTGTGGCTAAAGCTAAGCGACTGTGATCTCGTCGGCGAGATAGACGTCCTGAATCGAGTTGAGCAATTGCACGCCTTCGCTCATCGGTCGCTGGAACGCCTTGCGTCCGGAAATCAATCCCATGCCGCCACCGCGCTTATTGATCACGGCCGTGCGAACAGCCTCAGCGAGATCGCTCGCGCCCTTGGATTCGCCACCGGAGTTGATCAAGCCGCAACGGCCCATGTAGCAGTTCGCCACCTGGTAACGCACGAGATCGATCGGATTGTCAGTCGTGAGCTTCTCGTAAACCAGCTTGCTGATCTTGCCATAAGAACCACCCAGCGCAGCTTCAACCGATTTGTAGCCGGCATTTCGCTCGGGCAGTTTTTGCTTGATGATATCTGCCTGAATAGTGACGCCGAGATGGTTCGCCTGCGCGGTAAGATCCGCTGACGCGTGCATGTCGCCTTCCGGAGTTTTGAATTTCGAATTGCGCAAATAACACCAGAGGATACAAGCCATCCCGAGCTCATGCGCCT
>DAIOGT010000104.1:8072-14301 GCA_036745095.1 Pyrinomonadaceae bacterium
TTCGAATTGCGCAAATAACACCAGAGGATACAAGCCATCCCGAGCTCATGCGCCTCTGCAAACGCTTCGCTGATCTCGGTGAGCTGTCGGGTTGACTCGTCAGAACCGAAATAAATCGTTGCGCCAACAGCCACTGCGCCGAGGTTGTGCGCTTCTTTGACCGTGCCAAACAGCACCTGGTCAAACTTGTTCGGCAGCGTCAGTAGCTCGTTGTGATTGATCTTAACGATGAATGGAATTTTGTGAGCGTACTTCCGTGCCACCGTACCGAGCACGCCGAATGTCGAAGCAACTGCGTTGCACCCGCCCTCAACCGCAAGCTTCACGATGTTTTCAGGATCGAAGTACAGCGGGTTCGGCGCGAACGAAGCACCGGCAGAGTGCTCGATTCCCTGGTCAACCGGAAGGATCGAGAGATAACCCGTACCGGCGAGCCTGCCGTGGTCAAACAGTGCTTGCATCGACCGCAGGACGGCCGGCGAGCGATCGGAATGACTCCAAACGCGGTCGATGAAGTCGGGACCCGGAAGGTTTAGTTGGTCCTTTGAGATTGCCTGCGACGTATGTTTCAGAAGCTCGTCGGCTTTAGGACCGAGCAACTCTGCGATCCGGTCGATCGAATCCGAGCGTTGAAGTTGGGTAGCCATTGCGTTTCCTCCCGGTATGATGATGAGCTAGTGATTATACGTTAACAGGATTTACCCGCCAATTAGCCTCGCAATGCCGTAGGCCGCGCCGGCGGCGAGACTCCCAATCAAAGCCGTCTGAAGCGCGCTGCGGAGGGGTTGGGTTCCCGTGAAACGGCCTTTTACAAAGCCAAACGCGAGCAACGCGATGAGAGTGAATGCGACTGAATACCAGAGGGCGGTGAAGGTCGAATCTGTGAAGAAGTACGGCGAGAGGGGAACGAGGCCCCCGGCGATATATGCTCCGGCGATCGTGAGTGCGCTGGCCCGCGCTCTACCCGGTTGAGGCTTCTCGAGCCCCAGCTCGAAGCGCATCATGAAATCGACCCAGTTGCGTGGCTGGCGTTTTAGCGCCTGAACAATCGGCCACGTTTCGTCTTCACTCAGACCGTACGCCTGGAATACTTCCGCGACCTCGCGCATCTCTTCGTGAGGAATCTCCTGCACTTCGCGTTTTTCGCGCTCGCGTTCTTTTGCGTAGTGCTCGGCATCGCTCCTGGCGGCCATGTAACCGCCGAGTCCCATCGCAATTGCGCCGGCTGCGATCTCCGCGAGTCCTGCCGTGACGATGATGGCGGTATGATCGATAGCGCCCGATAAACCGGCAGCGAGCGCAAACGGAACAGTCAAACCATCAGCCATGCCGATTACGACGTCGCGAACGACCTCACTCGACGTGAAGTGGCGTTCGATGTGGAGAGTCTGCGGCATTGAACTGTGTTTTAGAACTTTCCAAACAACATCAACACGCCAATCACGATAAACGCCACCGCGGCCACTCTCTTCACCCACACAACCGGCAAGTAATCACCAATCAGGCTCCCGATCAAAACTCCCAGACCCGACACTGCGATCAGCGCGAGACTGGCCCCCAAAAACACGGCCCACGGTCGCTTCGAATCAGCCGCCATCGTCATCGCCGCGAGCTGAGTTTTGTCGCCCATCTCAGCCAGAAAGATCACTCCAAACGTTGTTAGCAACACGCGCAGGTCCATTTGTCTTCTCCCGACTTACTTCACATCAGTCACTAAAAGCGCATCGCGAAGCAGAGCCCCGCGCGTGCACGCTAACTGCTTTCCATCACGCGACCATGCGAAACTCGTCATAAACAGGTCATTGAAATTCGTGGTCTGCTTCGGCGGCCCGCCATCGAGTGATTGACTCCAAATATTTGTGACGTTGTTTGTGCTCACGGTGTAAAAAATCGATTTGCCATCCTGTGCCCACTGAATCACCGGCAAGACAGTACCGCTGCCGACAAATTCAAACGTTTTCACGTGAGCGCCGCCCTCGAAAGGAATTACGGCAAGCCGGTTCGGCGGCGCAAACGGATCGCGCGACTCGGGATATGTGTAAGCGATAAACCCGCCATCAGGAGAAACTGCCGCGCTCGTTACGACGTGATCCGAAACCTGCGACGGTGTGCCGCCATCGATCGATACCTTCCAAAGGGTCGGCTTAACTCCTTCTTGCGCGGTGTAAACGACCCAGCGACCGTCTGGCGAAATTGAAGGAAAGGCGTCCGCCAGACCGGCGGTAAGACGTACCGGATTGCTGCCATCAAAATTTATTCGCCACAGGTTTCTCTTGCCTTCACGCCAGCTAACAAACACGATGTAACGTCCGTCAACCGACACGACCGGCGAAAAATTAGCAGCGGCATTTGCGGTTAACTGTTTGCGATTCCCCCCATCGGGATCGGCGATCCAAACGTCAGCAATTCCACCTTCATTCGAAACAAACACGATTCTGCCATCCGGCGTCCACGACAAATTATTTCCAGCCGAGGAATAAAAACCGATGTTGCCGGTGGGTAACCTGGTCGCCTTCGCTGAATTTCCTTCCGGCATGACCCAGAGATTCACGAGACCCTGCGCCTGAACAGTCGTAAACGCTTTCCCATCGTGGGTAAGTGCGATGGACCGGTATGTTCCGAGATCGTTTGTAACCCGCCTCGTGCGACCATCAGGGTAATTGACGATCCACACCTGAGCCGAAGCGACGCTGTCTCCAGCGATGACAAGCAGTCCACTCATATCGGGCAGCCATTGAACACGACCGGAAAACGACCACGACTCGGACGACAAATTTTTCTCACTTCCGTCGTCCGGCGAAAAGCCAACGACTCGACTGCGCCCGCCAACGGTCGCAACCGTAGCCGCGATGATCTTTCCGTCAGGAGACCATGATGGGCCAGTGAAGAAGAGTGGCGACAGGCGTTCGGGGGTCTTCTTGACCACAAGATTACGCTCACCGGCGCCATCGAGATTCGCAATCACCAACGCGCTCTCACCGGGGTTCGGATAGTTTCCACGAACCAGCACAAATTGCTTGCCGTCCGGTGAAAAGCTGATCGGTCCATCAATGTTCTCGAGCACTTTGGTCGGAGTGCCGCCGAGGACCGGCATCCGGTAAAGCGTGCCGCTGTCAAGATTCGCTTTAATCGCGTAATAGAGTTCGGTTCCATCAGGCGAGAAAGTCATGCCAAACACACCGACACGTCCAGGCGCCACTATCTGCTTGTCATTCGCTGTACTCACCTGGCGAATGTAAAGACTCTGACTGCTGCGATCGCTCAACGCATACACGATATATTTACCGTCAGGCGAGATCGTGGCATCAATCGCATTGCCCGAGTTTGTGAGCCGCGTGAGTTTCACATTCGAAAAGTGGTTAAAGGGCTCCTCACGCTGCAACCACTTGTAAACTCCGAAACTGCCTGCACCAACGATCAGCAAAACGGCAATCAACGCTAGCGCCGCTCCGACTTTGTGTCGCTTGATCTCGACGCTGATCGATTCGCTGATGTTGCTGATGGCGCTCCGTGACGCCGTGTGCCGTGGTCCTGATAACGCTTCGGTCGGTTCACCAGCGAGCATCACGCCAGTTGCATCAACAGAGCGATCCAGCTTGTCTTGAAACTCGAGCTCCTGCCTCAGCGCCTTCAGATCCAGCCAAAGGTCTTTGACGACCTGATAACGCTCTTCGCGATCCTTTCGGAGGGACTTGTTAACGATGCGCACGAGCTCGGAAGGAACGCTTTTCGCAACCCGAGCGAGGGGCGGCGGCTCGGTTTTGAGAATCGCCGCGAGCGTGTCGCTTGGCGTGTCGCCCTCAAACGGTTTGCGGCGCGCCAGCATTTCATAAATGACTGCGCCGAGACTGAAAATGTCAGAACGATGATCGACACCGAGCCCGCGCGCCTGTTCGGGCGACATGTAGCCGGCGGTTCCGATCACGATCCCCGAACCCGTGCGCACCTGAATCGTCGGCGCTTCCGCGGCTACGGCCGGCGTCGCTTCTTCGCTCAACTTCGCGAGCCCAAAGTCCAGCACCTTCACGTAACCATCGGGCCGTAGCATGATGTTTTCCGGTTTGACGTCGCGGTGGATAATGCCCGCTTTGTGGGCGGCGGAAAGCGCGTCAGCGACCTGGATCGCGATGTTCAGTGTTTCTGAAAGCGTGAGCGCGGACCGGCTCAAACGCTGTCGCAGCGTTTCGCCTTCGACAAACTCGGTCGCAATGATGTGCGAGCCCGCGGCCTCGCGAATCTCGTAGATCGTGATGATGTTTGGATGATTCAAAGCGGAAGCGGCGCGGGCTTCCTGTTCGAACCGGCGCAATCGATCGGCGTCAGTCGTAAACGAAGAAGGAAGCAGTTTTAGAGCGACTTTGCGACCGAGTCGCTTGTCCTCAGCGAGGTAAACTTCGCCCATGCCGCCGCGACTGATAAACGAGATCACGTCGTAGGAAGCGATGCTTTGGCCCGCCCTCAGCTCGGCTCTTTCATTCGCCAACAAAGAGGCGGCTGCTTCAAACGCCGGTTTATCGATAAAGCTTCCGGCTTCTTCGTGCGAAGCGATCAACGATTCGACTTCGCTGCGCAACGCGTCGTCGCCGAAGCACGCTTGCGAAATGAACACGCTCCGCTCCGCAGGCGGACAGGTGATCGCCGAGTTGAAGATCTCCTTAACTTGTTGCCAGCGGTCGGGTGTCATCGAGTTTTTATCCGCGTTAGTGAGCGGTAACTTACCTCCTAATCAAGACGCGCAGGATCCTCGCGAAATCCCTCACCCCAACTGCCGTCGCAGCCAGGCGCGCGCCATCTTCCAGTCACGCTCGACCGTTGCATGACCGATCCCCAGCACTTCCGCAATCTCCTCAATCGAAAGACCACCAAAAAACTTCAACTCAACGATCTGGCTCTGCTGTGGATCCATCCTCGCAAGTTCATCAAGTGCTTCATTTAAGGCGAGCAAATCAACGTCAGGCCCTTTCGCGAGCTTCTCCACACTCGTGATCGACACCCTTTGCTGCTCTGAGCCACCGCGCTTCACGGCCTGGTGCTGGCGGGCGTGGTCCACGAGGATTCGCCGCATCAACTGCGCCGAAATTCCGAAAAAATGGGCGCGATTCTGCCATCTCGCATTTCGCTGATCGATGAGCTTGAGATAAGCCTCGTTGACGAGCGCGGTGGGTTGAAGTGTGTGTCCGGCGCGTTCGCGACGTAGATAGTTGCTCGCGAGACGTCGCAGCTCGCTGTAGACCAGCGGCATTAGTTTTTCATGCGCCAACTGGTCGCCATTACCCCAATCAATCAAGAGCTGCGTTATGCCTTCAGAAGCTTGCATATGTGTGCTCCGCCAGAGTTTACAACAAATATTTCAGCCTCGTGAGGGAAACCGGACCAAACGTCCGCGTGAGTAAATGGAGGCGAAACGGCTACCAAAAAGATTCGGAGGTTTATCATGAGAAGATATTTCAACATCCCTTTGACGGTTTTGATGCTGGCCGGTGTCCTGGCCGTCAGCGCACAGGCCCAGAGTAGCAGTCAACGAGTGATTGCCAGCATCCCTTTCACATTCAGCGTGGGCAAAACAACATTGCCGGCCGGCAGGTACACGATTACCGTGCTTAACCCGACTTCCGATAAGAAGATCCTTCAAATACGAAGTTTGAACGGGCGCTCGAGTGCGATCGTGCAAACAACGGGCGTGATTGGAAACGCGAGTGACGACGCAAAACTCTTGTTCGAGCGCGATGGTGATCGATATGTGTTTTCGCAGGCGCAGATGGCAGGAGACGAGACCAGCCTTGCGGCCGTGCGCTCGAAGACAGAACGTGCTGACAAGAGAGCAGTGGCGAAGTCGAAAGTGAAGAAGGTTGTGATTATCGTCGCCGAATAAACGGCCCGCAGAAGTTGGGGAACTCCTTGCTGGCTGTAACCACGGCCCGAGATCCGCGCAGGATTTCGGGCCGTCGGTTTTTGGAAAAACCTGAAGCCACAAAAGGCATAAAACGCGCAAAATGAAGAACACCATTTTGTGGTTTTTGTGCTGTTTTGTTGCTAAAGGATCGAGGCAAAAGCGTGCAACAGAGATCCCCAATTCTGTTATTCTGTGCGGTGTAAAATTTGTGTCCCCCGATGAATCTTCGCACTGAAGCAATCGCCGGCGTCACAACGTTCTTCACAATGGCGTACATCGTCGTGGTGAATCCGACGATTCTTTCAACTCCCGGAACAGGCATGGCTTTCAGCGGCG
>DAIOGT010000104.1:14401-15518 GCA_036745095.1 Pyrinomonadaceae bacterium
GTGGTGAATCCGACGATTCTTTCAACTCCCGGAACAGGCATGGCTTTCAGCGGCGTGTTAACCGCCACGGTCCTTGTCTGTTTCACGATGACCCTCCTGATGGGCCTTTACGCGAAACTTCCCTTCGCGGTCGCGCCCGGAATGGGCATCAACGCGTTCTTCACGTTCACCATCATTCTCACGCAAAAGGTCTGGTGGCAAACCGCGCTTGGTATCGTCTTCTGGGCAGGCGTGCTGTTTCTGTTGATCTCGGTCACTCCGATCCGTGAAACGATCGCGAAAGCGATTCCTGCTGAGCTGCGTATCGGCACTGCCGCCGGCATCGGCATCCTCCTCACGTTCATCGGTCTGAAAAACGCCGGGCTCATCACTTCCGATCCCGTTACGTTTGTAAAACTCGGCACACTGGGAAAGGAGACGTTGCTGGCGATTTTTGGTCTGATTGTGACTCTCATATTGCTGATTCGTCGCAGCGCGCTCGCCTATCTCGCAGGCATTTTTGTTGTAACTGTCCTCGCGTGGGCGGCGGGACAGATCAAAACACCGGAAACTATTTTCAGTGGCCCTGACTTCGAAACCGTCTTTTTGAAGTTAGACATTTGGGGAGCACTAAAACTCTCGCTCCTGCCGGCGATCATCGGCATTCTTTTCACCGACCTCTTCGACTCGATCTCGACGTTCATAGGCGTCGCTCACGCCGCAAACATGCTCGACGAAGAGGGGAACCCGCGCAATTTGCGACAGGGTCTGATCGTCGATTCGGTCGCGACTTTCGGCGCCGGCCTCGCCGGAACGTCGTCAGGCACGGCTTACATCGAGAGCATTGCCGGAATCGACAGCGGCGGGCGCACGGGTATGACGTCCGTTTTCACGGCGCTTTGCTTTCTGCCGTGTTTCTTTCTGGCGCCACTGGCGGGAATGGTGCCCGTTTATGCCACTGCGCCGGTTTTAGTGCTGGTGGGCGCGGCGATGTTCAAGAGCATCAACCACATCGATTTCGGCAAAATTGAAGAGGGTCTGCCCGCGTTTTTGACTATAATCCTCATCCCCCTGACCTTCTCTATAACCCAGGGAATACTCTGGGGCTTCATTTCGCACGTTGGCCTTTATCTGATCG
>DAIOGT010000105.1:0-15317 GCA_036745095.1 Pyrinomonadaceae bacterium
TCGTCAAACTGGCAGCTCGAGCATAACTACTTCACGACCAAACAGTGGTTTTTCAACTGGTTCGTGAACCAGTTCGAACGCAAGTGGAATTCGACCACGGAGAACGAAGCGTTTGTGCCGCTACCGCCACAGCAACCAAATTACGTGGCCCCGACGAATTCGGCGATTGCCCAGCCAACCACTGTCAAACTGCAATGGGAAGGTGGTCAGTGGGCTCACAAATACGACATTTATTTCGGTACGACGCCGAATCCGCCCCTCCTCGTTGCTGATGTAAGCACGTTGCAGAGTGGCGCACAGCAAGGCCAGCCACTGCTTGATTCCGGCTCGGTTGACGATGGACATACGGAGACGTACACGGTTCCGATCACGCTTGAGCCAGGCACGACTTACTTTTGGAAAATCGTCGGTAAGACGATGGCGAATGTGACCGCGACTGGTCCGGTTTGGAGTTTCGTAACGGCAGGAACCGGCTCGGGGTCTGCTCCTTCGGCTCCGACTGGTTTGACCGCGATAGCTGCTTCGCCCACCCAGATTAATCTGACGTGGAATGACGTGGCTACGGAAACCGAATACCGGCTCGAAAGAGGTCCGTCCGCATCGGGTCCCTGGGCCGAGATCGCAAATCTGGCGGCAAACACGACCAGCTTTGCGAGTACGGGTCTGACGCCGCAGCAAACATACTTCTATCGCGTGCGCGCTGGTAACAGCGGTGGCTTCTCTGCATACAGCGAACTTGCAGGCGCAACGACACCAGCGGCGCCAGCGCCCTCAGCTGATGACGTGGTTCTCTACGCCGCCGAAGCGCCAGTGAAAGTTGGCTGGTCGGTTACGGCCGACGGAACGGCAGCCGGAGGCAGTCGCCTTTCAAATGCGGATGCGGGTGCTCCGAAAAAGGGCGCACCGTCCGCGAACCCGGCTCAGTATTTTGAAATGACTTTCAACGCAGCAGCGGGCGTGAATTATCGCCTGTGGCTGCGAAGCAAGGCCCTCGGTGATTTGTGGAGCAACGATTCAGTCTTCATCCAGTTCTCTGACACCGTGGACGGTAATGGTTCGCCCGTTTATCGCATCGGAACTAACAACGCAACCGAGATGAATCTTGAAGACTGCTCCGGATGCGGACTTCAGGGTTGGGGCTGGCAGGACAACGGCTGGGGCGTCGGCGTGCTCGGACCCCTCGTCAAATTCGCGACGAGTGGCTCGCATACGATTCGAATTCAAGTGAGGGAAGACGGCCTCTCGATCGATCAGATCGTGCTGTCGCCGCAGACTTTCCTCAATACCGCGCCTGGACCGCTGAAGAACGACAACACGATTCTTCCGAAGTCGACTGGTGGCGGTGGTCCAAGTGCTCCCGCGCCGACGATCAACACCATCACTCCGAATTCTGGTCCAACCGCGGGTGGAACTTCGGTCACCATCTCCGGCGGCGGCTTTGTGGCGGGCGCGACCGTCTCTCTCGGCGGTACTCCCGCGACGAACGTCAACGTCACTAACGCCAACACCATCACCGCGACAACTGGGGCGCGCAGTGCGGGAGTGGTTGACGTGGTTGTAACCAACCCGGATACGCAAATTGCGACTCTGGCCCAGGGCTTCACGTACACAGCGCCTGCGGCGGGTTTGACTGTTACCGGTGTCAATCCTACGTCGGGACCGACAGCGGGTGGAACGGCGATCACGATTTCGGGTACCGGATTTGCGGCGGGCGCGACGGTAACTGTGGGCGGAAGTGCTGCAACCAACGTTGTCGTCAGCAACAGCACTACGATTACGGCAACAACGCCATCTCACGCTGCCGGACCTGTTGATGTGGTCGTGACGAATCCAAACAGTGAGAGCGCCGGCAAGTTGAACGCTTTCACTTACAACGCACCCGCGGGTGGTGAGACGGTGCTGCTGGCTGACGACTTTAACGACGGGTCGCTCGACACTTCGAAGTGGGTCGCGGCCAGCCTTTTCAGTGGCTTCACCGATGCCACAGTGGCAATCAACGAAACTAATTCGCTGGCGATTGGTCCACTCAAGCAGAACACGGATGGCTCGCACTACAACGGCATCCGTTCGGCAACGGCATTTGACTTCACGAATGGCTACAGCTACGTGCGACTCGTGCAAGGGCCGAACCCGCTGACTGCGGCAGACGCGTTCTTTACGCTTGGCCTGAACGTTGACAACTGCTACCGCATGTATGTTGAGTCAGGGAATTTGATCGTGCAGAAGAAGATCGGCGGTTCGAAGAGCACGATGCTGACAGTCACGTTCAATTCAACGAGCCATGCATTCTGGCGCATGCGACACGATGAGGTCTCCGGACAGATCGTGTTCGAGGTAGCGCCGGACAATGGGGGAGCGCCAGGCGCATGGACCATGCTCTTCTCAGAAGCTTGGAACACAAACGTGCCGTTGAATGCGGTGATGTTTGAGTTGAAGGCCGGCACGTGGCGCACGGAAGGTGCGAATCCCGGCACGGTGGTCTTCGATACTTTCAAAGCCGCCCGACAGTAAAAAACTAGCCGCGGATATAAGCAAATGAACGCTGAACTGCGTAATTTGCCTACATCCGCGGCTTGTTATTTTTGCCCGCTAACCTAACGTATCTCGATAACTGCGAGCGCTGGGTTGTGATCGGATGGCCGCACTCCCCAATCATCAGCGTTGCCCAGCCAAACCACGACATTCTTATTATTCAGGTCGCGAACGTCGGGAATCTGCATACTCTTGAGCACGACGTTACCGCCTTTGGATGCCCAGATGTAATCGATTCGCCCACGTCGTGTGCGTGTGTGCATGTACACCGGATTGTCAGGATAGGCGCTAGCCGTTCCGATGTTCATTGCCTGAACCCAGGTGTCGTAGTATTGCTCCGCCATGTGAATAGTTTCAGACAGATCGGGACCGGCATTGAAGTCGCCGCCCACGATTCTCGGCTCCGAGAAGTTTGACATGAAACTCTGAATTTCACTCACCTGCTGGTAGCGAAGACTCGAAGAGGTGTGGTCGAGGTGGGTGGCGAAGAAGTTGACGTTCTTGCCGCCTACGTTCACCGTCACCTGACCTATCGATCGTTCGTAACTAAGGTAGCGCGAGCTTGCACTGCCGAAACTGTGTTTCGACAGGATCAAGTTTCCTTCAGGAATACCCGGCGCCTTGGCTACGAAGTGGTAGTACCACGATCGCCCAGTCTTCGAATTCAGATAATTAACCAGAGTAATGATGTCGGCGGGCGGCATCTCGCAAAGCGCTACGAGATCCGGATTCAACTTGGCGATCCAGTTGGCGATGCGGTCCCAGTTCGTCAGGCCATCCGTGCCCTGGCCAAAGCTTACGTTCCAGCTCAGCACCTTGATCTGTGCTGTTGACGTCACCGGCGCGCTAACGTTGATGGTTACGTTCTTGGTCGTTGCGGCGCCGTTGTTGTCAGTAACAGTCAGGTAGGCGAGATACGATCCGGGGCCATATGCGTGCGTCACATTCGGACTTGACGACGTTGTGTTATCGCCGAAGTTCCAGTAGTACGACGCGATATAACCGTCAGGATCGCTTGCGGACGAAGTGAAGTTAACGTACAGCGGGCTCACGCCGGAAGTCGGCGACGCAGAGATGCTCAGTTGCGGCGGCTGATTCGTTGGCGGCGGCGACGCTACAATCGTACTCAGCGTGCTCGAAAGAATCACGCCGTCGTTCTTAAGCGCGCCGGGCGCCGACCAAATGTACTGAGCCGGCGAGAGCACGATCTGATCGATCGACAAACCGTCTTCGCGTGTTTGCACGCGAATCGTTTGTGTTCCCGTCGAATTGAAATAAACGAGTGGTCCAAGAACACCTACGCCCCAGCCAGTGTCCTGCCAACCCCATCCTTGAATACCGCAACCTGAGCAGTCTTCAAGATTCATTTCCATGGCGCTCGTTGTGCCGATGCGATAGGCCGACGAGCCCGAAGAGTTGGTGCTGCCTGAGAACTGTACAAAAACCGAGTCGTTGGCCCACGAGTCGCTTTCACCGCGGCCACGGATCCATAGCCTGTAACCCGTACCCGCAACTGCATTGAAACTGACTTCGAAATAGTTTGACGGACTCGCAAGAGCTGACGTTTGTTTCGAGGCGCCGCCGTCGGGATGACGCAACAGAACCTGTCCTGCCCCGGAACTGGTTGATTCTTTTCGCCACGAACCAAACACGGAAGACACATTCGCGGCCCAGATAACAACTTCAGAAGCTGACGATGGAGCCGGTGCGGGTGTGGGTGTCGGTGTGGGCGTGGGAGTCGGAGTCGGAGTCGGTGTTGGCGTTGCTGATGGAGCACCACCGGATTGCGTCAGGATGACGCCGTCATTCTTCTTCGCTCCCGGTGCGCTCGACAAGTAGGTGCTCGGCGACAGAACGATCTGATCGATCGAGAGACCGTCCTCGCGCGCCTGGATTCTGATCGTTTGTGTACCGGTTGATTGGAAGTAAATGTTTGGGCCTAAATTGCCCCAACCATTGTCCTGCCAACCCCAACCTGAAACTCCACAACCGAGGCAGTCCTCGAGGTTGATTTCAGTGCTCGATGACGTACCGATGCGGTAGATTGCAGACCCGCTGCTGTTAACACTTCCGGAGAATTGGACGTGAACTGAGTCGTTGTACGGCGAGTCACCCTGGGCCTTGGCCCGCATCCACAGGTGATACGGCTGGCCGGCGTTTGCGTAGAACGAGAGCTCTACATAACTGGAGGGATTAGCCGCGGCCGTGACGACTTTTCCCGCACCCAGATCCGGATTGGCTAACCTGTAGCTGCCGGCGGCGGTTGAATCCTGAACCCCGGTCCAGTTGCCGGATTTCACCGGCGCCTGCGCGGCGTATAAGACTACGGTTTGCGCGGAAGTACTCTCAACAAAACCAAGGAGGAGAAGTGCAAAGAAAAAAGTAGAAACAAGGCGAATCGGTCGAAATATCAATTTAAAAGGTCTCCCTTCTGAAGCTAACAAAAACACGTTGGTACCGTCGGGCTGGGACAAGGGAGGGGCTGAGTGGCAAAGACGATTGAACGTGACTGCAAGCGAGCGAGAGGGGGAACTCCCAACAGCCAAAAACTGATGTCGTAAAGGTCGACAAATAAAATCTCCGGGGTAATATCAACCTCGACAAAACACAAACGCACGAAGGACTGCTGCTGCTTTCTACTGTGCAAAAGACGCAGAAGCAGACCAGTGCACAACAAGTTAAGCTCGACTTTGGTCTCCTATGTGGATACCAGAATCGAACGGTAGGTTTTGGTGTTATCGATCTCGATGCTTCGAGATCTAGAAAGATCAGAACGGATGGTGCGCTGTTCCAACCTGGCTTACTGAGGTGCTACTCCGCAAATAGCCGCAGAACTCCAATGCGTGTCCCACCCCAGGCTCGACCACGAACACCCTATCACGAAAAAGTAAAATGTGTCAAAAATCTAACTTCTTCATCCGGGAAAACAACACTTTCGCAAACGGGTTGCAATGTTCGATACGAAAAACGGCGAAAGCGAGGCATTCCGGGTCATGGTGGAGCTATCGCCACCGTGACTGGATTGCTGGTTGCACCGTGGAGAGTGATCGTTAAGGTGATGTTTCCACTAATTGAGGAGTCTTGGGGCAATACCACTACTACGTGCCACAGCCAATCGTAACCAGGAACTCTCGTCACGTACTTCACTGGCAGACTATAAATAACTCCACTGGGGCTCACCGCACGTGCGACGATTGCCGACTCAGTTTCACCCGAAAACAAGTTGATGTTCATCGCAAAGAGTGCGACGCGCGTGCGCTTGTCCGATCCGAAATTATTCGGCGAGACCACCTTGAACGGATCGCGAGTCAACAACTCGGAGTGCAACGCAACTGCGCGGTTCGTAAAGCTGTCGGTAAGTAACACCGGAGCGGATGCTGTCGGAGTCGGAGCCGGTGTTGGCGTGGGTGTTGGTGTTGGTGTTGGCGTTGCCGTTGGAGTTGGTGTCGGCGTCGGAGTTGGAGCGGGCGCAGCGGAGTCAACACTCAGGCTAAAATCCGCGACCATGAAGTTGTGATCCGACGGCCTGACACCCTTGTCATCGGCGGTTCCCAACCTCACAACAACATTCGGATTATTCAGGTCGCGGCTGTCAGGAATACGCGCCGCATTCAACGAAAGCACGCCATTCTGACGCGAATAGAACACGTAATCGATTCTTCCACGCCGTGTTCGCGTATGCATGCCGACTGGATTGTCGGGATACGCGGAGGCCGTGCCGCGATTCATCGCCTCGGTCCACGCGTCGAAATAACTCTCCGCAACTGAGATCACTTCAGGACTATCAGGACCGCCATTGAAGTCGCCCGTCACGATGCGCGGCTCTGCAAAGTTTGCAGCCCAGCTCTTCAGCTCGCCCGCCTCAATTTGTCGGTTTGAAGACGCGGCATCGTCGAAATGCGTCGCAAAGAAACTCACGTTTCGACCGCCGACAACGACAGTCGCCTGCGCAACAGAGCGATTCGCGCTCAGGAACAGCTTGTTAACACTGGCAATTGGATGCGGAGTAAGAATCAGGTTCCCTTCATCAACACCGGAGTACTTCGGAACATAATGGGAGAACCATGTACGACCTGTTTTCTGAATCAACAGGGAAACCAGGGTGGAAACGTTGCTGCCGGGGATTTCACAAAGTCCCACCAGATCAGGATTGACGGATGCGATCCACGACGCGGTGCGGTCGTAGCTGGTGACTGCGTCTGTTCCCTCGCCAAACTGGATGTTCCAACTCATCACTCGGAGGGGAACAGCAGCAAATGGGGCCGGGGCATTAGCCTGAACAGGGGCGTGGAGAACGACTTGAACAAGAAACAGAATTAGGGCAATGCACACACAGAACTTTTTATTAACCAACCTACATCTCCTTACTTGTTGGCCGGGTTGTCTGTTTTTGATTGGAAACAGGGAATTGCCAGGGAATAAAACCCCACTACTTTCTCACTCGATGGCGAAGTTGAAGCGGCGGCGGAACGTGCCACTTAGACGAGAAAAAGCTAACACCCTGAAACGAGTGATGTCAAAAACTTTTTTCGGAGAATGGCCCAGACCCTGGTCCAGTATTATTTTTTTATTGTCGTAAGGATTTATTTTTCCGCCATCGAGTGATACAGATCGAGCCACTTTGGACAGACCACAGCGCAGGTGTACTTCGCGCACTCGGCACGCGCACGCTCGGTCATCCTCATCGCCATGGGCTCATCAGCAAGTAGTTCGAGAGCGCGCGCCGCAAGTGACTCATAATCACCCACTGGGACCATAAACCCGGTGACGCCATCCGTGACAATGTCCGGAATGCCTCCGGCATCAGTGGTGACGACGGGCAAACCACACGCGAACGCTTCCAGGAGTGAGAGAGGCTGGTTGTCGATCTTGGAAGCATTGAGATAAATGCAGGAGGCAGAATACTGCCGGTAGATCTCGTCGTGCTCGACCCGCCCGGTGAAATTGGTACGCTTCAAATGTAACTCAGTTGCAAGATTCTCAAGTGCGTTTCGCTGGCTTCCGTCGCCGACAACCGTCAAAACAGCGTCAGGAATTTCTCGCTGAATGTACGCAAACGCACGCAAAATACAGTCAACTCCGTAATGAGTCTCAAGGTTGCGGTTCGAGAGAAAAACTGGTCGCAGCGGCGTGCGTTGTCGAAATTCGAATCGATCGAGATCGATGATGTTGAAGATCGCGTGCGCCTCGATGCCGAACTTTGCGAACACCCTGACGAGGTATTCGGAAGGAACGACAACTTTATCGACGAGGCCCAGTATCGGCATCGTGGTTCGTGGCCAGCGACGCAGGTGATCTTCAGCTTCACCGCTGTGATAGTTGAGCAGGATCTTCTTGCCGTAGAGCTTGCTGACGAGGATAGCTGGCGTGGGCGCGATCAGGAACGAGAGGTAAGAAGCTGAGAAGATGTGAATTACGTCGAACTTTCGTGCTTCGCGGAGCAGGTTCAGGATGTAAAAGATTGACGTTGCGATAGTGCGCACGTATTTGATCGATTGCAGTTTGCGCAGTATGCCGGGAAGACGGGGATTGATTGCGAGAAAAGAGATTTCGAGTGAGGGTTCGTTTGAAAGATGACGGATCAGCCGCTCGGCTTGCACTGCCTGTCCGCCGAGGATGTCTAACGAAGCCGCGACGATCAAGACTCGAACTTTTTGCATATGCTTTTAGCCACAAAAGGCACAAAAACACAAACTCATTTTTGTGCTTTTCGTGGCGAAAGAAACTTTTGATAGAGCGCGGTGGTTGCCGTTAGGCGGGTTTCGCACGAGAAACACTGCTCGATGCGGCGTCGTGCATTTACTCCCATCGTCCGCCTCTGCTCCGGATCACGCAGTAGAGCAATCAGTCGCTCTGCCATCGCGCGGTCGTCCCCCGCGTTTACGAGGTGGCCCGTCTCACCTTCAACAATTGCTTCGCTCGCTCCGCCAACGTTCGTCGCTACAACTGCGCGTCCCGCAGCCATGTATTCCAGAATCGAGTTGGAAAAACCCTCCGCCTGCGAACTCAGCACACACACATCCGACGCGGAAAGCAGATCCGGCACACTCGCACAACGCCCAATAAACAAACATGAATCTTTCAACCCTAGCTCGGCAGCGAGTTTTTCCGTCTCTGCCCTTAGCTCGCCTTCGCCCGCAATGACAAACACCGCCTCCGGGACTTCTGACCTGACACGCTGCGCGGCGCGCAACAGCATCGGATGATCTTTAACCCTGTATTCGAAATTTGCGACCATCGTGACCACCGGCCGCCCGCGTAACGCCTCCAGGTTCAATCGCGCGAGTGCCTCCGGCGGGGCGCCGTTCAAATTGAAGCGCGTCAAATCCAGCCCGTTGTAAATAACTACGATCTTTTCTTCAGCCACGCCGTGATCGATCAAATGTTTTTTAACTGCACCCGCGTTTGCGACCACTGCGTGGGCCAACTTAAACGCACCGCGCTCGGCCGTGCGCTGCGCGAAGCTCCGCGTGCCTGTGGTTTCGCGTTTCGAAGCGACACGTCCGCGCACTCGAGCGAGCGCGGCGCCCGTCATCCCAAAGATGTTCGAGTAAAAATCGTGTGAGTGAACAATCTCAATGTGATGCTGCTTGAGGTAAGACACGAAACGGCGGGTCTGTTGGACCATGCTCGAGTCGTAAAAGCTCGTGAGCGGAAAATCAATGACCGGAATTTGCAGACGCTCGATTTCTGATCGCAGAACGCCGCCCGTGCTCAACGAAGCGACGTGCACCTGGAATTCGCCGCTATTGTGTAACAGCGACGCCATCTGGATCATCTGACGTTCCGACCCACCCTCGATGAAGCCATGAACGATTTGTAAGACATTCGGCTTTGACATTATCGAGTCGTAAGGTCGAACGGCGGCCTCAGTACTTCGTGATCATCCGGAAGTAGAACCGATCACGCAGGTCATACGCGCGCAACAGCAGTCGTGGAGCGACGCGAAGCATCATCAACGTGAAGGCTGTCTTTCGATTGCGGAAAAAACGATTTGCCTCCGTCAGCCCATCGATCGCGCCCGCTGTGTCGCCGGAAAAGAACGCGCGTTTTCCCTCGTGCAAACGCAGGAGAGCGTGGAAGTGTTCGTACTGACTGTCGACAGTCGCGCGCTCGGAAGGCGTGAGGTCGCTTCGCTTTTTAACTTTTCTGAACACCTCAAGAATGTGCTCACTCAACCAGATCGGATCGGCCGTGAGACTGCCGTAGCGCCGGCGATAACGCGCCAGCACGTCTCGATGATAGGCGATGCGACCACCGCCCTTAATGACGCGCAGCCACAGATCGAAGTCTTCAACACTGCGCAGTGATTCATCAAACATGCCCGCACGCACAAGCGTCTCCTTGCGAGCGATCGAACAGTTTGAGACGTTACACTCCTGGAGCAGCAGTCGCTCAAACGTAACCTCGCCACTCGACGGGCAGATCGTCATAAACTCTTCGCCTGCTTCCGACGATCCGCCAAACATGAGCACGTTCGGATAAAGCACATCGATCGTTGGATCGGCCTGAATGCGTTTTACCTGGACCTCGAGATAATTCGGCAGCCAAACGTCGTCGCCGTCGAGAAATGCGATTAGTGGCCCACGCGCCGCGGCAATGCCGGCGTTGCGCGCCGCGCTGACGCCACGATTCTCCTGTTTGAGATAGACAATTCGCGACATGTACGGCGCGAGCGCTTGCTCGAGTTTCGCCGTATCAGGCGAACCGTCGTTGATGACGATGACTTCGTAGTCAGTGAAGGTTTGTGCGAAGACAGAGTCGAGCGCATCACCGATAAACTCGGCGACGTCATAGGCAGGAATGATCACACTGACGAGGGGGCTTCCGGTCGGATCCAAACGAGAGCTCCGTGCTTTTAATCTGCTGACGCCATCCGAGGTCCTTCAGCGGCGCGTCTCCATGTTAGCCGACGATAGAAGATCAAGCGAGCCCCTGACAGGACGGAGCCGTGTGTTTCGCAGCCGTCTTCTCTTCGCCAGACAATCGATAACTGTCATTTCGTCAAATAAGTTTACGGTGTGGACACCGATAATGTTTTTGTCCCAATCGGGAAGTATTTTTAGAACTTCTGTTTCTTTGTACGCTGTCGGGCTAAGATCGATGACTTTGTTGATCGTCGTCGCATAGCCATACCTCAGCGAACTATCCTGACTCGGGCGATAAAGAACATTCTTCGACCAAAAGAGCCGTCCGGCCGGTCGCGCTGAGCAAACATCCGACACCACCGGGTTGCGCGCGTGCGGTTTCCACGGCCCCAGCGGGCTCTCCGCGTAGTAAAGGTGCAGCTCGTCCCAATTTACCGCAACACCTTCTTCCTGAATGTTAACGAACATCCACCACGTGCCGCCTACTTCGATCAACGTCGCGTCGAGCGGATGGTTTGCTTCGAGTAAGACTTTCTCCGGTTCCCATTTGAATGGGAAGGAGGTCGCGCGATAAAGCTCGACGACATTTCTCTCGCCCGTTTCCGGAATCATGTAGTAGTCGCCTTGCCACTCAAAAACAAACGGGTAAGACAGATGGCAATCGAGCTTGAGCACTTCCGTAGGACCACTGACGATTCCGTTTCGATCGACTTCGACAACGGAGATGTGCGCGCGGCCTGCGGTATTCACGTACTCTTCGAAAAAGATGTAGAACCGTCCGTCAACTTTTATCTGAAACGGATCGGCCCAGAAATGGCCCACGGGCGGGATCAGGTACTTGAACTCATCACGATCGAAGCGATACGCGAGGAGCCACTGCTCGAACGATGAGACTTTCTCAAAAGCTCGCTCGACGGCGCGCCCCGAGAGTCTGACAAACATCTTGCTCATCGCTGCGTTACCGGGCAGATGCGATGCGGGCTCACGATGATTGACGCTCAGAACGCTACGACCTTCGTGACGATCTCTGAGCGCCCGCGCGACGAAAGCGGCGGACTTCCAGAAGCACGTGTTGTTGTTCAAACGCACTGAGAACCTGCTAAGCGTCGGCGAGGCCGAGTCGTAAATGATGTGCTCGGTTTCGCCTTGCAAACTTTTGAGTGACGAGTGTGTGATCGGGAGCTGGTACATCACTTCATTGAACCCCGGTGCATCGCCAAACGCATAAAACCAAACGCCGTTTTTAGCGCGGCCGGCGAGTTTTTCATTCAACTCCGGCGCTGCGAAATTTATCAGCAGATCGAGATCAAACTCGACAAGCTTGTCTACATCGTCAACCACGGGAACACCGCTCAAAAGGTCTTCAATGTTTACAAGCTCAGTCGCATCCGCACGAAACAGCCGTTGGTCCATGCCGTTGTAAAGCTTGTAAAGCAAACCGCCGGCGGAAGTTTTTTGCGGCGCGGTTTTCACCACCAGAGCGAACGTGCAGAGTTGAGTGGCAAGCGCGTCCTCGACCGACTTGCGCACCCATCGTGGCTGCAAGAACGATTCAATGATTATCCCGATTCTGAGGAGAGGGGGTTTCTCAACTTGCGCCGTCATCGTCTAAACGGCTGCCGGCACAGCACTGCGCTCGTAGTCCGAGGTCCGCGGTGTGTGGTCGATGTATCGACGGTGCCATAACTCCAGTATCAACAGCGACCAGAGAGGGAACGAATGATCGCGACGGCCCTTGTGATGTTCGTCGAGAATGAGATCCACATACTTCGAGTTCACGTAGCCGCGTTGTCGTGTGCGTGGCTCACGCAATGTCTCGCGTATTTGATCTCGCAGCTGGTTGTTGATCCATTGTTCGATCGGTATTCCGAATCCCTGCTTGGGTCGATCGAGGATTTCCGCCGGGATTAAGTCCCTGGCGACGCGTTTGAGAAGGTGCTTTGTTTCCGTGCCTGCAAGTTTCAGAGAAGCAGGTACCCTCGTGACGAAGTCGATCAGTTTGTGATCCAGAAGCGGTACACGCACTTCGAGTGACGTCGCCATGCTCATGCGATCGACTTTCGTGAGAATGTCGCCCGGCAAATAAGTCTTGCCGTCGATGTAAAGCAGTTGATCGAGTGGCTCGTTTGTCTTTACTCGACTGGCGTACTCGCGGAAGCTGCGCGCCACCTGGTCTTTTGTATGCAGCGCCTTTTGGAACTCGCTGGAGTAAAGCGACTCCTTACCCAGCTCCGTGAAATACGACAGACTATCGAGATAGCGATCAATCGGATCCAGCGAGATATTGTGCAGGTAGTTACGTCCCCACGCGCCATGTGGTAGTCGATAACTCAGCGGCCGCATCACGCCTTGCCTGATCGCCTTCGGAACCGCGTTGAAAGCGCGACGGCTTTCCTGGACCACGTAATGCGTGTAACCGGCGAACAACTCGTCGCCGCCGTCGCCTGAAAGTGCAACTGTTACGTGATCGCGCGCGAGTTTCGAAACCATGTACGTCGGTATCGCTGACGGATCGGCAAACGGCTCGTCGAAGTGCCAGATGAGATCGTCGATGATGTCGCAGATCTGCGGTGTTACGAAAAACTCGTGATGGTCGGTGCCGAGTTTCTTTGCTGTAAGCCGCGCGTACTTGAGCTCGTTATAGCTGTCTTCGTGAAACCCGATCGAGAAGGTCTTGACTGGTTGGTCCATGTGTCGCGCCATGAGCGCGACGACGGTGCTCGAATCGATTCCTCCGGAGAGAAAGGCGCCGAGTGGCACGTCAGAGATGAGACGCAGGCGCACTGACTCGTTCAGGAGTGCTCGCAGCTCGTCGAGATAATCTTCGGGTTTGCGTGATTCGGCAGGCTCGAATTTGAAGTCCCAGTATTGTTGAATCTTGACCCGGCCGGAAGAGAACGTCAAATAATGTCCCGGCGGAAGTTTATGTATGTCGCGAAAGATTGAGATCGGATCAGGAACGTAGCCGAGCGTGAGGTACGCGTCGACTGCTTCCAGGTTGATCTCGCGTTTGACGTCCGGATGCTCGAGCAACGACTTGATCTCGGAACCGAATACGAGTGTGCCGCCGCTCGTGACAGTGTAATACAGTGGTTTTTTGCCGACGCGGTCGCGCGCAATGTAGACCTCGCGCTTCTTGTCGTCCCAGATTGCGAAGGTAAACATACCGCGCAGCTGGTTTACGCAAGCGGGGCCGTATTCCTCATATGCGTGAACGATTGCTTCGGTGTCGCAGTGGGTTTTGAATTTATGACCGCGCTTTTCGAGCTCGGGTGTTAATTCCTGGAAGTTATAGATCTCGCCATTAAAGACGATCGTGACTGAACCGTCTTCGCCTGAGATCGGCTGCGCGCCACCTGCGAGATCGATGATAGCGAGGCGTCGCATTCCGAGCGCAACGCCGTTTTTGACGAGGAAGCCGTCGTCGTCAGGACCGCGATGCGTGATGACGTCGCACATGTCCTTCAGCAGGCATCCACGCGTCGCGGGATCGATTGGGTGTCGTTCCCAGTAGTCAATAAATCCGGCAATTCCGCACATAAATTAATAAAACGCCAAATACACGATCGGTTCCGTTTCGCTCGAGCTATCCTAGCCGCCGATTATCCGTCTGAGCGGTAGAAGTGTTTACCGTAGAAGAACCCGGCCAATTCCCACAACGACAACTCACTCGAAAATCGCGTTTCGGGCTCGCGATCCGCCAGTTTCAACATCCCGCGTAACGCGCGGCCGTAGAAATATCGGGGCACGCCCATCACATAAGGTATCGGCTGCGGTCGAAGGCGATCCAGCACCGCGCTCGAAACGCTCTGCCAAAAACACCACGAGCGATGATAACGCTTCGTCAGACGCTCGAGCGGAATGAAATGGTAAACGATCAGCTGCGGCAAGTAGAGCCCGCGCGCGCCCGCCGCCATTAGCCGCTGGTACATGTCCTCGTCTTCACACGACAACAGCCGGGTGCCGCTGCGACCGAGCGCCGTCGAATAAGGACCGACTCGCTCGAGTGTCTTGCGAGTGAAGACTGCATTGCCACCCATCAAAATCCCAGGGTACGACGCGTCAAACGGCACCACTTTGTCACCACCGTCAACGATCCCTACCACAGCCGTATGACTTTTCGGCAACCAACTCGGAACCTCGCCTTCAAAGCGCGGGACGTACGGCCCGCCGATGAAATCAACGTCATGCTCGGTGAACGCCGCGAGAATTGTCTCATACCACGACGCATCGATCTCTTCGTCGTCGTCGATGAAGCCGACCAGATCCCCAGTCGCAACGGCGATCCCGGCGTTGAGAGCGGGCGATCGTCCCTGGCGTTTCTCAAAGACGTACATCACGCGGCCGTTCGATCGTTCCGCGGCTTCCGTGATCACAGCTTTTGTGTCGTCAGTCGAGTTGTTGTCAACTGCGATTATCCGCACATCGAGGCCCGGCGGAATGCGAGCGTTCAGCAGGCTGCCAAGCGCCTTCGGCAGCAGCGCACTGCGGTTGTATGTAGGAATAACGACGTCGAGCTGCATGTATATTCGCGATGCCACGGGCTTGTCCCGTGGAGCTTCACGTTAGTCGCTAACGCGAGAGAATTGTGGTGTCGTTGCGGACGGCGCCGGGTGCGGTCGTCAGGTAAGCCTCTGGTGACAACACGATCTGATCGATCGAAAGCCCATCTTCGCGAACCTGAATCCGCAACGTGTGCGTGCCGGTCGTTGCAAAGTAGACCAACGGCCCCAGCTCTCCGATGCCCCAGCCATTGTCCTGCCAACCCCAGCCACTCAAACCACAACCAAAACAATCCTCCAAATTAATCACTTCCGCACTGCTGCTTCCGATGCGACTCTTCGCCACTCCGTTCTCATCCACGCTATCGTTAAACTGCACGAAGATCGAATCATTGAACGGATTATCGTCCTGTGC
>DAIOGT010000106.1:0-1162 GCA_036745095.1 Pyrinomonadaceae bacterium
CCCTCGAGGCCGAACCAGGCGTTGTACATCTTGCCCATGTCCTCAGCCTCTTTTTCAGTCATGCTGCCGCGCTGGGGCCGGACGAGGATTCCCTTCTTCGCGTCGAAGAGAAAGATGTGGGCGAATCCCGGATTGCTCGCAACGATTTGCTCGAGCTTTCTGCGTTTCTCGTCGTCTGAATCGTGTTCTAAAGGAAAAGCGTCGCGCGCTTTTTCGGTCATCGCAAACGCCTTGCCCGTCATCTTCTTCGCGGAGATCGCAAGCAGGTACTGGAAGTCGCGATGAATCAGCGCCTCGACTTTTTTGTCGCGCTGGATCGATTTGACGTGTTGGAAATTAACAATGATGAGCGTCAACGCCGGCAACACGACGGCGAGGCCGAGCGTTAAAACAAGCCGGAAACGGGTGTTGCTTTCTCGTTTGGACTTCATTGCGGGCCAGAGAATACGCCCGGTCGGGCCGGGCAGTGTCAAGGGTACGTAAAAATTTGTTAAGAATTGTAAACTTTGACGTTTAGCGGCTTATTTTAAGCCTACTTTTTCATGCGGCCAAACTCAGTTATAGTACGCCGTTCCGGATATGGCTATGGAGTTTACAGTGAAACATTTGACGATGCAGCAGCTCGAGGCGGCGCTGGACCACCTGCGTGAGGCGCCGAAGGATGAAGGCGTGTTGGAGTTGATCGTGTGCCGTCCCGGCGTGGACCAACGAAAAGTTCTCGACGAGGCGGAGCTCGATCCGTCCAAAGGCTTGATCGGCGACAACTGGATCGTTCGTAGAAGCTCTAGAACAGCGGACGGATCGCCGCATCCCGACATGCAGATCAACATCATGAACGTACGGGTGACGGCACTCGTTGCACAGGAAAGAGAACGCTGGCCACTCGCGGGCGATCAGTTATACATCGACATGGACCTGAGCAAGGAAAACCTGCCCGCTGGAAGCCGGTTTCAGGTTGGATCGGCGGTGCTCGAAGTGAGCCCGCTCCCTCATACTGGCTGTTATAAATTCGTCTCGCGTTTTGGCGCGGATGCGATGAAGTTTGTGAATTCACCAGTCGGCAAACAGCTTTGCCTCAGAGGTATTAATGCGAAAGTGGTCCAGGCTGGTGTCGTTAAGGTGGGCCAGGTTGCTAAAAAGATTTAGCCACAAAGAGGCACAA
>DAIOGT010000106.1:1262-15228 GCA_036745095.1 Pyrinomonadaceae bacterium
AAAGAGGCACAAAAGGCACAAAATTTTTGTTTGAAGGCGGCGTCGTAACAACTCTGACCTTCCGGTTTTATCTTTTGCGTTTTTTGTGCCTCTTTGTGGCTAACTCCTCTCCGTACAGTTAGCAGAAGCAGGGAACGGAGGTGTGCAGCTCCAGCTTCCTGCTCCTGCCTCTGCTACGCGGCTCTCTGCCGCGAATGCCGACCCTCGGCAAACTCCTCAATCATCTTCTTATTGAACGCGGGTATATCGGCAGGCTTCCGACTAGTTATTAAGCCGTTATCAACAACTACGTCTCGATCAACCCAACGCGCACCTGCATTCATCAGATCTTTTTTCAATGATGGCCACGAAGTGATAGTCCGTCCTTTAACAACTTCCGAGTCGATAAGTGTCCATGGTGCATGACAAATTGCTGCGACCGGTTTACCCGTTGCGAAGAAGCCGTCAATGAATTCAACCGCTCTTGTCATCGTTCTCAACTGATCAGGATTTCTCACACCGCCCGGCAGTAATAATGCGTCGTAATCATCAGAACGTGCCCGCGTTAAGGGCATATCCACTGGAAATAAATCCGCTTTCTCGTCGTGGTTCCAACCCTGTACTTCATTTTCGGCGGGAGAAACAATTTCCGTTATCGCTCCAGCCTCTTCCAACGCTCTCTTCGGCTCCGTCAACTCGACCTGTTCGAAACCGTCGGCCACCAGTATGGCGACCTTTTTCCCCTTCAAATTCTTCTCCACGCGGGTATCCTCCTTGTTCTCCGTCAAACTGCCGTGAGCTGTTGGCTGGAATTAATGGAATGCAGTGACGTGTCCGCTTTGGTCGGCGGTCCCAAGCGTGGGCAAGTCACCGCACTCCAACATGCCCTGCTCTATCTGGCAGTTGATGCTTAGGCAATAAAGATGCCGCCCGATCAATTCTTTAAAAGCGTATGTATTGAATCGTACAGAAATTCAGGCAGGTAAAAAATCATAGAAAACGTAGGAAAGTCCGACACGAGTGTTCGAACGCGAACCATCCACATACATACCGCAGTCGCCCTAAACGACCCGTTTCTTCCAACGACCGAGCCGGAACACGAGAGCGCTCACGACGGCGAGGGTCGAAAATGCAATCGTCATCGCCACAAATACGCCTCGCGGCCCCAGTCCGGCCCAAATGCTCAGCACATACGCCAGCGGGATTTCCCAAAGCCAGAATACAAACAGGTTGATGATCGTCGGCGTCCACGTGTCGCCGGCGCCGTTGAACGACTGCCCGAGCACCATGCCGTACGCGTAAAACAGAAACCCATACGCGACGATTCGGAGGCAGTCCACGCCGTAATGCGCAACGTTCGGGTCGTCTGTATAAAACCAGATGATTTGCGGTGCGAAGAAAATAAAGAGCAGGCCCACGATCCCGAGGAAGATCATGTTGTAAAAGCCGGCCTTCCAAACGGCGCGCTCGGCTCGTTCCGGATCGCGGGCGCCCAGCGCCTGACCGACCATCGTGGCCGCAGCGTTTGCCATTCCCCACGAAGGTAAAAGAGCGAAAAGGATCACGCGAATTCCGAATGTATAACCCGCTACGGCGTTACTGCCGAAACTCGAAATGATGCGCACGAGACCGATCCAGCTCGCCATTCCGATAAAGACCTGGAACGTTCCGGTCGACGACAAACGAATGAGGCGGCCGATGATCGCCGGCTCAATCCGAAGATGGCGCGCCTCGATACGGAAACGCCCTCCCGAACGAATCAGTTTGCTGAGGGCGAAGAGTGCGCCGGTGCCTCTACCAATGGTCGTCGCGATCGCAGCGCCAACAATGCCCAGCTTTGGAAACGGCCCGAGTCCAAAAATCAAGCACGGGCCGAGCACGATGTTTATCCAGTTCGCGAGCCATAACGTACGCATCGCGATCGCGGCGTCGCCAGCGCCGCGAAAGATCGCGTTGATCATGAAAAGCAACACGACGCTGGCGTTGCCGGCGAGCATCACTCGCGTGAATGCTGCGCCATGCTCAACCACCCACGGTGAACCGCCCATGAGAGCCAGTAGTTTTGGAGCGAGCGGCGCACCGACCACACCGATGATGATCGACACGATCACTGCCAAGGCGATCGCCTGCACCGCCGCGCGGGCAGCGCCATCGGGATTCCCTTCACCGATACGTCGCGCGACCATGGCCATCGCACCGATGCTTAGACCGATCGCGAGCGCATAAACCAGAGTCATCAGCGATTCGGTGAGACCAACGGTCGCGGCGGCGTCCGTCCCGAGGTGCGACACCCAGAAGATATCGACAACGGCAAACACGCTTTCCATGATCATCTCGAGGACCATGGGAATGGCGAGCAGCAGGATGGCGCGCCCGATCGGACCCTGCGTGTAGTCTCGATGCGAGCCGCGGATCGACTCCTTCACCGCAGACCAAAGGCTTTCCGACTCTTCCTGGGGGACAACGGCTGAATCGGCCATGTTCAGACCTCAAACTGTCCGACCGTAATCATCCTGGAGTCGCACAATGTCATCTTCACCGAGATAATTTCCTCGCTGCACTTCTATAAACATTAAATTGACTTCGCCAGGGTTTTCGACGCGATGCGCAGCACCGATGGGAATGTCGATCGATTCACCGGCGCGAACAATTATCTCCTCGTCGTCGAGCGTGACTTTCGCAGTGCCTTCAACCACGAACCAGTGTTCTGCGCGTTGCGAGTGTTTCTGGTAACTGAGTCTTTTGCCCGGCAAGACTTCGATCCGCTTCACTTTGAAGCCGCGGTCCTCCTCGAGCACCGTGTAGGTTCCCCACGGCCGGCTATCAAACTCCCGCATACACGTTCCTCCTTGTAATTCGAATGGTGGAACGTAACTTAGGGCACAAAAAAACACAAAGGCTCTAAACGAACCTTTGTGTCTGATTGTTGCTTTGTTGTGTGGTCTACGAGTTGGCTTTCAACGTCAGGTAGATGACGGCGTTGCGTCTCTTCACGAGAACGAGCGCCGGTCTCGCGGCCGACTGAACGACGGCAGCACTAAACTGCGCCACAGTCTGAACCGGCTGACGATTTACTTCCTGGATCAGGTCACCTTCTCTGATCCCTGCGTTGGCTGCACTGCCGTTGGGTTCCACTCTAGTAACGAGCAATCCCTGATCGTCAGCGTCGAGGCCGTAGCGTGAAGCCGTTTCAGGCGAGAGCGGTTGAAGAGTCAGTCCAAACTTCTCATTGCCGGTGCCGCCACGGTTGTTGCTCTCTTCCTCGCTCTCCGGTCGTTCTCGATCCGGCAGTTCCGCAAGCGCGACAGTGAAGTTCTGGTCACGTCCGTTACGCAAGGCTGTTACCTCAACGTTCGATCCCGGCGACATGCTCGCGACGAGATTTCGCAGGCTGTTGTTGTCGATAACTGGCTGCTTGTTGATGGCGGTGATCACGTCGCCGCGTCTAATGCCGGCTCTTTCAGCCGGACCGCCGTTCGCGACGGAAGTCACAATCGCACCACGTGCCGCCGGCAGATTCAGACTCGAAGCGAGATCGGCATTGAGCGACTGGATCGTCACACCCAACATTCCGCGCCGCACTTTACCAGTCTTGATCAACTGATCCATGACGGCACGGGCCATGTTTGACGGGATCGCGAAACCGATTCCGATGTTGCCACCGGTGGGCGACATGATCTGCGAGTTGATACCGATCAATTCCCCGCTGGTGTTTACGAGAGCACCACCGGAGTTACCACGATTTATGGCCGCATCGGTCTGAAGAAAGTCTTCAAAACTGCCGTCGCTCAAGCCCGTGGCGCGGCCCTTCGCACTCACGATTCCGGAAGTGACGGTCTGGCCGATACCCAGCGGATTACCAACGGCCAGAACGAAATCGCCGACGCGAACGCGGTCGGAGTCGCCCATCGAAATGGCCGGTAGGTTTCTGGCGTCAACCTTCAACACTGCGAGGTCGCTCGGCTGGTCCGAACCAACCAGCCTCGCAGTAAAGGTACGGTTGTCAGTAAGTTCAACTTTAATCTCGAGTGCGCCATCGACGACGTGGTGGTTAGTCAAAATGTAGCCATCGGAATTGACGATGACTCCGGAACCAACGCCCTGAACCTGTCGCGGCGACTGCTGTGGCATGCGATCTCCGAAGAACTCGCGGAACCTCGGGTCGTCCATGAACGGAAACTGCTGTGCTGCTCGTGCTCGCTCGGTGGACCGGATAGTCACCACCGCTGGCGAGACCTTGCTCACAAGGTCTGCGTAAGAAGTTTGCAGCGTCTGCGCGCTCGCGGAAGCGGCGGAAAAAATCACGAGCAGCAGGCCTGGAATTATGTTTCGTGCGGAAAGTGTTCGTCTAAAAATTTTCACGTTTCTCATTTCCAATAAATCTCCAACTTTGGTGAATGCAATAAGTACAGGCTTTGATTCAAACGGGGCGTCTTCCGTTTACCGACTTCCCTGAGGGGCAAGCCTCAGGCTCGTGTGGTATACTTCGCCGGTTCAAAACACCGTAAATCCTGTTGTTCAAAGGTATTGCCACAGCCCTTTCACAACGTTCGCCCGACGGTTCTCCAACGAAAACACCGCCTTTGAGGTATAGCCCCGGTGCATGGCACAGATTCCAACGGCCACGAGGACAATTCCGTTCTCATCGTCAATGACGAGCCTGACCAACTGACCCTGATGGGAACTCTATTACGTAAGGCCGGTTATTCCGTCCTTACCGCTGACGATGGTCTGGAAGGCCTGACTCTCGCAAGACGCGAGCGCCCCGACCTCGTCATCAGCGATGTGTCGATGCCGCGCATGAATGGGCTCGAGTTTTGTCGCGAGATACGGAGTGACTCGGAACTCAAAACCGTCCCGATCCTCCTCGTCACTGCGCTTCAGAAAGATACTGACAGCGCAGTCGCCGGGTTACAAGCCGGGGCTGACGATTACCTCGAAATCCCTTTCGACGCGCCTCGCCTGGTCGCCAAAGTCTCGCGCCTGCTGGAACGCTCACGGCTTGAAACGAGTTATCGCGACCTCGTCGAGCAAGCCACAGATATGATTTTTACGCAGGATCTAACGGGCCGGCTTACCAGCATGAATCTCGCCGGACAAAAGTTTCTCGGTCGTAAGCCGGAAGAGATCATGGGCAACTCTTTCTCCGCCGTATTCGGCATCATTCCCGAGAGCAACGGTTTCGCCGGTTTTCAGGGGCCGCCACATGAAGCCCGTGAGTTCCGGCACCAGTTTGTGGCTCGCTCTGCAGCCGGCGAAGATCGCTGGCTGGACCTGATCGTTTCACCCATTAAAGATAAGCTGAACGAACCCATCGGCTATCGCGGCCTCGCTCGCGACGTCACGGCCACAAAGCGCTTCGAGGAAGCGCTGCGCGATTCCGAAGAACGTTACAAGCTTCTTTTCGAATCCACACCACAGCCGATCTGGGTCTACAACGAAGACACTCTCAACTTCCTCGCGGTGAACGAAGCCGCCACCCGCACCTACGGTTACACGCGCGAAGAGTTTCTTTCGATGACGATCGATGACATCCGCGCGCGCGGAGATATTCCCACGTTGATGATCAAAAACGCTCCGGACGACCTCGTCATCTCCAGTCCGTGGCGCCACATGACGAAGGATGGCAAAACGATCTATGTCGAGATGAGCTCGCACCCGGTCGTCTTCGACGGCAAGAACAGCAGGCTCGTGATCGTTAACGACGTCACGGAACGAAAGCTTCTCGACGAGAAACAACAACGACTGCACACGTCGCTTCAACAATCAGCGATGGAGTGGCGTCAGACCTTCAACGCGATCGATTTTCCAGTGTTGATCGTGGATGTCGCAGGCACGATCAAACGGTCCAATCAGGCAGCCGAGCAGATCGTCGGAATTGAAGCAGAACAGATTCTCGGGAAAACGGTCGGTGAGCTCGGTGAGAACCAACCGTGGAAAAAGGCCGCGGAGATGATCGACGGCCTTCGTGAGTACACAGCCCCAACGGCTGAAGAAATAAAAGACGAAACCACCGGAAAGACATGGGCAATAACCGTTTACCACATCAATGAGTTCGGCTCGTTTGGTGAACGGGCAATCCTGATTGCGCAGGACATTACGAAGAGAGCCGAGCTCGAAGCATCGCTGCGTCAAAGCGAGATGATGTCGTTGCTGGGATCGCTCGTGGCCGGTGTCGCGCACGAAGTCAGAAATCCGCTGTTCGGAATCTCCTCGATACTCGATGCGTTTGAGACAAGATTCAGCGACCGGACGGAGTACGTACGTTACACAAACGTACTGCGCGATGAGATTGGCCGTCTCACCATTCTGATGGAAGAACTGCTAGAGTACGGCAAGCCGTTCCGTGGCGAGTTGTATCTGGTCTCGATGGACGAGATGGTATCGCGGTCCATTCGCGCCTGCGTGCCGGCTGCTGAAGTGGCCCAGGTGAGTCTCACGAGCAATGTCGAAGAGTCGCTGCCAAAGATCAGGATCGACCGTCGCAGGCTTTCGAAAGTATTTGTAAATTTAATTCAGAACGCGATCCAGCATTCACCGCAACAGAGCTCAGTCACGATCGAAGTCGAAAAGATCAACGACGGAAATAACGAGTGGGTCCAATGCGCGATCAAGGATTCCGGCAAAGGGATACCGGAAGAGGAGCTGTTGAAGATCTTCGAGCCGTTCTTCTCGAAGCGACGCGGCGGCACCGGACTCGGTTTAGCAATCGCCCAACGAATCATGCAGGAACACGGAGGAAAATTGATTGCCGGCAATAACCCCGGCGGCGGCGCCTGTATGATGGCGAGATTTCCAATACCGTCTGAGGGAGATTCTTGATGTCCAGGAACAAGGTATTGGTTGTTGACGATGAGTCGGGAGTGAGATTTGGTATCCGTGATTTCCTGGAGCAGCACGGATATGAAATCGACGAGGCGGAGAGCTGCCAGGATGCGCAGCACCTGTTTCGAACTTCCCGGCCCGACATCGTCATCGCCGATTACATGCTTCCGGACGGCACCGCGCTCGATCTTCTTCCACGACTACGAGAAATCGATGCGGGAACCCCTTTGCTTGTTCTGACGGCTCACGGGTCCATTGATCTCGCAGTGAGGGCGATCAAAGAGGGCGCTGAACAGTTTTTGACCAAGCCGCTTGAACTTCCGACTCTCCTCGTTATTTTGCAACGACTACTCCAAAAGCAGCGCAACTATCACAAACAACTCGCCAGCAAGTCGCGACAGTCGCGCCAGGCGATCGATCCATTTATCGGGACCAGTGCCGCGATTCGCGCACTCGCCGATCAGGCACGGAAGATCCTTTCGACTGAAAGTCCGGTGCTGATTCTCGGTGAGACTGGTACCGGCAAGGGAGTGCTTGCACGCTGGCTACATGAGAACAGTCCCAGGGCCGACGAAGCTTTCGTCGATCTCAACTGTGCTGGTCTCACGCGAGAGCTTCTGGAAACGGAGCTCTTCGGCCATGAGAAAGGCGCATTCACCAGTGCCACTGCTTCAAAACAAGGACTGTTTGAAGTGGCCCATCGCGGCACGATCTTTCTGGACGAAGTGGGCGACGTCGATCTCCAGATTCAACCGAAGCTGCTGAAAGTGCTCGAAGAGAAACGTTTCAGACGCGTAGGCGACGTTAGAGATCGACAAGTTGACGTGCGGTTAATTGCAGCAACACACCAGGACGTCGGACAGCTCGTGCGCGAGAAACGTTTTCGGGACGATCTCTATTTCCGAATAAGCACGATTCCACTCTCATTCCCGTCTCTTCGTGACAGGATCGAAGACATTCCAACACTAGCCGAGTATCTCTTGAACAAGATCGCGGCGGATTTGGGTCGAGGTGAACTACAGCTGGACCAGGGATGCATCCGTGCGCTGCAAGCGTATTCATGGCCGGGCAACATCCGCGAGCTGCGCAACGTTATCGAACGCGCGGTGCTGCTGAGTGACCAGAAAAACATCACACTCGCCGATCTACATTTTGATGGTCACACGCGTGTCGGTTCGCCGTTTCTTGACTCGAACCTCACGCTTCTTCAACTCGAAAAGCAGCACATCGAGCGAGTACTACAGGAGGAGCGCGGCCGGGTAGAGAAAGCCGCGAAGCGTTTGGGCATCCCACGGAGCTCGCTTTATCAGAAGATTAAGAAGCACCAGATCTCAACGTCCAAACTCTAGACCGCTAGTCTAAATCTCAGACATCGAATTCTTCGTTATCTCACCGGCGTCAGTTTCATTCAAAAATTCCGAGGTTTTCACCATATCGCGCCTATTTTGGGGTATGGCTCATCGATTGCAGCATTTTGGGCAAGTGCCAAACATACGTATGTTTCTCGGGTAGTTTTCCGAGTGTTTTTGGCTGAGTTCATTAGGCCTGCATTGCCCCGCATCGCTTTAGTGACTTAGGCCTCCCTTCAGAGTTGAGTCTACGGCTTCCTGTTCTTTCGGAAGTCAAGTACACAAGGAGCAATTTACAAAATGTCCCGCAATGGGTCTGCCAAAAAACTTGTACTCGCGTTGGCGTTTTTCGCAATCGTCAGCGTAGCCGCGGGTACAGCAAAAGCCGACATTGTGGTTATCACTGGCGTAAACAACCAGGGTACCGATAATGTCCTGCTCAACCCCGCAACTGATGTGCTTACCGTCACAGGTACGGTTGGCGCAAACAACCTTTTGGTCAACTTTACTTCTTCAAGTGGTAGCGGCTTGTTGAATGCCAATCCCTCTGGCCAGGCAACGGTCAGTGGTGGCACCGGCAACACCGCATTAACCGAACTTACCTTCGGCTTAGCGAATAACGACACGTTTACTCGAGCGGTATTCAATATCAACGCCGCGACCAGTGGCTCAGTCCTTATTCACGTCGAAGGTGTCAACATCGATGGCGGTTTCTTTGAAGACGATTTCATGGTCGATGCTAACGGCCAGAACTTCTTCACAGTCACGGCCATCAACGGACAATTAATCACTTCCATCAGCTTAACCGCGATTAATGGCGCCGTTTTTGAGGACATCAGGCAGGTTAGACTCGGTGGCAGTGCGGTCGAACCGATTCCGGAGCCCGCCAGCATGCTGTTGCTGGGATCCGGTCTGGTAGGTCTTGCAGCAGGTGTTCGCCGGCGGCTTGCGAAGAAATAACTGAAAGCGGCTTCGCTTTCGGACTTTTCTTTGGGTATCGCAGTAAACATGTTTCACAGCCGCGTTGTCCCGCGGCTGTGCAGCATTCAACCCTTAACGGGGTGCCAAGCCCGGCGATCGACGTTGCCTTTCATGGGCAGGTGCGGACGTATATCGACGCGATACAGGGAGCTACCATGAAAGGTGTTTTCAAAACATCCCTAATGAGTGCATTGCTTTTAGCAGTTCTGTCACTCGGAATGGCGGAGGCCCAGGCTGACCCGGTTACATTCTCCACTTCAGGAACTTTTACGTGTGTGGGATGTGCTGGTAGCGGTACTAACTCTGTTACTTTCACGGGTGGCATGGGCAATGCTCTCATGATCACCTTTACTGGACTGGGATCTACCAGCTTGAATACTCCCACTGGTTCCAGCTTCGGTAATTTTCAGACCTTCGTGAGCGGCGGCGGTGCAAGCGCATCCGGCACATTCACGCTCACGATCACACAAACTGTCCCCGTTCCGGGAAGCGATAGCTTCGCGGCAACTTTCAGTGGGACCTTTAGCGCGAGTAATTCCGGAACTGGCGTGGTCAATTTCACGGTCAGCTCAATCACCATCGGCGGGATTACTTATTCTATTACCAACAATCCTCTGAACCTGGTTCCTCCGGCGTCAAACAATGGAATAACCACAGTCCAGGGACAAATCACCGGTGAAGCCGTTCCAGAGCCGGCCAGTATGTTTTTACTGGGTACCGGTCTACTCGGTGTCGCGGGTGCGGTAAGGAAGCGCTTCAAATCGCGATGACACGATTGGCACCCTCCGTTGAGGGTGCCAAATCGTTTCGCATAGAATTTTGAGCACGTTATTACAAGGGACGAATTATTTAACAGAGCCCGGGTCTTTAAGGGAGACTTTTTAATGTACGCTAAACCAATGATTTTTCCGCTCGATCCAAACGGGCAAATCTATGCTCTCCAGGATGAGAAGGGGAACACGATTGGGACCGGCACGCGCGAAGTGTGTGAAGTGCTGCTATACATAATCACCAAGCCGGCCTCGCAAAGTATTTCAGGAAGAATTGGTCCAGCTACACAGCGGCCCAATGTTCGGGCAGCAATTCCTATCTAGCTTTTCGGTCAAGTGACAGTTGCCGGAAACTGTCGTCTTGACCTCATCGTTAATCTGTGCGGAGTGGCGACGATGAGTACCTCGAGAGCTGAACAGAAATCTCGTAAATTTCTAACGAACTGAAGTGTGTTCGTGCTGGTGTGCCCCGTGAAGCAGAGTAGATTTGGAACCCTCAAGAAAGTCTCCGGCCGGTTGAAGCAGCTCTGGCTCGGGCGAGACGGACAGTCTTTGCCGGAAACACCAATGCCGCGTCTTCTGGTCGTTGACGATGAGGAATCAATCTGTTTCTCGATGAGCGAGTATTTCTCGTTGCAGGGATACAAAGTTGATACGGCTTCCGAAATTGAAGAAGCAGAAAAACTCGTTGGCGCCACGAATTATAAAGTCGTCATTCAGGATTTACGCCTCACGATGACGAACAGTCACGACGGCCTCGACATGATCAAGCTCATCAGAGCAGTAAACCCGCAAACGCGGATCGTTGTGTTGACAGCTTATGGCTCGGCAGATATCGAAGATGAAGCGCGACGCTGCGGCGCTGACGCGTTTTTACGAAAGCCAAAGCCGTTGTCACAGGTCGCGCAGGTTGTTCAGGGTTTGATTGAAGCCCCGCCGCGTCAGGCCGCCCGCCCCGCTTAGTTTTAGCCACAAAAAGGCACAAAAAACACAAAATATCTAAGAGAAAGAGCGCGCTAATTAAATCGAGCCACTCTGATGCAAAAAATTAATTTGTGTTTTTTGTGCCTTTTTGTGGCTAAAACTTTTCTGTGCCTTTTTGTCGCTAATGAAAATCGTGCGAGGGTGTGGCGGCGACCGCGAACTGGAGTGGCTGCACGTGGCTCGCCTTCACCGATATCACGTTATCCTGGTTTTGCAGTGCTCCCTCGATCAACAGAAACGGGTGGTCCACCAGCTCGAGCCTGTACTTGTCGAAGAGTTGCGGCGTGACGATGATATTGCTGACACCAGTCTCGTCTTCGAGACTCAGAAACATGAATCCCTTCGCCGTGCCCGGTCGCTGTCGCACAATCACCCAGCCGGCCACACGCACAAACGTTCCATTGCGCAACTTCCGGATATCGATCGCCCTGAGCGCCTTCAGTTTGTTCAACTCTATCCGATGATACGCAACCGGATGTTTACCTATCGTCAATCCGGTACCGCGAAAGTCTGCGTCCACTCGCTCCGTCAATGTCATTTGTTGTAGCGGTGAGTTGCCGTCATTCTCCAGTAATCCTTCGTATAGCTCGCCGGCATCACGCGTCACACGTTCAACCTGCCACAGCGCATCACGACGAGTAGCAGACTGAATAAAATTCAACGCTCCCACGGCAGCCAGTTTTCGCAATTCATCCTTGCGCAGTTCCGGCACGCGATTACGCAGGTCGTCGATGCCGACAAACTCACCCGCAGCTCGCTCGCGCACAATCGCCTCGCCTGACTGCTGGCTCAGACCTTTGACGTATCTCAGACCGAGACGAACTGCGAGCCCCGCGTCCTCCGATTTCTCGATCGTGCACAACCAGTCAGAACACGTGATGTCGATTGGCAAAACTTTCAGCCCATGACGTTGCGCATCCTTGATGAGCGTGAAGGGTTGATAAAAACCCATCGGCTGGTTGTTGAGAATCGCGGCCGTGAACGCCGCGAGGTAATTACATTTTAGATACGCGCTCGCGTAAGCAATGAGCGCGAAACTGGCCGCATGCGACTCCGGAAAACCGTAAAGCGCAAACGAGCTGATCGACAACACGATCTCATCCTGTTTCTTTCCGGTGATTCCATTTTTACTCAAGCCTTCGCGCAGTTTTCCTTCGATCGCTTTCATCCGCGCTTCCGAGCGTTTGAAACCAAATGCGCGCCGCAGCTCCTCCGCTTCACCACCGGAAAAGCCGGCGCAGATCATCGCCATACGCAGGAGTTGCTCCTGAAACAACGGCACTCCGAGCGTGCGTTTTAAGACCGGCTCCAGCAGCGGATGTGCGTATGTGACCGGTTCTCTGCCCTGCCTGCGTTTGAGGTAGGGATGGACCATGTTTCCCACGATGGGACCGGGTCGAATAATCGCGACCTGGACCACGATATCGTAGAAGTTTGCGGGCCGCAGTCGCGGCAGGCACGACATCTGTGCACGGCTTTCAACTTGAAACATTCCGATCGTGTCGGCGCGTTGCAGTGCATCGTAAACAGCCTCGTCGTTTTGTGGCAGATGCGCGAGATCGACCTCCTCACCATACGACTCGCGAATCAGATCGATTGAATCCTCCAGCACTGACATCATCCCCAACCCGAGCAGGTCGACTTTTATCAACCCAAGATCCGCGCAATCTTCCTTATCCCATTGGACCACTACGCGTCCGGGCATCGCGGCGGGTTCGAGCGGCACGACCGCATCGAGCTGGCCCTGGCAAATCACCATGCCGCCTGAATGCTGCCCAAGGTGACGCGGCAGATCCTGCACCAGTTGATAAATCTGAAAAAACTTTCTGATGCGCGGCTGGCGTAGATCCAGACCGGCATCGCGAAACTGTCGCTCGCTGGAGTCGTTTGGATCTTTCCATTCCCACGTGTGGACGAGTGCGGCGAGACGCGCGAGTGTTTCGTCGTCGAAGTCGAGGACTTTCCCGACTTCACGCGCGGCCGAGCGTCCTCGATAAGTAATGACGTTTGCGGTCATTGCCGCGCCGAGTTTTCCGTAGCGTTCGTAGACGTATTGAATTGCCTTCTCGCGCTGATCACCGCTCGGTAAATCAAGATCGATGTCGGGCCATTCGCCTCGTTCTTCAGAAAGAAAACGTTCAAACAACAGATCCATGCCGACCGGATCGACGGCAGTGATTCCGAGTGAATAACAGACCGCGCTGTTTGCCGCCGAGCCGCGTCCCTGGACCAGAATTCCCTGTCTGTTACAAAACCGGACGATGTCCCAAACAATCAGGAAATAACCTTCCAGCTTGAGCTTTTCGATCAACTTCAACTCGCGCTCGAGCTGCGGGCGGGCGCGCTCGTAAGTCGGCATGCCGTGCGTGCCCGTGTAGCGCAAGCGCGCGCCTTCTTCCGTGCGTTTGCGCAAAAACGACGTCATGGTTTCGCCACGCGGTACCGGATATTTGGGAAACTCGTAGCCGAGATCTTCGAGTGTGAACTCCAGTCGCGAGGAGAGTTCTGAAGTGTTTGCAATAGCTTCCGGCAAATCCGCAAACAGTTTCTCCATCACCGCGCCTGACTTCAGATAGCGTTCGGAGTTTTGCGCCAGCAGTCGTCCGGCGGTTTCGAGTCGCACGTGATGGCGAATGCAGGTGAAGACGTCGGCGACTTCACGCTGTGCGGGTGTTGCGTGGCACACGCCGTTAGTTGCCAGCAAAGGCAAGCGATTACGACGCGCGATCTCGATCGTGAGATGGTTGCGGGCCTCTTCCTCGCGATCGAAATGGCGCTGTAGTTCGGCGTACACGTTTTTCTCGCCGAAGAGTTCGATCAGCCATTCGGTCGCGCGCTGTGCTTTGGAGATGTTGTCTGGATCTCCGGGAGTGAGGGCGGTGGCAATTGGTCCATCAAAACTGCCGGTCAAACAGATCAGGCCCTTCGTGTGTGCCGCCAGCTCGTCGGATGTGACGATGCATTCACCTGGCTTTGCGTGTTTCGGCACACGCAATTTCATGAGGGTGATCAGACGGCAAAGATTTTGGTAACCGGTGCGGGTGCGCACGAGGACGGGGATCGCGCAGAGGCCTTGAC
>DAIOGT010000107.1:0-1898 GCA_036745095.1 Pyrinomonadaceae bacterium
CGATCACGGTCAAGGCAGACCCGCAGACCAAGACGTTCGCCGATCCCGATCCGGTTTTCACTTACCAGATAACCAGTGGCTCGCTGGCATTCTCGGACGTGTTTACCGGAGCGCTCACACGCGATCCAGGCGAGCTTGTGGGACAGTACACGATCAGGATCGGAACGCTCGCGATTAACGACGGTAATGGTGGCGCGAATTACACATTCATCTTCGTCGAAGATAAGCTCACCATTTTGACAGCGTGCAGCGCATTCAATGGCTTCCTGTCTCCAATCGGTGGAGCAGTGGAACTCGGAACCGGAGGCAGCTTCGCGGATCCGGTGCGCGCGTTCAAACTGAACAGCACGATTCCGGTGAAGTTCAATGCGATCTGTTTCGGAGTACCACTGACGACTGGCGTACAAACACTCCAGGCAATCAAGTACTCGAACGCAACGGATGGAGATGCACCGATCGATGCGACGCCGACGGATTCAGCTACGACCGGAAATCAGTTCCGGCTTACCGGCACTGAGTGGCACTACAACATTAGCACCAAGGCACTTGGCAATGGCGCACACGGCACGTGGTTGCTGAAAGCGACGTTGTTCGACGGCAGCAGCTACAGTGTCTGGGTGTCGATCAAGAAATAACGAACAGCCACAGAGGCACAAAAACGCACAAAGGATTTCAGAAGAAATCTTTTGTGCTTTTGTGCTTTTTTGTGGCTAAACAAACATGCGCATTACGGCCCACGCGATCAACAAGCTCACGAAGCCGCCGGAGAAAGTAAACACTCGCTCCGCAGGCTGGCTCGTGCCGCGCATCAAGGCACGCATGATCACGACGCCGCACTTCCATCCGTCGTGCTGGTAAAGCGGAAGAATGTTGCCCGCGGCAAGCAGTAGATTCAACCAACCGAAAGTTGTTCCGTAAGTGAGGAGCCCGGCGATGAGGTTGAAGATAACGCCGCCGAGATGCACGAGGAGTTGCGCACGCACGGACCTCTCTTTCAAAGCCGTGCCATCGAGCATGACAAAAGAGCCGATCGGTATCGCGCGCAGGTTGAAGCGCAGGTTGCCGACACGAAACCCGGCGAGTCGCGGCCCCATGCCGAGCCCCAGTTCAGAGGCGGCAACGTTGCACGCACGCGCGGCGAGCAGATGGCCCAACTCGTGAACAATCATCGCCAGCGCAGCAAATCCTATCAGAGACAATATCAGCGACATCCGTTTGCAACCTGTCCGTTAAAAACAACGGCCGTAGCCGCCAGACAGGCTTCAAGACTCATGCCGGATTGATTTCAAAGGGTTTCTGAGGAAACTAAGAAGGAAGTGACGAAAATTGTGACCGGAAAACAGACAAAGAATGTCGCAGCGAAGGCGTGAATCCGAGGATCAAGGCCATTTGATCTTGTCATCGACCAGCTCTTCCATGGTGCAGCCGGCAAGCCTCGCATAACGGAGTAACACGAGGAGCGGTGGTTCGCGTTCACTAAGTTCATAACCTGAGATACTGGCGGGACGTAGGGGTTCGTCTTTCACCGCGAGCGCCTTTATCATCGCCGACTGCGTCAATCCCAACTGCATTCGGATGGCTTTCAGCTTCGCGCCCAGTCTCTTAGGGCGGGAGCGGTAGGAGCGGCCCATCTCAAACTGTCCCTTCTGAGGAACAGCGCGATGAGGCGCTGTCTGCTACCTTGTTGAATTCACTAAATAGTGTTACGATTCGCCGTGCCGTTTGAGTTGCCCTGACGCCTTGCATCAGGGCGGGCGGCATTAGCCGGTTTTACCTCTCAGATAATTCATAACTCGAATCTTAACATTAGGTGAGCACGTGGCCCAGAATGGCCCAGCCATCACGGTGATCCCTAAGAGAGCGGCAGCTGCGTGCGGGTGCGCCGCTGCCGCCCGTTT
>DAIOGT010000107.1:1998-15199 GCA_036745095.1 Pyrinomonadaceae bacterium
CGGTGATCCCTAAGAGAGCGGCAGCTGCGTGCGGGTGCGCCGCTGCCGCCCGTTTCTGTGTACAACCAAAGCTTGTACAACTCTAGAGTTTCGCCAGCACTTCAGACAACCGCGAGATCAAAAGGTACGCAGGATTATCCACGGACCAGATTGTTTCCGGCATGTCGTCACACCAAATCGCCATCGCTATCTTCCCGTTCTTCGTGTAGAGAATGCCGACCGCACTGCGCAGCCGATCGAGCGCGCCGTACTTGCTCGCGAGGGGAACATTCCAGAGCGAACGGCCGATCGTGTTGCGACCTTGCTCGCGTCTCATCAGCTCGATCATCTCTTTGGACGCAGCCGGACTGATCACCTCGCCACGATCCAGTTTCTCCATCACGAGCACCATTTCACGTGGCGTCGCCATACCGAGTCCAAACTTTTTGTTCTCCGCAACTTTACCCACAGCACTCTCGCCGCCGCTGCCGACCTTTCGCATGATCTTTATCTGTTTGAAACCGAGCGACTCCATACGCGCGTTCACTGCATCGGTCGTCAACACGTCGAGCACGAGGTTCGTCGCGGTGTTGTCGCTGACGATCATCATTAGATTGACGGCGTCGCGAAGCGTGAGTCTTAGTCCGTCCGAGAGCTCGTTCAGAATGCCAGAGCCGGAAACTTTCTTTTCCTTTGTGAGGACGACTTCGTCGGTCCACTTTGCTTTTCCCTCAGCCACGCGTGCGAATGCCTCGATCATGACCGCGATCTTGATCGTGCTCGCCGTGCGCACACGTTCATCCGGATTGAGTCCGTACGTCTCGCCTGTATCGAGGTTTTTGGCAAAGAGACTCACCTTGCCTTTGAACGACGCAACCAGCGGTTTTATTTGGTCGTCAAGAGTTGCTTTGGACTGTGCTGCTGCTGAAATGCTGATAAATAGAACGACGAGTAAAGGCTTGATCATGAAAATGCTGCTCATCTTGTCTGCAAATGTCCGAGGGCGATCAACAATTCAGCATTGAGAATCGCTGCACCCGCCGCGCCGCGAATCGTATTATGACTCAGCACCACAAACCGGTAATCAAGCACAGTATCTTCCTTCAACCTGCCGGCAGTGATCGTCATGCCGTTTCCCGCGTCGCGATCGAGTTTCGGCTGCGGGCGGTCCGGCTCGTCACGAACGACGATTGGATTTGGCGGCGCAGAGTAGAGACCGAGCTCCTGTGGCAACGAACGAAAGGCGCTCAAAGCATCGCGAACCTCGGCGATGTCGGGCTTGCGTGTGAAATTCACGCGTACGGCGGCCATGTGACCGTCGGCAACGTTCACGCGATTGCACTGCGCGCTTACGGCCATCGGCGCGGGTTCGATGTGGTCGTTCATAAACCGACCGAGAATCTTGGTGGTCTCTGTTTCGATCTTTTCTTCTTCGCCACCGATGTGCGGGAGTACGTTGTCGAGAATGTCGAGTGAAGCGACGCCCGGATAACCGGCGCCGGAAAGTGCCTGCAACGTCGTCGCCACGACGGCTGAGACACCAAACATCGCATGCAGAGGCGCAAGAGCGAGCGCGACCATGATCGTCGAGCAATTCGGATTCGTGACGATGAAGCCGCCCGATGTGTAATGTTCTCGCTGGCGCGTGAGGAGATCAAGATGCTGGTGATTCACTTCCGGAATGAGGAGAGGCACGTCTTCATCCATGCGAAACGCGGATGAGTTACTGATAACCGGATAACCTGCACTTGCGAAGCTGCCTTCAGTTTCGCGCGCGATGTCGCCGGGAAGACTCGAAAACACGAGATCACAGTCGAGTGGCGGTGCGGGTGGTTGCACAGGTAACGAGCGCACGGCGTTTGGCATTTCACCGTTGAGTCGCCAGGTGCACGCGTCGCCGTAAGTTTTTCCTTGGGAACGATCTGATGCTGCTACTGCAGTCACTTCAAACTGCGGGTGATTTTCGAGCAGTTGAATAAACCGCTGCCCCACCATTCCCGTCGCGCCTAAAATTCCAACCCGGTATTTAGTCATAGATTACTGTTACGTCATCGAATTTAATCCACTCTTGATCCGCCGCACACCTTCTTCCAACATCTCCAGGCCCGCGCAGAATGAAACACGCAAAAATCCTTCACTCTCACTTCCAAACGCTGCACCGGGCACGGTAATTACCTTTTGCTCTAACAACGCCTCGGCAACTTTCATTGACGATCCATAGTTACTCACGTCCAGCATCGTATAAAAAGCCCCGTCGGGCGTGACAGCCTGCAATCCCAATTCCGCATCGATCAACCTCAACAGATGATCCCGCCGCGTACGAAACGTTTCACGAAAACCAGCGCGTGCCTCTTCAGCTTCTTCCGTCCACGCCACCAGCGACGCTTTCTGTGACACTGTCGACGCGCATGTCGTCACATACCCGTGAAGAACAAGCATCGCCTGGACCAACGCGTCCTCACCACACAACCAACCGAGACGCCAGCCCGTCATGCTCATCGACTTCGATAGTCCACCTATCACGATCGTGCGATCGTAAAACGAAGACAACGATCCCGGCCGCTTGGCGGTGTAGTAAAGATCGCGGTAGATCTCATCGCTGATCAGGTAAGCACCTTGATCGCGCAGCACGTCTCCGATCGCCGACAAATTCTCCATTGTTAAAGTGCGACCGGTCGGATTCGACGGACTGATACAAACCACGACCTTCGTGCGCGGCGTCAGCGCTCGTCGAAACTCCTCGACATCAAACGCGAAGCCATTCTCGCGCGGCATTCGATAAAACCTGGACGTGCCGCCCGCCATTTTCACAATCGTCGGGTACGCAACAAACCCGGGATTCGGAAGCAACACTTCGTCGCCTTCGTCAACGAGCGAAAGTAACGCTAAATATAACGCTTCCTGCGAACCAGCCGTGATCACGACGCGTTCCGGACGTCCTTCGAGATACTGATAATCACCCGCAACTTTTTGGCGCAGCGCCGGCAGACCAGCGTGCGACGTGTAACCGTTCTGCTCTTCGACGATCGCCTTGACTGCGGCTTTGCGAATCACGTCAGGCGTGGGCAGGTCGGGCTCGCCGAGGCCGAGATTGATGCTGCCAGGTCGCGCACGATCGAAGACCTGGCGGATAACGCTTTTCTCGATCCCCTGCAAACGTTTCGGTGGTGCAAACTTATTCAACGCAGGTAATCCTCTAAGCGCACCGCCGTGTCAGTTTTCTCGTCGCGATACTTAACAATCACCGCCGCGTAGAGCGACAATCCCCACTCGCGGCCACGCTCCGTCGTCACCGCGCGCGCCCCCGGAACAACAACTGCACCTGCCGGTATCTCGAGTGGTCCATCGGCCTTTCGCTGGTAGATCTCCCCGCGAACGAGATCGTAAACGGGGGTCGAGCCCGTCAGGATGGTGCCGGATGCCAGCACTGCACGCTCGCGCACAATCGTGCCTTCGTAAACGCCGCAATTACCGCCGACGAGCACGTCGTCTTCGATGATCACCGGCACAGCGCCGACAGGCTCGAGCACGCCGCCGATCTGCGCCGCCGCGGAAATGTGAACGCGTCGTCCGATTTGTGCGCACGAACCGACGAGGGCATGGCTGTCGATCATCGTTCCCGCATCAACGTAAGCGCCGGCATTTACAAACATCGGCGGCATGCAGACAACGCCAGGTGCGATGTAAGCTCCGTCTCTGATAGTCGAGCCACCAGGAACGATGCGAACGTTGTCTGAAATCGTTGTTGGCCGCGCCGGATAAGTGTCTTTGTCGAAAAACTTAAAGCTCTCGCCGGCGGACATGTCCGTGATCGCGCCGAGGCGAAAACCGAGCAGCAAACCTTCTTTGACCCAGGTGTTTACGACCCACTTGCCGCTCGCGTCTCTTTCAGCAGCACGTACTTCGCCGCGATTGAGCGCGCGCTTGAAGTCGTCAAAAACGGCCCTGTCTTCGCGAGAAAACCGTTTGTCTTCACGCGCCGCAAGCGCCTCGATCTGTTCACGCAACGGCATGCGAAGTTTCCTTCAGTAAACCGACTTCGGTCAAAATCTCACGCATGCGTTCGCGCGTCTTTTCCTGAACAGGCACGAGTGGCAGACGAAGGTTCTCTTCGATGAGGCCCATGAGTGCGAGCCCGGCTTTGACTGGACCAGGACTCGATTCGATGAAGTTGCCTTCCATCAACGGCAGCAGCCGATAGTGCAATGCGCGTGCTTCATCCCAGTTGCCCGCAAGTGCAAGATCGTTGAGACGCGACATGAGCTCCGGCGCCTCGTTTGAAGCAACTGAAATCAGTCCTTCGGCGCCGAGCGCGATCAGCGCGAGTGTCAGCGAATCATCGCCGGAGATAACACGAAAACCTTCGGGACGGCCACGCAGGATTTCCATGATCTGCGAGAGATTGCCTGATGCTTCCTTAACGGCAACGATGTTCTCGACGTCGCGTGCGAGTCGCAGTGTTGTCTCGGCGTTGATGTTTGACGAGGTGCGACCGGGAACGTTGTAGATCACGACCGGCAAGCCGCTCACTGCTTCGGCGATCGCACGGAAGTGAGCGTACAGTCCTTCCTGTGTTGGTTTGTTGTAATAAGGTGCGACTGTCAGCACGCCATCGACGCCGATCTCGCGCGCCGTCTGCGAGCGTTGAATGGTGACGGCGGTTGAGTTACTGCCAGTTCCTGCGACGACTTTCGCGCGACCGCGCGCGAGTTCGACAGTGGTGCGGATGACGAGCTGATTTTCTTCGTCAGACATCGTCACGCTCTCGCCGGTTGTGCCGCAGGGAACGAGCACGCGGACGCCGCCGGAGATCTGGTATTCGATGAAGTCACGCAACCGTGACTCATCAACGGCGCCGTCGGAAGTGAAGGGAGTGACCAGAGCCGTTGCACAGCCGCGAAGCCAGTCAGTTTGTAATGTCATAGTGACCTCCGTTTAGCCACACAAAGCACAACAAACACAAATGATTATTTATGCTTTTTTGTGGCGATAATTTCTTCGATTACGTCTGAAAATTCAAACACCCCTGTTCGTCCAACGAGCCAATGTGCGGCGAGTAAGGCGCCATTTGCAAAGCCCTGGCGCGACCGCGCTGTATGCACCAGCAAAATCTGATCAGCTTCGGAATCGAAACCGACTCGATGCGTGCCGGGGATGTGGCCTGCGCGTGTCGATGAAGTCGGAATGTCAGGCCCGAGGTGTTCTGACATCAAGTCGCGCAGCTTCAAGGCCGTGCCGGAAGGCGCATCGCGCTTACGACTGTGATGAGCTTCTTCGATAAACGCTGCATACCCATCAACGGCAGAAAATAATGCCGCCGCTTGCTTGGTGATGCGGTAGAAAAGGTTCACGCCGATCGAAAAGTTTGCGCCGTAGACCATCGCGCCTGCGTGTTCCGTCATGATCTGCCGCGCGGCTGACTCATGTTGTTTCCATCCGGTCGTTCCTTCGACAAGTGGAACACCTGCGCGTGCGCACGCCTCAATGTTATTTAACACCGCCTCGGCGACGGAGAAATCTATCGCGACATCATGACCGCGGAGTTTTTCGACAAGCTGCTCGACAGGCGGCGCGCCGTCTTTGCTCGAAATCACGAGACCGACTTCGTCGCCAGCTTTGCGCACTCCAGTCTCGACTAACCGGCCCATCGCTCCGTATCCAATTAACGCGACTCTCATGTATTTACAGTTGTTTCGCCAACCTCAAATACAAATCAACGGCTTGCGCCAAATCCCGTTTGGAAATCCGTTCGTGATCTGTGTGCGCGTCGAGAATCGATCCGGGCCCAAGCAGTAACGGCCTGCCCCACGCTGATAAATAGGGCACGTCTGTCGTAAACCTCACGACACATTCTTCAAAACCAGGGACCGAAAACAATCGCACCGGATTGTGGGCCGATGCATATTCGAGGCTCCCACGCGTCCCGACCGCATCATCGAGAACTCTTTTGACGTGCTCTATATCGATCCCGAGCCGAATTTGCAATTCCGCACGTGCTTTATCTGCAATCACGTTCGGACGCGTGCCGCCATTGAGGACGCCGATATTGCACGTAGTAGTTCCAAAGAAACTGTTTTCAGGCCATTCACACGCGCGAATGTCATCTAGAATGTCGAGCAACTTTTCAATCGCCGACTCGCCCGCTTCCGGATACGCCGAATGCGCCGCCCGACCCTCGGTCGTGATGATCACACGCACAGAGCCCTTCGTTCCCGTTGCTAAACGACTGTCAGTCGGCTCGCCGTTGATGAGGTAACGACACTCACGCGCGACTGGGTGTCTGTTCGCTGCCTGCGCGCCCAAACTGCCGAGCTCTTCATCGACAGTGAACAACAACCCCACATCGTTCACGCCCTCATCACGCAGACGCTGCGCGGCAAAGATCTGCGCCGCGAGGATTCCCTTCGCATCACACGAACCTCGCCCGTAAATAAATTCGTCATCTTCGCTTGACACGATAAAGGGCGGCACCGTATCCATGTGCGTCGAGAACACGATACGCGGCGGCGCCTCGGTCGTCGCAATCACATTAAAACGATCAACCGCGACTTCCTGTCGCTCAACGTGATAGCCGAGCTGCTCGAGATAGCGCGAAATAAACTGCCCCACCGCCGGCTCTTCGCCGGTCACAGACGGAATATCGATCAGTTGCCGCGTCAGTTCAAAAAGATTCATTAGCAGCTAACGTGAATTGCCTTTGAGACAAGTCCATGGCATCAACGTTTATCGTGGCTGAAAAACTCTTCGTGCAGTCTCGTCACCGCTTCGTTCACACGCTCTTCTTCAATCACAAAAGTAAAATTGACACTTGACGCTCCCTGCGAGATCAACGACACATTGATGTCCTTGATCGTGCTGAACACACGACCCGCAATTCCCGGAGTGCCTCGCAACCCTTCGCCGACTACGCAGATGATCGCGCGGCCCCTTTCGATCCCGACCGTACCCAGTCGTTCCAGATCCTCAACGATCGCCGGCAGCGCGGTCGCCTCGTCTAAAGAAAGCGAAACGCTGACTTCCGATGTCGTGACCACATCGACAACAGTCCGGTGTCGCTCGAACACTTCAAAGAGTGCGCGCAGAAAACCGTACGCGCCCAGCATGCGCGCGGAGTTGATCTGGACGATCGTGACACCTGTTTTATGCGCGATCGCCTTGATCGCGCGCGGTGACGTTTCGCTTTGCGGGCCGACGAGCGTGCCGCGCTCGTCAGGCAAGCGCGAATTGCAGATGCGAACCGGAATGGAATTCTCAATCGCGGGCTGTATTGTTTTTGGATGAAGAACTTTCGCGCCAAAGTACGCGAGCTCGGCAGCCTCGCTATAAGACAAACGATCGATTGTCTCTGCGTAAGGCACGACCCGCGGATCTGCCGTCAACACCCCGGTAACGTCGGTCCAGATCTGTATCTCATCAACGTGGAGGGCAGCGCCGATCAGGGCGGCTGTGTAATCAGAGCCGCCGCGTCCCAGAGTTGTTGTCGCGCCTCTGCGTGTAGCGCCGATGAATCCACCGAGCACAGGAACGACTCCCGTTTCGAGCAAAGGGCCCACCTCACTCGCGGTTCGCGCGAACGTCTCTTTCAACAAAGGCGCCGCACCCGTGTGTTCCTCATCAGTGATAATGCAGCGACGCGCGTCAACCTGCCGCGCTGCGACGCCACGTTGATTCAACACCGCCGCAGTTAAGGCGCTGGAGAGAATCTCGCCAAATGAGACAACGGCATCCTGAACCGATTTGCGTGAGGAAGAGGTCTGTCCGTGCAGTAGCTCGCGCACCTGGTCTTCAGCGCGTTTTACCAAATCGGCGAAGCGCTCTAACTCAGGTGGCTGTAAAAGTTGTGCTGCGGTTTCGGTGTGTCGACTGAATATTGGACCAACTGACTCAGCGGTCGCCGATAACAATCCATCGGTCACGCCACTCATCGCAGACACAACAACGACAGGTGAAGCGTCACGCGCTGCGGCAACGATCCGCGCGACATTCTCGAAGGCGGCGGCGTCAGCAACTGACGTCCCGCCAAACTTCATCACGATCGGCATTCGCAACAGATTACACGGATCCGTGTTATCCGTGAACTCTATTGCTCACTTCATCGCTGCGGTGAGACGTATTTCACAAACTTCAGCGTCGCCAACGCCTCGAGCTTCTCAACCGGCACCCGGCCGATGATGACGTTTGAATTCTTCGCGTCAAGCACGACTTCAAACCCGAGTTCTTTCAACTGGGCCAAAGCCTCGGTTGTTTTTTCCGTCAACCAAACTTGCACTTCCGCTTTGCCGTCGCGAACGAATTCAAATTCGCCGGTGCTCGAAACGACTTCATTTCTCTGTAGCTTTTGGACGACCGCGAGAACCGAGCGATGTAGCTTCTTTTGCAGTTCTGCTCTTTTCTGGTCCAAAATCTGGTTCGTACGAATCGTTTCCGCCATGGATGCGTCAACCGATAATAATGCCGGCGCGGCGTTTGGTGGCGGCGGCGACGTGCTTCTCGCTGTTGCAGTTCTCGCAGGTTGTTTGTTTCTCGCCGTTACGGGGGCAGATTTTCGCGCGAGGCGCCCGTGGATGGCGCTCCCGCCAAGACTGTAACTCAACATCACAGGATTACTGATCTGCGAAGGATCTTGACCCACGACACCATCCGGAACATCAACCGGCACATCGATTCGTCGTGGCTTGTCGCCGTCAGTCACGATCATCTCCTCGACTGCGACGAACGACGTAAACTGCGTCATTAACCGGTACTCGATGCCGAGTTGCGTAATCGTGTCTTTCAAATCCTGACGCATATTTCCCCGCTGCGCACCCGCGAAGTCCTGGCCCATCAGATTTTCGATTCTTGCACGGGCCCACAGCGAAGCAAGCACGTCGTGCGACGCCATCGTCTCCGGAAACTCAACCGGAACGTCACGGACGAAATCACTCCCCGCCATCTTTCCTTTCAATCGAATCATCCCGCGACCAGCGGTCGTGTATCGTCCGGTTACGATTACGGGCTTCGCTCCGAAAAGATCAGGAATGCGTTCCGGATAAACGTCTGCTACGGGCAGGTTATTCCATTCGATTGTGATGTCGGTCAGTAGTGGATTGCGCACACGCTCGTGAAATCGTCGAGCTGCGGCGGATCCATCGTCACCCAGACCGACGTATTCCACGTCGCCGCGTCCTTCTTCCGCCATCTTGTCGAGCAGGAACCGGTTCACTGAATTGCCGATCCCAAACGAAAACACGCGCGCGTTCGGATGCTTCTGCACTTCCGCGATGATCGCCATGTCGTTGCCGACGTAACCGTCAGTCATGAAGCAGACGATCCGCACATGCGATTGATTGTCAGACGGTTCGAGTGCGGCCTTAATCGCCTTCATCATCTCCGTTCCGCCGTAGCTCGCACTTCCGCGCAGAAATGCCTGCGCCTTACTCAGGTTTGCGCGCGTTGCCGGCACTGGCTGCGGAAACAAAACGCGCGTGTCGCCGGAAAACGTGATCAGGTTGAACGTGTCAGACGGATGGAGACTGTCGAGCGCCAGCTTCATCGTCTCCTTCGCCTTCTCGATCGGGAAGCCCTGCATCGAGCCCGACGTGTCAAGCACGAACACGAGCTCCTTCGGTATCACGTCATTCGGTGTCAGGGCGTCGGGCGGCTGGAGCATCAGCGTGAAGAAGCCTCCCTTTTCCGAGCGATGCGTCAGCAGTGCGTCCTGAATCTTCTCTCTGCCGACGTCGTAACGAAGAATAAAATCTTTGTTGGGAATGGTTGCGCCGTCTCTCAGGCGAAGTCGTGCGCTGCGAATATCAGGACGTTGCATGTCAACCTCGTGCGTGCTCGAGCCGATGGAATCGATGATCAAACCGGCATCGAGCGAAACATGGAGCGAAATATCGTGCCCGCTTCTCATGCCGGCGGGGAGTGACTTCGGAGTGACACGCGAGGCATCGGGAACTTCATCTGTGTCCGGAGAAAAACCATTGCCCTTCGATTGTTCTTTCGCTGAACCGGGGACGTAACGTGGTCCAACAACCATCGGAAACACGAATTCATACGAGCCATTTGCATAGTTCAACGTTTCGACGTAGCTAATCGTGATCTTCACTTTCTCGCCGGGCAGGATGTTGGCGACTGACTGCGTGAAGATGTTCGGTCGTTCCTGGTCGAGCAGACTTGCGACTTGCCCGCCAGATTTTGCCGCCTCGTAAACCGCTTGCGCGTCTTCACGTGGCAAAACTTTTCCGCGTACCGTTCGATCACCGACAATCATCGTCATGTCGTCAACAGCCGCTCTTTGAGGCAGCGGAAAGGTGTAGACGGCTTCGATCTTCTCAGGGAACGGGTTTTCAAACTGCTGCGTCACGACAACGCGCGAAATGAAACCGCTGATCTCGGCCTTCACCTCGGTGTGTTTGAGAGGGCAGGACGATTTAGGTTTTCCTGTCGCGTCGAGCACCGTGAGCGCGCCTGGTGTTTCGCCGGATTGTGCGGAAACAGTCGTTTGTGGCATTGAGAAAACAATGATCACGGGCAATGCGAGAAGGCTGAGACTGAGTATCAGCAAGGATTTGGGAAGGAGTTCTCGAGGCATGATTTTCCTCCGAAGCACAGAGTACGGTTTGAAGCTACGTTTAGAGTTCAAGCTTTAGCTTATCTGTCTCGAGCAGCGGCCTAAAGGCAGAACTCTGAACTGAGTTAGAACCCGATTTTACGCCGCTGTTCCGTAGAACGAACAGAATCCGCGACCTTGCGCACAAAATTTTTCATATGTGACTTTTGTGCCTTTTTGCGGCTAATAAAGATTAAAGTTGTACTCCAACTGCATAAACATCGACACTGGCCGCCCGCCTTTTATCGCCGGTACAAACTTGATTTGCCGTGCGGCGGCGATGGCTCGTTCTGTCAATCCAAAAGGAAGCGTGCGCACGGCGCGAATCTGAACGACGTCGCCGTTACTCGAAAAAATTACACGTAGCATAACTGTGCCGGTGATCTGATTCCTGCGCGCTTCCTCCGTGTACTGCGGTTCAGGCTTGAACAAGACGCGTGCGCGTTGTTCCACTTGAGAACCTGCAAAAGCATGCCCATCCTTGTCAGACCCGCCACCCGGACCGCAACAACCAAGCAGCCTGGAGCCGCAGCCCGTGTTTCCCTTTTCTCCCGGTCCAACACCTGGCCCATCACCGGCGCCGATGCCCAAGCCGCGGTTGGTCCCAATCCCTTCACCTTCTCCAGGCCCTTTGGATTCAATTTCAGACTTCGATCCGGGATCGCCGTAAACGGGAGCCTTGATGTCTTTCCATAACGCGGGATCGATGTCGATGCCCGCTACCGGCAGGGCTGGTGGATTGATTGGTGGCCGGGTCGGTATCGCAGCGAGGATTGGTGACGGTGGCGGGATCTTTCCCGACTGCGGTGGTATGGGATTGTCATTCCCTCCTCCACCGCCACCCTCTGCGAGTTTTTGTGATGGACCGGAGCCTTCGCCTTTTTTGTTCTGAAATCCGACTCGTCCTGGTCCATCCTTTCCGATGCTCGGGTTGTCTGTTGAATCGAGCGGCTTTGAGAAGTCGAGCATCGTTAGGTCTTCGTTCTTGAGGGCCGCGGCAACGTCTGGGGAGTTTGGAGCAATTTTGTCGATTAGAATTACGACGAGTATCGCGCCCGTGATTGCAACCACGGCGATCGATGTTGCCGGTATCACATTCGGAGTCGAGAGTAATGTTCGTACACGAAGAATCAGATGCTGAGTCGTGTTGGCCGTGAATTCAACTGGGTTCCTCGTGAACTCAATCCGGCTTCGTCTGAGTTCGTCTCGTAGAAAAGCCATTTGAATCAGCAATCTTGTAAACAGGGATCTTGTTTCGATAATGGTGGGTTGGTATTCATGCATGGAAGAACCTCGCGGGTAGAGTTTCAAGGTTGTCGAGAGTTCAAGCGCTTGGGTTCAGAGTTCAAGCTTTAGCTTGCGTTCGTACACCCAACGAACGGCAACCTAAAGGTTGAACTCTGAACGCGCATAAGCACACTTGTGACGCCGGACACGTCAAACGGTCCGCACGCTGAATGCAGAAGTTTACGAACAGAGCCGAAACGTGATGGGGAGCTCTATTGTCGTGTTACCAGAACCAGTGAAAAGGTGACGCTCTGAGGAGACTTGAATCGCGAATTGTGATGAGGTGTCGCCGCGTTAGGATGCTTACCTGATTTGGTTGAAAAGTTTTGTCGCGCGTGCACTGTCGATGCGTTGCAAAATTCGATACTGCTGTAACGCCGCGTTTCTATTGTTCACAGCGATGTACGACATGCCGAGGTTGTAGTGAGCTGACGCGTAATCGGTCTTTTGCTGGGTGGCGATCAGATACTGCTGAATCGCCTCCTGGTAACGGCTCAACTGGTGGAGCGCATAGCCGAGTTCGTTGTGCGCTTCCGGGTAGTCGGGACGCAACTGAATCGCCTTACGCAATTCATCGATCGCTTCAGCGTAGCGTCCGAGATCGTTGTAAGACCAGGCGAGGTTGTATTGAGCGGTGGCGTTACCGGGACGCAGTTCAAGACCGCGTTTGTAGGCCTTCGCGGCTTCGGCAAACTGCTTCGTGTTGTAGTAATAGACGTCGCCGAGACCCAGGTGCGCGAGACCGAAATTCGAGTTCAGGCGAATCGCTTCCTGATAGGCCTGAATGGCCTCCGGATAACGGCCGAGGTTTCGCATTGCGTAACCAATCTCGTTTTGTGCCTCCGCGTAATTCGCGCGATAGCTTAGGGCAAGTCGAAGGCTATTGATGGCCTGGGTGTAGTTTTTCTGTTCGTTCTCGATCCAACCGATCTCGTAGTGTGCTGCAGCGTGATCGGGCTTAATGCGGACAGTTTGATTGAACGCAGCCAATGCCGCGGGGTACTGCTCGAGTTTTTTGTAAGCGTAGCCCAGTTCAAAGTTTGCGGCAGCGTTCGTTGGCTGCAACGAGATGACGCGCTTGAGAGGATCGATCGCGGAGTTGTACTCCTCGAGGTCGTTGTAGATCCAGCCGATGCGATAGAGTGCCGTTGCTAGCGAGGGATTGATTTCAACCGCGTCAAAATATTGATCGAGAGCTTCGCGATATTTTTTCGCGTTGTAGAGTGCTTCGCCTTGTTGGTAGTAGATGTCGGCAGTCGTTGTTGTTGGGGTTGCGGGACGCTTGACCGGAGTTGACGGCGTTGTGCGTCGGCGCGGTGTCGTCGCTGCGGGCTTGGTTGC
>DAIOGT010000108.1:0-15119 GCA_036745095.1 Pyrinomonadaceae bacterium
TGCGCGGGAACGGATTCAAATAGCGCAAGTGCGCGGACGAAACACTCTTGCCCTCGCGCTGAAGCTTTTCAACAGCCGACGTAATCGATCCGTAGGTCGAGCCCCAGCCAAGCACGAGAACCTTACCCGTCGACTCACCCATCACTTCGAGTAGCGGAACGTCTGCCACTGCGCGATCTACCTTCTCCTGGCGCAACTTGACCATGAAATGGTGGTTCTCAGGATCGTAGTTGACGTTGCCGGTGATGTGCTGTTTCTCGATACCGCCAACGCGATGCTCGAGCCCCGGCGTGCCGGGAAGTGCATACGGCCGCGCAAGCGTTTGCTGATCACGAGCGTACGGCATGAACGTCGCCGGATCGCTGGCGAAACTGACTTCAATCTTGGGAAGCTCGTTGATTCCCGGGATCGCCCACGGCTCCGCACCGTTCGCGAGATAGCCATCCGATAGATAAAACACCGGTGACATGTATTTGAACGCGAGTCGCACAGCTTCGATAGCCATGTGGAAACAGTCACCGGGCGTTGCCGGCGCGACGACGATCGCGGGACACTCGCCGTTTCGTCCCCAAACCGCCTGAAACAAATCCGCCTGCTCGGTCTTCGTCGGCAAGCCGGTTGATGGTCCACCACGCTGAACGTTGACAATCACGAGCGGCAACTCAGTCATCACCGCAAGACCGATTGCTTCCTGCTTGAGCGCGACGCCTGGTCCAGAGGTTCCAGTCAATCCGATCTGGCCGGCGAAGCTCGCACCGATCGCAGCGCAAACCGCGGCAATTTCGTCTTCGGCCTGGAATGTCTTCACACCGAAAGCCTTGTGACGCGACAGCTCGTGGAGAATGTCAGACGCAGGAGTAATCGGATACGAACCATAAAACAGCGGGCGACCTGAAATCTGTGAAGCCGCGACGAACCCGATCGCAGTCGCTTCGTTGCCGGTGATCTTCCGATACTTGCCGGGCGCGATCTGTGCCTTCTTGACTGTGTAGTGAGTGGTAAAGACTTCCGTCGTGTCCGCGAAGTTATAACCGGTCTTCAGCGCGATCTCGTTGGCCTTCGCGAGTTCAGGACTCTTCGCAAACTTCGTTTGAATCCAGTTCAGCGTGTTGTCCATCGGGCGGTCGTAAAGCCAATAGAGCACGCCCAGAGCGAAAAAGTTTTTCGAACGATCGATTTCTTTGCGCGACAGCTCGACGTTGCCCTTGAGGGCGTTCATGTTGAGCGTCGAGATCGGCAGTTTGTGTACGCGATAACCCGCGAGCGATCCGTCCTCTAACGGGTTCGCCGCATAGTTGGCGTACTTCAGGTTCTCCGCCGTAAAGCCGTCGGTATTCACGATCAACGTGCCACCTTCTTCAAGGTCAGGAAGATTTACCTTCAAGGCGGCTGGGTTCATCGCCACGAGGACGTTCGGCTGGTCGCCGGGCGTCTTAATGTCCTGGCTCGAAAAGTTCAACTGGAAACCGCTGACGCCCGGCAAGCTGCCGGCAGGGGCGCGAATCTCCGCTGGAAAGTCAGGCAGCGTCGAGATGTCGTTCCCAACAACCGCCGACGTGTTTGTGAACTGCGTGCCGGTCAACTGCATGCCGTCGCCGGAATCACCGGCAAAGCGGATGGTTACCGTCTCGACTTCTTCCAGATTTTTCTCAGTATGCGGAACAGGAGGTTCTATAACAGTGCTCATCTTTATGTCTTTTAAGGCCTTTCGATAAGTGATCGTCGCCGGAAGATAGTATAGGACATCTAGGTCACATAAGTCCTATGGACCTATCGTTGTGCCGCCAATTCTTTATCATAAGGCGACATAGCGGCGAGTTTCTCGATGATGCCGGGAAGAACGCTTAAGGTCGTTTCGATTTCCGCTTCGGTGTTGTAGCGACCGAGCGAGAAGCGGATTGAGCCTTGGGCAGTGGTGAAAGGGACGTTCATCGCGCGCAGTGTTGGCGACGATTCGTGCGTTGTCGAATGACAAGCCGAGCCAGTTGAGACACAGATACCGGCGGCGTCGAGATGCATGAGAATGTTTTGCCCGTCAACGTATTCAAACGAAATGTTTGAGGTGTTTGGCGAGCGCTTGGAACGATCGGCCACGCCGTTGAGACGTGCGTTGGGAATGTTCGCGAGTATCTCGTCTTCGAGACGGTTTCGCAGCCGCTCGATGCGCTCGTGACCGTTGTCGTCAAGTGCGAGCCGGCAAGCCGCACCGAGACCAACGATGTTTGGAACGGCGGATGTGCCGGCACGACGTCCCTGCTCCTGGGCTCCACCAATAATGAACGACGGCAACTCCACGCTTTGGCGGATATAGAGCGCACCGACGCCTTGCGGTGCGTGCAGCTTGTGGCCTGAGAGAGCGAAAAGATCCACGAACGTGTTCTTCAAATCAATCGGAACCTTACCGACCGCCTGCACGCCATCGACGTGGAACACCGCCTCAGATCTATCACGCACAATCCGCCCGATCTCCTCGATCGGAAACAACACACCGGTTTCGTTGTTGGCCAGCATAATTGAAACGAGCGCCGTGTCAGGACGTAAAGCGGAGCGCAGTTCTTCGAGATCGAGCTCGCCGTTTCCATCGACGCCAAGCCAGGTAACTTCGAAGCCCTCGTTTTCAAGCCGGCGGCAGACGTTTCGCACTGCTTCGTGTTCGACCTGGGTCGTGACGATGTGCTTTTTCTCTGGGTGCGTCGCAAGTACGCCGCGAATGGCCCAATTGTCTGATTCGGAGCCACACGAAGTGAAGACGATCTCACTCGGCTCGGCAGCGCCAATCAAACTCGCAACCTGTTCGCGCGATTGCTCGACCGCACGTTTCATCTCACGACCGAGCGAGTGGGCCGATGACGGGTTGCCAAAGAACTCGCTCAGATACGGCTGCATCGCGTTGAGCACTTCCGGCGCTACACGTGTTGTGGCGTTGTTATCGAGATAAATCATTTGTAGTAAGAATCTCCTGAATCAATTGGTGACATGAGCCGCAGCCGGCGCCTGCGTTGCAGGCTTGTGTCACTTCGGCAACGGTTATCAGGCCGCGGTTTTGAATCTCACGCTCAATCGTGCGCTCTGAGACAAAGAAGCATGTACAGATTAGGGCTTCGTCACCCGCCCAATCATCGCGCGCGGTATTACTATACTCGCGGATCGCATCCAGCAGTGCATCGCAGGCGAGGGCGACGCACTTTTCCGATTCGCCGCCTACTTGTTTACACAAAGCTGGCGCGTCCTGTGCGACTACGGCGGCCTCAGCCGTCGTCATCCCGTTGACTTTTTCAGTTAAGAGGGATGCAGAAGCGACCAGGACATTGCAACCCGCCGCCCTGAATCTCGCTTGCGAGATGCGGTGCGCCTCGTCAATTTGTATCGAAAACCGCACGTGTGCGCCACAGATCAATGAAGCCGAGCGGCCATTGAAGCTCGGCTCATCCGCATCGCCGACATTACGCGGATTGAAGAAATGATCACAGAGTTGCACAGTCAATCCCAATCAGCTACGCTTTCCAGTTCGAAACTCTGATTTTATCTCGACTGATATGACTCAACTAAACGAACAACTCATCTTCGACAGCTTACGACAGATTAAAGATCCGGATTTGCACAAGGATATCGTGACGCTCGGCTTTGTCAGAGACGTCAAAATCAACGGTGGCGACGTCTCCTTTCGCATCGTGCTGACGACACCAGCCTGCCCGGTAAGAGGAGAAATGGAAAGCGCGGCGAAGGAGATCGTCAGCGGCCTGCCCGGCGTGACTTCCGTAGCCGTGACGATGGATGCCGAAGTGCCAAAAGGCCGCGGTCTCGGTGAGAAACTCGTAATCGAAGGCGTGCGAAACATCGTCGCCGTGTCATCAGGTAAGGGCGGTGTCGGCAAATCGACAGTCGCAGTGAACCTCGCAGTTTCGCTTGCTCTCGACGGCGCACGCGTCGGCCTGATGGACGCGGACGTTTACGGTCCAAACGTGCCGATCATGCTCGGCGCCAGCGAAGCGCGTCCGGAAGTTGACGGGAACAAACTCGTGCCGATCGAGGCATTTGGCGTGAAGTTTATGTCGATGGCGCTGCTACAGCCGGGCGACAAACCGATGATTGTGCGTGGTCCGATCCTGCACGGTCTCGTTAAGCAGTTTTTGTCGGACGTGAAGTGGGGCGAGCTTGACTACCTGATCGTCGACATGCCGCCGGGAACGGGTGACGTGCAGTTGTCGCTCGCGCAACTCGTGCCTGTTCAGGGTGCAGTGTTAGTGACGACACCGCAGAACGTTGCTGTCGCGGACGTGCGTCGTGCATTGCGAATGTTTGAGACGGTTGCCATTCCGATCCTCGGGATCGTTGAAAACATGAGCTACTTCATCGCTCCGGACACGGGCACTCGCTACAACATCTTCGGTGAAGGTGGCGGCCAGAGCCTCGCAAGCAGATATCAGGTGCCGTTCCTGGGCACGGTTCCACTCGGCATCGAAGTCCGCGAAGGCGGCGACAAGGGCGTGCCCGTAGTCGTGAGCCACCCCGATTCACCGCAGGCGCAGGCGTTCCGGAAAGTGTCAGAAGAAGTCGCGCGCCAGGTGTCGATCGAGGCGATGAAACCTGAGCTTGTCGTTTTGGGAAAAGGACAATAAGATAAGTTCAGAGTTCGCGAAGCTAAGACTTGAACTCTGAATCAACGAACTTTGAACTCTATATTTGACTGGGAGAGGTTAGTAAAAGATGTCAGCAACTTCAGCGCCTACCGTGGCACTCAACGTCACCGAATCGGCCGCAACTGAGATTAAGAAATTCATGTCCAGCGAAGAAGGCCTGCCCGAAACTTCAGGACTCCGCGTGAGAGTTGTACCCGGAGGGTGCTCTGGTTTTCAGTACAGCTTGAACATTGAAGAGCAGTCGCGCGAAGGCGATTTCATTCTCGACGAGAAGGGCGTGCGAATGTTTGTGGACATGTTTAGCGCGCAGTATCTGAACGGCGTCGAAATCGATTACGTAAGCGGCGTCATGGGTTCCGGCTTCACATTTAAGAACCCGAATGCGACCGGCAGTTGCGGATGCGGTACTTCGTTCACAGCGTAAGATAACCAGTTAACAGGTTTCCACAGGAGGCAGGAGCAATCCTGTCTCCTGTTTCTCTTTAAAGCATATGCGAGTCGTCCAGGCGAACACTGCGAACGATGTCGAACAGGCTCGTACGCTTTTCGAGGAGTACGCGAAAGGCGTCGGCATCAGTCTCTGCTTTCAAAACTTTGATCAGGAACTGGCAAACCTGCCCGGCGACTACGCGTCACCCGACGGTCGACTGCTCCTCGCAAAAGACGAGGACCAAATCGCCGGCTGTATCGCGATGCGCAGGCTCGGTCCAAACGTTTGTGAAATGAAGCGACTCTTCGTTCGCCCAACGTATCGCGGGACGGGCCTGGGACGAGTGCTCGTTAACGCGATCATTGACGAAGCGCGTAAGCTTGGGTACACACACATGCGCCTCGACACGCTGCCGGGACGGATGGACAGTGCCATCGCACTTTATCGTTCGATTGGCTTTGTCGAAATCGAGCCGTACTATACTTCGGTCGAAGGCGCAAAGTTTATGGAGCTAGATCTAGCCACAAATCAGGAGTGACCATTCATGCCGAAAATTCAAGCTGAGACTGCGAACGGTCTCGTAGAAACTGAAGCACCTGCGGGAAAGAAACTCGTCCTCGCCCTTGAAGACGCGGGCATCGACATCCTTCACCGTTGCGGCGGCAACGCGCGCTGCACCACGTGCCGAGTTGAAATTCTCGAGGGCGAACCCGGGGAAATGCTCGAGCTCGAACGAAACCGCCTCGCGGCCGAAGCTGAACTGGCGCCCAACGTCCGTTTGTCGTGTCAGATACGCATTAATAATGATTTGAAAGTTCGCGTAATTAACCAGGCCAGCGTCCGGGGCATGGATCCCGGCCCACGGCCGTTTGACGAGTGATTGCGCTCAGCGTGGTCTAGGTGTAATCTTCGCGCGTAATCCCAGGCTTTCAACACGGAGGACGTATGCTACTTGATCATCTCCCCATCAGTCTGGCTATGCTGCAAGACGGAGTGTTCAATGCGCCCGACGGCGCTTCACTCGCTCGAATATTTCTGCGCTGGGCCCACTTCGTAGCAGGTATAACGTGGATCGGACTCCTGTACTTCTTCAACTTAATAAACGTGCCTGTCCAGAAAGGACTGGACGCTGACACGAAGAAAAAGGTCAATCCCGATCTGCTCGGACGTGCTCTCTGGTACTTTCGCTGGGGCGCTGTTGCGACAGTGCTGGTTGGTCTCATGTACTACGCGATGTACATCCTCCCGCCTGACCGAAACAACGCCAACAATATCGGTGGCGGCACGGTAAACATTTGGTATGTACTTGTGATGTGGTTGCTGTATCCGATAGTTCTGTTCGCAATCGAATTTCTGCTGATTAAGAAGGTTCCGGCGCTGACGAAAGATGGTCGCGTGTTTGCGATTGTGATGTTCGTGCTGGTGGCGCTCTTCACCTATGGGCTGATCAGTTTCTTCACGTCGGTATTTACCGTCGGAACTGAGAACTATGCCAGCAACAAGACCTATTCGATAGGCATTGGTGGCGCTTACGGCTTCCTGATGATGTTGAATGTTTGGGGCATCATCTGGCCCAACAACAAGCGCATCCTTGCGGCAACTGCGGGCACTGGTCCGGCAGCGGCGCCTGAGCTCGCGCGACAGGCTTTCCTCGCTTCGCGCACCAACGCCTGGTTATCACTTCCCATGCTGCTTTTCATGGGCACGTCGCACGGCGACTGGGTGGTTTTGGGACGGTAGAGTAGTATTTACCGCAGATTTACGCGGAAAAGAACGCAGATCAAGGAGGAGGTGTGTGTATGAGTTCAACGAGCTCTTATCAGCCGCGCCAGTTTAATCTCCGCGGCCTTAAAGGGATCTCAGATCAAACGCTGGACGTGCATTTCAAACTCTACGAAGGCTACGTCAAAGAGACTAACAAACTGACTGAGAGAATTTCCGAATTTATCAAAGACGGAAATGTGGACCAGGAAGAGATGCCTGCTTACTCCGAGCTGACGCGCCGGCTCGGATTCGAGTACAACGGCATGGTCCTGCATGAGTATTACTTCGACAATCTCCAGAGTGGTGGCGGCACCGGCGATCCGGCGCAGACGTCGCCGTTTGTAAAAGCCGCGGAAGCAACGTTCGGCAATTACGATATCTGGAAAGCGGATTTCGTTGGGATCGGAAAGATGCGCGGTGTCGGTTGGGCCATATGTTATCAGAATCCGGCAAACGGCAGGATCTCGAACCACTGGATCACACTGCACGAGACCGGAAACGTCGCAGGGTTTAATCCCATCCTCGTGATGGATGTTTGGGAGCACGCCTTTCTGCTCGATTACAAACCCGCCGAGCGGCCGAAGTATATCGAGGCGTTCTTCTCGAACATCAACTGGAACACGGTTGAGGAGCGTCTGAAGAAGAGAGCTTTAGGCGCCGATCCGCGTTAGTCGGCGGCTCTATTTCTGCGGGAGCGGTGGCTTGCTCAAATTGCAATCCACCGTCAAAGCCCGCAGGAAATCCAGCAGAGCCTCGCGCTGATCGGGAAAGATCTTGTGCGGCTGAAGGTTCTTCTTATCTAGATACTGGTTCGGTTTGCCGCCCGCGAGCATGATGTCCACTGCCTCTTCCAGTGTCTTCGCACTCCCATCATGAAAATACGGCGCTGACTTCGCGATGTCTCTCAGGGTCGGCGTCTTGAAAGCACCCGTATCTTCCGGCTTCTTCGTGTGGTTGAACCGACCAAGATCCGGTTTCTCCTGGTCCATGCCAATACCAACGTTGTGATACTGCTGGTCGGTAAGCAGAACTCCATCATGACAGTTGGTACATTTGATCGCCTGAAAGTTGTTCCAGCCACGAATCGCACTTTCGCTCATCGCACTCTGATCGCCCGCGCGCCAACGGTCCCATGCCGTGTTGCCGCTGATGATCGTTCGCTCGTACGCAGCGATCGCCTGCATCATGTTCTCAGGTGTTGCGTCGCTTTGAAACACTTTCTGAAACTGCGTTCTGTAATCCTGCAACGCATTTATCTTCGCGGCGATCTCGCCCGTCTTCTCGCCGACGGCCATGTTGCCGCCCTTCCATGCCGCCATCGCCTGCTTCTCGAGTGAATCGCTGCGGCCGTCCCAGTAAAATTCCTTGTGATATCCAATGTTCCACAGCGTCGGGCTGCTACGCGGCAGTTGCTTATTCCCGGGGCCGATCGCTTTCGGTAGACCGTCCGTTAGACCATGCTCGCAGACGTGACACGAGTAGCACGATTTCGAATTATCGATGCTCAATCGTTCGTCAAAAAATAACTGGCGGCCCAACGCCACTTTTTCAGGCGTCATCGGATTGTCTGCCGGGATCGGCATCGCTTCATAAGTCGCCAGCCCGGCGGGAAGCGGCTGAATCTCAGGAGTAAAAGTACCGGAGACCGGCGTCGTGTTTTTTTCGCAACCGGCAAACGCAATGGCAACAACAACCAGCGTCAAGGGGATCAGCAGGAGAGTAAGTTTTCTGTTGTTCATAGATGCTACTTACATCGGTTTTCGTGAAATGTCTAGAACGTTTATTGTTAAGCGTGTAATCTGTGGGCTGAAAATGTACAGCAAAAGCCGGATCTGCATGGTCATTCTTATGGCACTCGTGTCGTCTGCGTGTTCAGGCAACAACGAGAATGCGCACACGACTGCGACGACGTTTGTTTCGCCGCCGCCACGTCAGGAACTGCGTGCTGAGTCGAGGGCGGCGAAGCAAGTTCCCGCAAAGCCCGACGATCCGAAGTTGAACGTCGATCCGGCGAAGCCCTTGCTGGTTTTTAATTTTCCGAATAGTAAGTCATTTCGGCACGGCGAAGAAGTAGTGATCGACTTTTCACTTGCGAATGCGAAGTTGAAAGGTGACGGTGGCGATTATCGCGTACGCTACTTCGTCGATGATGATGAGATGCAGTGGATCGACCGCTGGGAACAGATCGTGCTCACCGGCTGGACGCCCGGCAAGCACACGATCCGGCTCGAGCTTGTCGGACCTGACGGCTGGCCGTATCGCAACGGTGATTATAACGTCGTGACGCGTGAGCTGACGGTGCTTAAGTGAAGCAGCAACTCTTCAACGAACTCGTGCAAGACGCGGCGAGTTGTACGCTGTGTCCGGCGATGTGTGGCCGGAGCGCAGTGTTGAGTGACCTCAACGGATCGCCCGATGCTCGCATCATGTTTATCGGCGAGGCGCCAGGTAGAAAGGGCGCCGACCGCACGCGTGTTCCGTTTTCCGGCGATCAATCAGGCGCTAACTTCGATCGCTTCCTGGGCTCGATCAGTTTGACGCGGCAAGAGATCTTTATAACGAGTGCGGCGTTGTGTAATCCACGATCTGAATCCGGCGCAAACCGTAAACCAACCCAGAAGGAGCTGGCTAACTGTTCCACTTTTTTGCGACGCACGATCGAGATCGTCAATCCACGAATGATCGTGACACTCGGTACAGTTGCGCTCGAGGCGCTGAAGCGCATTCAATATCACGAGTTAAACTTGAAGACGGCTGCTTCGCAGATACAGTCGTGGAGCGACCGCGTGCTTGTGCCGATTTATCATCCGAGCCCGCAGGTGCTGGCGTCGCACCGGCGTGAAGCGGAGCAGTTGCGGGATTACCAAATCGTGAAACGCGGATTAACGCAGATTAGAAAGAACGATTGATGACTGAGTATGAAGTGGTTCGTAATGGTGGCGCGGGGCTGATCGACTTGTCGGCGAAGCGAGGGCGCATTCGCGTAAGTGGGTCCGAGGCGACGATGTTTCTCAATGGCCTGATCACGAATGATGTGAAGAATCTGCCGGAGAACCGTTGGATGCCGGCGGTGTTTCCGACTGTACAGGGCCGCCTGATCGGCGCGGTGCGCGTGATTCGTGGTAGTGAGCCGGCGTTTCTGATCGACACGGAAATTGTGTCGCATGAAGCGGTGCTCAAGACGATTTCAAAGTTCACACTCGCGGGTGATTTCAAAGTGTCGGATCTAACGGCTGAAACTGCTTTATTAACCCTCCAGGGGCAAGGCGCGGCCGAGATACTTCAGAAAGTTTTCGATGCGGCCGGTTCCGATCTGCCTGAAAATGGCGTTGTCGAGAGGGCCTGGCAAAACGTTCCTGTCACGATCCTCCGCGCGAGCCACACCGGTGAAGATGGTTTTGACATAGTCATCGACTCATCGCATAAGGCTGAGCTTCAAAACGCTCTTGAAGCGGCAGGCGCGCAACCAATCGGTGAGGACACATTGGAAATCCTGCGCGTCGAAGCCGGAATCGCGCGTTTTGGACAGGATATGGATGAAACCAATGTCGTTCCCGAGACAAATCTCGACAACGCGGTCAGTTACACAAAGGGCTGCTACGTTGGACAGGAAATCATCGTGCGTATAAAACATCGCGGCCATCCGGCGAAGAAGCTGACGGCCATGCGTTTCGAGAGTGACCAGCAGATCGAAGCGGGCGCAGTCATACGATCTACAGAGAATCAGGAGATTGGGCGTGTGACCTCAGCGGTGATTTCGCCGAAGCGGGGAAGCATCGGACTCGGGTACGTTCGTTATGAGTATCTCGCTGAAGGAACGCGCGTTGTGGTTGGGGACGGAGTCGAGGCGATCGTAGGGATCAATGGCTGAAGACCTTGATTTTCAACAGGCGGGGCTGGCGTACTCGATCATCGAAAGGCTGATCGAGCACAACCGCGTCGTAAGCGATTTGATCGCGATGATGGCCCAGGTGCTCGACGAAGACACGACGAAAGCGCTGACGCAAACACCGACGTGGACTGCTTATCTCGATAGCCGACGAGCGCTTGAAAAGACTAAAGCTGATGTGGAGAAGTTTGCCGAAATCTTAAAAGAATTAGACGCGGATACTAACGGATCATCATGATCACCTGGCGCTCGCGGCCGCCATCAAACTCGCAAAGAAATATTCCCTGCCAACGTCCAAGCAATAGTTTCCCGTCATTAAATGGAATCGTCACGGATGATCCGGTCAGGCTGGCTTTGATATGTGCGTCGGAATTTTCTTCGGCGTGACGAAAATCCATCCCGTGTTGAGGAATTAACGTGCGCAGCGCGTGAAGCATATCGCGCGCGACATCCGGATCAGCGTTTTCGTTGATCGTCAGGCCCGCGGAAGTGTGTTGCACGTAAAGCACAACCACCCCTTCACGCTGGCCTGACTCCGTTAGCTTTTCCTGGACTTGATCAGTGAACTCAACCAGTTCTTCCCGGTTGCGCGACCTGACCTTTAAAACATTCATTTCTTCAACAACGCCCAGCCAGTCGGAAGCACTGCCGCGCCCAACGCGATCTTAATCACATCACCCAATAGAAAAGGCAACACCGCGATTTTGAAAGCCGCGACAGGCGGTGTGTTTGTCAGAATTGCAAACCAGGCCCAGCCGCCGAGAAAGATGACCAGCGAGCCGATCGCCATCGCCGCCACCGCCGTTGGGTAATGCTTGTCCCAACCGTGTTCAGCAAACGCGCCGGTGATGAACGCCGCTGCTGGAAAAGCGACGAGGTAACCGCCGGTTGGACCAAAGAAACGCACCAGCCCGGAGCCGCCACTCGCAAAGAACGGCAGGCCAAGCGCGCCCTCAATTAGATAAGCGATCACTGCCGCTGCGCCCAAGCGCGATCCGAGCAAAGCGCCCGTCAGCAACACCGCGAACGTCTGTCCCGTGATCGGTATCGGCCCGATGTGAATCGCAAACTGCGCACACGCCGCGATGAAGAGACTGAAGACAATCACTAAACCCGCGGAGCGGACGGAGTCGAGCGGCGCGAGCGCCGCTCCCATCAATGTGTCAGCCTTAGCGTAAGTACTCATAAGCTCTTTTTCTATTTTCTTTGTGCCTGTTTGGCCTAGTCTCCGGCGGCACGACTCACAACCTCCGTTTCCACGGGCCGTGGCTCCAATGCCGTCGTTCCGATTCGCATTCCGTGGAACGAACGCCAGACGAAGAATACTGACACGAGGAAGAACACGAGTGCCAGAACCTGCGTCAAGGTCGCGTTGCCGTTGTTACGCGCCGTCAAACTCACCGCGAGCTCGACCGCCAGCAGTCCGAACAGCGTCGTAAACTTGATCACCGGATTCATCGCCACTGACGAAGTGTCTTTGAACGGATCGCCGACTGTGTCGCCTACTACTGTCGCATCGTGAAGCGGCGTGCCTTTCATCTTCAGATCCACTTCGACAACTTTCTTCGCGTTGTCCCACGCGCCACCGGCGTTCGCCATGAAGATCGCCTGGTACAAACCAAAAACAGCGATCGAAATCAGGTAGCCGATGAAGAAAAACGGCTCCACAAACGCGAACGCAAGCGTCGAGAAAAATACCATCAGGAAGATATTGAACATGCCCTTCTGCGCGTACTGCGTACAGATCTGAACTACCTTCTTGCTATCTTCCACCGAGGCCTTCTCAACGCCTTCGAGCCGTATATTGGCCTTGATGAACTCCACCGCGCGGTAAGCTCCAGTGGTCACAGCTTGAATCGACGCACCGGTGAACCAGTAGATTACCGCGCCGCCTGTGATCAGTCCGAGTAAGAACGGAGCATGAAGTAGCGAAAGACTCTCCACGTTGGTGCGCAGGCCCTCGGTAAGCGCCATGATGATCGAAAAGATCATCGTCGTCGCTCCGACGACGGCCGTGCCGATCAAAACCGGTTTGGCTGTTGCCTTGAACGTGTTGCCGGCGCCATCGTTCTCTTCCAAAAGGTGTTTGGCGCGCGAGAAGTCGACGTCAAAGTTGTGGTCTTTTTTGACTTCCGCTTCGATGCCAGGCAACTGCTCGATCAGAGAAAGCTCATAGACCGATTGCGCATTGTCCGTCACCGGACCATAGGAGTCGACGGCGATCGTCACCGGTCCCATCCCGAGAAACCCGAACGCTACGAGACCAAAACCAAACACAGGGGCTGCAATCGGAGACACCATCAACGCGCCGAGGCCAAATCCTGCATCCGCGCCGAGATTGGTGAAGAAGTAAGCAATCGCCATCAGGCCGACGATGCTGATACCTAACCAGTAACCGGAAAAATTGCCGGCAACAAGTCCGGACAGAATGTTCAACGATGGTCCGCCTTCTCTTGAAGACGTGACGACTTCGCTGACGTGTCGTGACGCAGTTGAAGTAAAGACTTTGACCAGCTCGGGAATCAGCGCGCCCGCCATCGTGCCGCAAGAAATGATGATGGCGAGTTTCCACCAGAGGGTCGGATTGCCGCTCAACGTCGGAATCGTCAAATAAGAAACGATAAAAGTGATCACGACCGAGACAACCGAGGTGATCCACACCAGCGAGGTCAAAGGCGTTTCGAAGTTCATCGTGTCAGCGTTTCTGTAGCGGGCCTTCGCGATCGCGTCGTTGATGAAGTAGGAAAGCGCGCTGGCGATAATCATCATCACGCGCATGATAAAGATCCACACCAGTAACTGTACCTGCACGATCGGATTCGAAACGCCGAGAATGATGAACGTGATCAACGCCACGCCCGTTACGCCGTAGGTTTCAAAACCGTCCGCGCTGGGGCCGACTGAGTCACCCGCGTTGTCGCCGGTGCAGTCGGCAATCACGCCGGGGTTGCGAGCGTCGTCTTCTTTGATCTTGAAGACGATCTTCATCAGGTCGGAACCAATGTCGGCAATCTTCGTGAAAATACCTCCCGCGATGCGCAGCGCAGCGGCGCCCAGCGATTCGCCTATCGCGAAACCGATGAAGCACGCTCCCGCGTAGCTGCCGGGAATGAACAGCAGAATGCACAGCATGATCAGCAACTCGACGCTGATCAGCATCATGCCGATGCTCATGCCGGCCTTTAGCGGAATGGCGTAAAGCGGAAACGGCCGGCCTTCGAGACTTGCGAAGGCGGTGCGCGAGTTGGCAAAGGTGTTGACGCGGATACCGAACCAGGCAACGCCGTAACTCCCCGCGATGCCGATCAAACTGAACGCCAGGATGATCGCGACGCGGAACGGCTCCATTCCGGAGAGCACGCCGAAGTAGAGAATGATCACAACCGCGATAAACGCTTCGAGAATGAGAATGAACTTGCCCTGCGTAGTCAGGTACGTCTTACACGTCGCATAGATCAACTCGGAGATCTCGCGCATCGCGCGGTGCACCGGTAATCGCTTTAGATTCATGTAGATCGCGAGGCCAAACCCGAGCCCGAGAACGCAGATAATGATGCCGAACAACAGCAAGTTGTGGCCGGTGACGGCGTCGTTCAGGAAGGTCACCTGCGTGAGGTCCGGCAACTGCAGATTCGCCTCCCCACCCGGCGGGTGGGATTGCGCGTAAGCGGGAATGCCGAGAGCCAGGGATGTAAGGGTGGCCGCAACAATAATTGCTGCACGGCGCAGTGTCAGCGATAGTTCCACTTGGGAAAATTCCTTTCGATTTGTCCAGATTATGGCGAGATACGCTTACGAAAACGCGTATTATCCACAGATTACACCGATTTTTCAAAGAGAGGCTCTTGTACCTGCGTTATCTGGGGTCGGCTGCGCGTTCCCAGCCAGCGCCGGATCGAGTCGATCATGATGACGACGGCCGCGACCATGATGATTACTGTGAGGCTAGTGTTGATAATACCCTGCATGTAAGTTTCCGATTTTTGCGCGAGTGGCCAGAAGATGTCAGTGATCGATTTGAAGCCGGCCACGAGCGTCGTCGTACTCACAAACGCGAGCGGCATGATCGTTACCCACGCATACTTCGCGCGACCCGAATTGATAATCATCGTCGTCGCCACGCACAAAGCGACAGCCGCAAGCAGTTGATTGGCAATACCGAACATCGGCCAGATCGTGGAGATTGAGCCGGACCAGATGAAAGCCGCCCACGCCGCAACGACGAGTGCGGACGTGACGATCGATCCCGGTACCCACGTCGGCTCCTCGAGTTTCTTGTAGAACCTCCCGCCAAATTCGCCGACGAGAAAACGCGCGACGCGTGTGCCCGTGTCGATTGTAGTGAGGATGAAGAGTGCTTCAAACATGATCGCGAAGTGGTACCAGTACTTCATCA
>DAIOGT010000109.1:0-6265 GCA_036745095.1 Pyrinomonadaceae bacterium
ACACAATCGCCAACAACATCGCGACACCGCTCGAACGCCAGTTCATGCAGATCAATGGACTGGAGATCGTGACTTCACAAAGTACACAGGGCGTTGCCACTTTTACGCTTCAGTTTGCTCTCGATAAGAACATCGACGCCGCTGCGACAGATGTGCAGACCGCGATCTCGCAGGCAACAGGTAGTCTTCCGGCCGACCTGCCGTCTCCGCCGACTTATTCGAAGACGAATCCGAACGACCAGCCGATCATGTACATCGCGATGACCAGCGACTCGGTCACGCCCGGTCAACTTTACGACTACGCGAGTACGCAGGTGGGCCAGCGCATTAGCATCCTGCCTGGCGTTTCGCAGGTCAATGTTTACGGCACAAAATCGGCGATTCGCATTAAGGCAAATCCGTCCGCGATGTGGGCGCGCGGGATTTCGATCGACGATCTGAACAACGCGATCAAGGAAGGAACCAGTTACACGGGCGCGGGCCAGCTGGATAGTCCTTCGCGTACGGCGATCCTCCGCCCTCAGGGCCAACTCGAAAGTGCGGAGCAATACGCGAACCTGATCGTCGGCGGCACGAGCAATGCGCCTGTCTATCTTCGCGACGTCGCGACGGTAAAAGACTCCGTCCAGGACGAACGAGTCAACATGCGCTTCTGGGTGCGTGACCGGTCCGTGCCATCGGCGACTGTGATCGCCGCGGTTAATCGACGCGCTGGCGCTAACGCTGTTGAGGTCTCGAAGTCGATCCACGAAATCCTGCCGATGATCCAACAGGAGTTGCCGGGCTCGATCCGGATCACGCCGATCTACGATCGGTCAGCGAACATCGTGCACTCGCTTGCTGACGTTCAGTTAACACTCATCATTGCATTTGTTCTTGTCGTGATCGTGATTTTCGCATTCCTGGGCCGAGTAACAGACACGCTCATTCCTGTCGTGGCGTTGCCGTTGTCATTGCTGATCACGTTCATCGTGATGCGCGCTCTCGGTTACAGCCTCGACAATCTTTCGTTGATGGCGTTGACGCTCGCTATCGGCTTTCTCGTGGACGACGCGATCGTGTTTTTGGAGAACACGGTGCGACGCATGGAGCGTGGTGAACCAGCGTTCGAAGCGGCGATCAACAGCGCGAAAGAGATCAGCTTCACGATCATGTCGATGACGATTTCACTTGCGGCGGTGTTCATCCCGCTGGTGTTCATGACCGGACTCGTAGGCCGCATTTTCCGCGAGTTTGCGATCACGATCGTCGTTGCGATTCTCGCGTCGGGTTTAGTGTCGCTGACGCTTACTCCGTTGATGTGCGCGCGTCTGTTGAAAGACCGTGGGCACGGCTTGAGGCAGACGTGGGTGGAACGCGTCATCGGCGGTGTCGAGAAAAGAGTGCTCGGTTTTTATGGCAGTTCGTTGTGGTGGTTTTTGCGACATCGTTGGGTCTCGCCCGTGATCTGGGTGATCTGTTTAGCCGGCACGATCTGGTTGTTCCTGCTCGTACCAAAAACGTTCCTGCCGCCCGGAGACAGCAGCGTGATCTTCGGTGCGTTCATTGCCCAGGAAGGCTCGTCGCCAAAACAGATGCGCGAGTACCAGGACCAGGTCGACAAGATGCTGCAGCAGGATCCGAATGTCGTCACTGACTTCACGCTGACCGGGGCTACGGGATTCCTCTCATCAAACCAGGGCATTACGTTCACCTTCATCAGACCGCCTGAGGAGCGAAAACCGATCGCGGAAGTGACGGCGGAACTGATGGGCAAGCTAAACACCATTCCCGGTGTCATGACGTTTCTGCGACCGTTTCCGGTGCTGGAGATCAGCACGGGTGTCACCAACCAGAACCAGGGCCAGTATGCGTTCACCGTGTCAGGCGTGAATCCAACCCAGGTTTACGACACGGGCCAACAACTCATGGGTAAGTTGATGACGTACCCGGGTTTCTTGAGCGTGTCGTCCGACTACTACAACAACACGCCGAACCTGAACATCGACATCCGTCGTGATCAGGCGAAGACGTACGGCGTTTCCGAAGCACGTATTCTGACTTTGCTGCGCAATGCCTACTCGCAAAACTATCTGTATCTGATCAAGAAACCTGAAGATCAGTATCAGGTGATTTTGGAGATGGACGATTCAGTGCGTGAGAAACCTGAGGACCTGTCGCTGCTTTACATCAAGTCCGATGATGGTCGCAGCCTCGTCCCACTGAGTGAGCTCGTCACGTGGAAACAGACACTTGGCCCACAGGTGGTGAACCACTTAAACCAGTTCACCAGCATGACGCTCTTCTTCAACCTCAAGCCCGGCGTTGCGCTTGGTGATGCGACGAACTTCATCACGAAAACAGCCGCCGAAACGGTGCCTGCGGGCGTGCGTGGTGAGCTGCAAGGTGAGGCGCTTACGTTTAGTCGAACGGTGACAAGCCTGACGATCCTGATGGCGCTCGCAGTATTTGTGATGTACGTGATCCTTGCGATTCTTTACGAGAGTTATGTTCACCCGCTGACCGTGCTTTCGACGTTGCCGACCGCCCTAGTCGGTGGATTGTTGACGCTGATCGTCTTCGGAGCGGAAGCGTCGCTTTACGCTTTCGTCGGTATGTTTATGTTGATGGGCATCGTGAAGAAGAACGGCATCATGATCGTAGACTTCGCGCGCCATCGGGTTGAAGCAGGCGAGCCGGCGGACAAGGCGATTCACGACGCGAGCATGGATCGTTTCCGTCCGATTCTGATGACGACGCTGGCCGCGGTTTTTGGCGCGATACCGATCGCACTCGGTTATGGCGCGGACGGAGCTTCGCGCCGGCCGCTCGGCTTGGTGGTGGTTGGCGGGCTCGTGGTGTCGCAGTTCATCACCCTCTATATCACGCCGGTTATCTATCTCTACCTCGAGGAGTTTCAGGAAAACGTGCTGGATCGCACCTCGTTCTTCCGTTCGCGTAGATCGCGGCAGCAACTTGGTGAGCAGGTCGTGGTTGAGTCGTAAGATCCGTTTCTATGACAAATCAAAATGAACCCGAATTAAACGCCACTGAAACTGCGACTCTTGTCGTTGGCCCACAGGATCTCGCCAGCTCGATATCGAGCGAAACAGGCGATTCTTTTCCACAAGTGCTCGCGACCGCACGCATGGTGGCGCTGATGGAGGTCGCTGCTTCACGCGTGCTCAAGCCGTTGCTTGGTCGCGGAGAGTTATCGGTCGGCGTCACGGTAGATATAACCCACACGGCGCCCACACCGGTCGGCGCGGAAGTCACTGCGACCGCGCGTTACGCTGGACGCGAAGGCAAGCTGTTTCTGTTTGAAGTTAGTTGTGCGGACAAAGGCGGCGAAGTTGGTCGCGGATGGCACAAGCGGGCGATTGTTTCGAGTGAACGGCTGCAAAGCGGCGCTGCAAAACGCGTTGGTTAGGATCAAACAGATTTCAGCTTCGCCTCTAAAATTTTTGTAATCTCTGAAGGCGTGTTCTCGCCTGAGAACGCGATCGGATCACCAAAAGTAACCGACACCGTGCCCGGCTTGACGAAACGTTGTCGTCGCTGTTTCACCTCGAAAAGCCCGCGAAGCATGATCGGCACGACCGGCACATTCAGCTCGGAAGCCAGCAATCCAATGCCGGCCTTGAATGGTTGAAGCTGACCGTCACGCGTCTCTGTTCCCTCTGGAAAAATCAAAATACTGTAACCTCGATCGACTGCTTCACCGGCGTAGGCGAAGCTCTGCCGAAAGCCACTCTGTCTCGGTAACGAGAAAACGTTGAAGAGCGCGGCGGCGAGCGCGTACATCACCTTCGATTTCACTCGCGCAAACCAACCCAACGCGGTTGGCGGATAGCGCCACTCGCGTAACAACTCGCCCTGCATCGCGATCGCTGTTCGATAGCGCCAGCGCCACGGCAATGCAGACAGAATTAGTGCCGCGTCAACGTCAGTGACGTGGTTCGAAATAAATAGCACTGGCGGCTTTACTGTGGCGACTCGTTCGGTGCCGATCGCGCGAACACGACACATGATGAGCGTGAGCGGCAAAAGAAACAGGTGATACACGACAAACCGTATCCACGTGAATGGGAAACGCATGGCCCAACCCGGGTATGGATACGCGACTGCTTCCGCTTTGCCACGACTGACAATGCGTTCGATGTCGGCGATGGTCGTCGCTTCTGTAATCGCTGCTTCATCGAGCTCGATCTGATATTGATCTTCCAACGCGCTCAACAACTCGACTCTGCCCAGCGAGTCGAGTTTTAGATCGTCGGCGAGATTGGCTGACGTACTCAACGCGGCAGGCTCGACACGCGCAATGCGGCTGATGACGGGAAGACTCAACGGCGCCACACCGTTGTCGCCAGTCGCTGAGACTTTCGACGTCTCGCTGAGCATTGCCTTGACCGCTTCCGCAATCTTTCCTTTGACGATTTTTCGCGTGCCTGCTGTGCGTGGAAAGTCGCTCTGCGGCCACACAACCCAATGGCGAATACGTTGAAACTCTGCGAGTGATTCGTTTGCACGTTGCAAGGCGGCGCTCAGATCAACGGCGTCATCGCGCGGAATCAACACCGCGAGCGCTTCCGTTCCTTTGGCTGCGGCAAGTGGAATCACCGCGCACGCTTTTATCTCCGGTTGACGGTCGAGCGCAGCCTCGAGATCTGTGGGATAGATCTTCAGGCCAGCGGCGGTGACGATTGTCTCCTTACGGCGTCCGCGAAAATATATGCTGCCGTCTGGGCCAAACTCGCCGATGTCGCCTGTGTGAATCCAACCCTGCTCGTCGGTGAGCGATGCGCCGTTGCTCTTCCAGTATCCAGCCGCGACGTTTTCGCCGCGAACGAGAATCTCGCCATCTTCGCTTAGCTTGACTTCCTGTCCCTTGACGGGTTTTCCGATCGAACCGTGCCGCATGCGAAAAGGATGAGCAAGACTTGTGAGCGACGCAGTCTCGGTCATGCCGTAACCCTGAATCACCGCGTAGCCGAGACGACGCCAGAAAGTTTCGGTGTCGCTTTCCAGAGTTGCGCCGCCCGTGATGAAAGCCCAAAAGCGCCAGCCGAATTGCCGGTGAACGTTGCGGAACGTCCACCAGTTTTTTAAGAAGTGACGTCGTCCAGCCGCGCGTATTTCATCGTCAGTAACTTCGGCTCGTAGTTTCTCGCGCAGCGTTTCGAGCACACGCGGGACTGTAACGACGACGTTGATGCGTTGCTTCTTGACTGCTGAAATGATTTGCGAGGGTTTGTACGACTCGCTGAAAAATACTTCGGCGCCGAGGAATTGTGGAATGAAGATCCCCATCATCTGTCCGAAGACATGACTCAAAGGCAGCAGGCACAGAAAGCGTAATGGATGGACGAGTTTCTCCCAGCGCTTGTACCGGTTGAACTCTTTTTCTATGGGCGCGATGTTAGCGAGGAGATTTCGATGTGTGAGGCAAACGCCTTTCGGCTCCGCCGTCGTCCCGGAAGTGAAAACGATTTGGACCAGATCGTCGGGTCTGATCGACCTGGTTGAGTAAGGCTGGTCTGAATGTCGTGCGAGCAGATCGGCGATGTTCTTGAAGGCGAGGCGAGGGACGTTGAGTTGGGGCTGAGCGTCGTCCGCGAGGAGCAACTTTGCGGAGACTTGTTGCTGTACTCGCGCGACGAAGTCAGGCGCGGATTTTAGATCGAGAGGGACCACGACCGCGCCGCGCAGCAGACAGCCGTAAAAGCACGCGATCCACTCCGGACGGGACTCTCCCCAGAAGAGCACACGATCACCGGCGCCGATATTTCTCGCTTCAAGCTCACGCGCGAACTGAAACGCCGAAGAAGCGAGACGCGCGTAGGACCAGCGCGAAATCCGCACTCCCGCCTCGTGCGCTACGGCAGTCTGCTCGCCATGCGCGCGACAGTCGTCGAGAAAACTGAGCAATGTCTCTCGCATTCAGTGTTCGTTAATAATCATTTCCACGCGCGGCCGCAAAGCGCAAACACCTTGCGAGTTCAGAGTTCATGCTTTAGCTTGCGTGCGTGAAACCGAGACGGCAGCCTAAAGGCTGAACTCTGAAACTTACTGCCGCTTATTCTAACGCTTGTCTGCTGCGCTTTTACTTCGCGCCATACAGTTCATTGAACCGCCACAACTGCGGTAGTGCAAAACGATCGCCACAAAAGACACAAAAAGCACAGAAGAGAAAACGGATGCACCGTTACTCTCTTTTGTGCTTTTTGTGCCTTTTGTGGCTAAACTTACTGGCCGATCGGCGGATCGCTGGCTGTTGCCTGCTGAT
>DAIOGT010000109.1:6365-15057 GCA_036745095.1 Pyrinomonadaceae bacterium
TTTTGTGGCTAAACTTACTGGCCGATCGGCGGATCGCTGGCTGTTGCCTGCTGATTCGGATTGACGTGAATGATGTTTGTGTCTGAATCCACGTAGTAGAAGTTCTTGCCCGTGGCTGAAACTCCGGTCGGCACCTGCGGGTCGGCGTTGATCGTGTAACCCGGTTGCGCGGAAGTAGACTTCGGAATCACCTTCATCGTGTAGACATAACCATCAACGACCGGCGTCGTGCCGTCGAACCGGCTGTCGAGCAGGTTCTCCTTACGCATCTCTTCAAACGTTCCAAACGAGCTGCGCTGGTGAGCGTTGTAATAGAGCATCTGCTGCTCGGCAATCGATCGCAGCGTCTTTACCGCCGCCGCCTCGTTTGCCGCTTTGATGGCCGAACGATATCCCGCTATTCCGACTCCGATGAGGATGCCGATAATCGCGATCACGATCATTAATTCGATCAGCGAAAACCCGCGCTGGTTCTTTTTAGTTTTATTAAGGGGTTTCATAGGTCTCTCCTGGGCGATTACACGAAGCATTTACATTTCCGTTCCGAATTCTGCTTACGCTTGCCCATCCTCCGTACGCGGCTTAGTCTACTACAGGAACGTGCTAAGGTCACATTCCGTCACATTGAAGGGACGGCCAACTTTTCCGTGCTAGGCGTGCTCTTAGCATGTAGAATGCAGGCCAATTGATGCGGAACCTCGAGCCAATCAGCAGCGAACAGATAGCCAGTGCCAACGCCGTCGAGCAGATCGAACGGCTCCAGGCGGCTGTCGAAACTGTCATCAAGGGAAAACCCGAGGCCATTCGTCTCGCGATTGTCACGCTGATCGCCGGCGGTCACCTGCTGGTGGAAGACGTGCCCGGCGTGGGCAAAACGACGCTGGCCCACGCGCTCGCCCGCGCGCTCGATTGTCATTTTCAACGCATCCAGTTTACTTCGGATTTACTGCCCTCAGACGTTATCGGACTTTCGGTCTACAACCAGCACAGCGGTATCTTTGAATGGAAACCGGGCCCGGTTTTTGCCAACGTCGTGCTCGCCGACGAGATCAATCGCACCACTCCGAAAACCCAGTCGGCGCTACTTGAAGCGATGGCTGAGCGGCATGTGACCGTCGAAGGCATGACGCACAATTTGCCCGCGCCCTTCATCGTGCTTGCGACGCAGAATCCGATCGAGCATCACGGTACGTATCCTCTGCCGGAGTCGCAACTCGATCGATTCATGCTGCGTTTGCGTATCGGCTATCCCGCGCCTGCTGACGAACAAAGAATTTTGCGTGATCGTGAGTTTACAGATCCGCTGGATGATCTCGAGCCAGTGATGACCGCGCGTCAGGTCGTCGAACTCCAACAGACTGTCGCGAGTGTTGCCGTTGACGACGCCCTGGTCCAGTACCTGATGCGCATCGTGGCCGCGACACGCACGTCAGAGATGCTGGACCTCGGCGTGAGTCCGAGAGGAACGCTGGCACTGTTTCGCGCGGCGCAGGCATTAGCACTTACCGAAGATCGCAACTACTGCATCCCTGACGACATCAAGCGACTCGTCGTGCCTGTGTTTGCGCATCGCATCGTGGTCAGTTCGCGATTCTCATCGTCGCTCCGTCGCAGTGAAGAGGCGGAAGCCGTCCTCAACGAAATACTAAAAACCGTTAGTGTCCCGCTGTGAAGTCAGAGGTAAAGATCGATCACGCGGCGCCTCAGAAAGCATCGATGGTACGCGTGGTTCTCGGAACGTTGCTGGTGCTGGCCGGGCTCACGTCTGCACTCGTTACGGTGCTCGCGCGTCGCTCAGGTGATAACGGTCTCGCGGGCGCTGCTGCGATTTTGTCGCTACTGATCGCGTTGCTGCTCACGGTCTTCATCGTTCCACCGCTGGCACGTTCGGCGCGCCTTGAAGTCTCGAGCCTGGATTTTCCTTTCGAGCCGACAAGTGGTGGTGGCGTGTTTCTCGTGATCATCATCGTGGTTGGCTTTGCCGCCTGGAATACGGGAAACAATCTGCTGTTTCTCGTCTTCTCATTACTTTGTTCGACGCTCTTTGTCGGTTGGGTCCATGCGGGCACTTCTTTGCGCGACCTGACTGTGTCCGCGCGTTTTCCGGATCACATCTTTGCGGCGGAGCCGGCGCCTGTGATCGTAACCTTGCGCAACACGAAGCGTTTGCTGCCGTCGTTTTCGATCCTCGTTGAGGCGCGTGGCCCGGTTAACGAAGTGGATCCGAAACGCCGTCGCCGCTACGCCAAACGTTTACTCGCCTACTTCAGTTACGTTCCGCACAATGCAGCAGCAGAACAGCGAGTGGAACAACTCTTTCCAACACGCGGGCATGTATTGATCGATGGGTTTGAATTATCGACTCGTTTCCCGTTTGGTTTCTTTCGGCGGCGACGTCGTTTGCGTGCGCGTAACGTCGACATCGTCGTGTATCCGAAACCGGAAGTGATTAGCGACGAGTTGCACCTGTTGCCGATGTACGCTGGACGAATGCCTGCGATGCGTCGCGGTGCGGGCCACGACCTGTTCTCGATGCGCGATTACCAGCCACAGGACGACCTGCGTCACATCGACTGGAAGGCGACTGCGAGATCCAGACGGCTGACCGTGCGCGAGTTTACGTCTGAAGATGAGCGGCGCATCACGATCGTGCTTGATACACAATTGTCGCGTGGCGCCGGTACTGATCTTCCGCAGCGGTTTGAGCGTGGTGTGGTGCAGGCGGCATCGCTGATCAAGCACTTCATAGACGAACGCGCCGAAGTCAGGCTGGTGCTGGGTGACGATGTTGGTCCATTTGGTTCGGGAACGGATCAACTGTACCGGTGTTTGCGCCGGCTCGCTCTGGTGGTTCCGTCGAATGGCGAGCGTCCGGCGGTTGCGAGCATCAGTTGGAACGTCGTCGAGCACGACTATGCGATTCTGTTGACCGCGGCGGCGCCGGGATCGATACCGGCAAACGTTTGGCGCACGAGTCACGTCATTTATTTATAGCCATAAGAAGGCAAATAGATCACAGATGAATGCTGTTACTGAGCGCCTGCACACTCCTGAACAAGTTCGCACGTACTCATCCACAACGATCCTGCTTATCGGCGTGTGTTTTATCTTGTCCGGCGCCACCGGACTGATCTACGAAGTGCTATGGGCGCGGATGCTAGGCCTCGTTTTTGGCGCGACGACTCTCGCCGTCAGCACTGTGCTCGCCGCCTTCATGGGCGGACTCGCGCTCGGCAGTGCGTTAGCCGGCAAGCTGGCTCATCGCATCCGGAAACCACTCAGCACTTACGGAGTGATGGAGATCGGCATCGCCGTCTATGCGCTGCTCGTTCCATTTCTGTTTCGCTGGATCGACCACGTGTATGTGCTGATCTGGCAGCAGCTTCAACCGGGCAACTTCACTTTCAGTCTCTGGCGTTTTGTGCTGTCAGGCCTCGTGCTGCTTGTGCCCACGACGTTGATGGGCGCGACGCTTCCGGTGCTTGCGGCAGCCCTGGTGAATTCATCCGGAAGAGATTCAAACTCCGTCACGAGACTTTACGCATGCAATCTTGCCGGAGCGATTCTGGGAACGCTCGCGGCGGGATTTGTGTTGCTGCCGGCGCTCGGTGTTCGCATGACAATCGCGGTCGCAGCGCTGCTGAACGTAATCGTCGGCGTAATCGCGATCATTTTGCAGCGACAGACAAAGGTTCGCGCAGAACACATTGAGGATCCGGCCGTTTTAGAAAATGCTGAAAATCCTGTCAGCAGCAGGTTCTGGCTTTTCGCGGCGGCCATCTCCGGTTTTGTAACCATCAGCGCACAAGTCTCATGGACACGCACCCTTACGATGATCATAGGTTCGAGCACGTACGCCTTCAGCATCGTCGTCGCGCTGTTTCTGATCGGTCTCGCGATCGGTGCCTGGCTAGTTGCCAGAAAGGATCGCTCGCAGCGTTTGCGTTCCGCGATCTTGAAAGTGGAAGCAGTGACGGTGCTCAGCCTGCTGTTCAGCTTGTATGTGTTGAATCAGATTCCCGCGCTGCTCATCAATCTCGGCTTGCGGCTGCACGTTTCTTCGTGGGCCGGACTGCTTGCGCTTCAGATCGTTTCGGCGACGTTGCTGATCCTTGTGCCGGCGGTGTTGATGGGCATGGTGATGCCTCTCGTGCTTGTTTGGGCCAGTAGCGATCCGGCGAGGGCGGTCGCGCGCGTGGGACGCAGTTATGCGGTCAATACAATCGGCGCGATTGCAGGTGCGTTTATTGCGGGTTTCATACTGATTCCGAAAACCAGCACACGGTTCACGTTGTTGTTTGCCGCGGTTTGTTGCCTCGTTGTGGCAGTGGTCGCATACCGACCGGCGGGACGCGATCCGGCTTTGAAACGAAGTCTCGCAATCGGATCCATACCCGTCCTCGTGATCGTGCTGTTCATCATTGCGCCGCCGATGAATGTCGCGGACCTGTCGATCGGTGCGTACGACAGCCTCGTGCGAGTGTTGGCCCAGACGCGCGAAGGCGTTAAAGAGGAAACTGAGACGGCTGGGCCAAACGTGCACGAACTCTTGATGTACCAGGAAGGACCGACCGCGACAGTTTCTGTTCGCAGAGATCAGAACACTGTGTCAATGGCGATCAATGGACGCACTAACGCGTCAGACAGCATCTACGACATGCCGACGCAGGTGATGCTCGGACAACTTCCTGTGCTCGTTGCCCCGAAGATCGATAATGGTTTGATCATCGGTTATGCGACTGGCGTGACGGTCGGTGCGATGTTGCAATCGCCAGTTCAATCGGTGACGTGTGTCGAGCTCGAGCCGGGCACAGTCGCCGGGTCGCAGTTTTTCAATCATGTTAACAATCGGCCGCTGGACGATCCGCGCACGACGCTGATCATCGACGACGCGAGAACATTTCTGCGTGTGACGCCAAACCGGTACGACATGATCGTGAGTGAGCCGAGTCATCCGTGGGTTCCGGGTGTGGCGAACTTGTTTACGCAGGAGTTTTTTGAGCTCGGCAAGGCGCGGCTGAGCGATGATGGGATTTGGGTGCAGTGGGTACAGATTTACCAGCTTTCAACCGAGAGTTTGCGATCGGTGCTGGCGACTTATCACAAAGTGTTTCCGCACGTCCTCGTGTTTCGAGTGGGCGGTTTGAATAAAGGGAAAGACTTGCTTTTGGTGGGAAGCAACCGCCCGCTAAATCTCGATCGTTTGTCGGAACGAATCGCAGATCCGAAGGTGGCAGCTGAGCTCGCGCGCGTTGATTTAAAGTCGGAAGCCGATATTCGAGGGTGGTATGTGTGTGATGAGGCGCGGCTTGGACCAGCAGTCGCGGGCGCGAAGATCAATACGGATGACAACATGCACATCGAGATGACTGTGCCGCGCGAGTCGTTTCGGCCGCTGATGCAAAGCAACGCCGATTGGGTTCAGGCCCTCGCGCCGTAGTTCAGCAGCGACTCCGCGGCAGCTTCGCCACTGCGAATACAATCCGGAATTCCAGCGCCGCGATAAGCGTTCCCTGCGAGCGCCAGACCGGGAATCTCGGTGGCGAGAGCTTCAATCTCGTTCACTCGATCGAGGTGGCCCACTTCATACTGCGGCATCGATCGCTCCCACTTTGCCACTTCGATAAAACGCGGATCTTCGCTGATTCCTAACAATTCACGCAGATCAGCTTCAACCCTCGTCGACATCTCGGACTCAGCTAGCGCAAAGATCTCAGGCTGCAATGCGCCGCCCGCAAACGCTCGCAGCAATACATGATCGTCCGGTGCGCGACCGGGAAATTTCACGCTGCTGAACGTGCACGCGATCAACGATCGTTTTTCAATGAACGGAACTACGAAGCCAAATCCGTTTAGTGGATGAGCGATCGCGGCGCGCCTGTAACCGAAGTTGATCGTCGCTGTTGATGCGTATTTGATCTGTCTCAATTTGTCCGCGAGGTTTTCATGTGTTTCAGCCAAAAGCGAAGCTGCGACATAAGCCGGCACCGCCAAACACACCGCATCCGCTTCGAACTGCTCGCCTTTATCCGTAGTTATCTTCCACCCTTGATCTAAGGTGACTCTTTGCGCTCGCGTCTTCACGCGAAAATCCGCGTTGATTTGCGTTACCGCATCGACGAGTACCTGCATCCCTCGATCAAATGACAAAAACAAACTGTAACGCGCGCCGCTCGTGCCCGTTTTCTCCGCGCGACCCTGCCTCGCCATCGCGAGGATGAGGCTGCGATGCTTCTGTTCCATTTCGAGAAAACGCGGCAAGGTTGCGCGTAGACTCAGTGTTTCCGGATCCGCGGTGTAAATGCCGCCAACCATTGGTTGGGCCATACGCGCGAGGGCTTCTTCGCCCAGCCTGCGCCGCACGAAACTCGCGAGGCTCTCGTCAGGCGTGCCATTCGTGTTCCGGCGCGGCAGAAACAGATCCGCGGCCATGCGTGCCTTACCTGCGAAACTGAAAATATCGCTCGTGATGAATGGCCACATACGCGACGGCGCCATCAACTGAAATCCATCAGGAACAGCACGAAGTCGCCCTTCTCTAACGATAAAGCTGCGCCGGTATGCTTCGTTGGTCTGGATCAACTGCGACTCGAGGCCCAGTCGTTTAGCGAGGGCGAGTGCGTATGGCTTTTCAGAGATGAAGGAGTCTGGACCACGTTCGAGTAGGAAGCCGTCGTGATGGTCGGTGTGGATAGTTCCGCCCAGTCTACTTGAGGCCTCGAGAATCGTGACGTGTGCGGCCCGGTTGAGTTCGAGAATGCGATGTGCCGCTGCAAGACCCGAAATGCCGCCACCGATGATGACAATCCGGTCAATCATGTAAACCTTCTAGGCAAGACGACAACAATCCGGCAGGCAAATGTTCGGCGGTACGTCGTTCTGGATACGCTCAAGCATCAACTCTCTAATCATTCTCACAAACGACGGATGCGTTCCGGCGGTCGCCGCACGCACCATTTTCATCCCCAGCTCATCAGCGACTCCGCGGGCCTCGACATCAAGATCGTAGACCACCTCCATGTGATCGGAAACAAAACCGATCGGCGCGACGACTACGTTTGTGATGCCTTCCGTACGCAACGTCTTCAGATGTTCGCAAATGTCCGGTCCAAGCCAGGGCTGAGAAGGTGACCCACTACGGCTCTGATAAGCGAGTTGCCAGTTTTTAATTTGAAGCGACTCTGCGATCAGGCTGGCTGTTTCTGCAAGTTGACGAACGTAATCGCAGTTTGCAGCCATTGCCTCGGGAATACTGTGCGCTGTGAAAACGAGGTGCGCAGAGCTTCGGTCTGAGAGTTGGTCAAGTGCGACTCGAATGTGATCCACATTCGCTTCAATAAACATCGGGTGATCGTAGAAGACGCGTAACTTCTCAACGTATGGCGCGGCTGGTCCAACCGCGGCCTGGGCGTCGCTGATGTTTTGACGGTATTGCCGGCAACTCGAGTAAGAACTGTAAGCCGCTGTTACAAAAGCGAGCGCATCGCGAACGCCGTCAGCAACCATTTGACGCATCGTATCCGGCAACATCGGATGCCAGTTGCGATTGCCCCAGTAGATCGGAAGTCTCGGCCCGTGTTGGTCCAACTCCTTTTGCAGTGCCGCAATCAGGTCTCGATTCTGTTGATTAATCGGACTCACGCCGCCAAACAACTCGTAATGATGCGCAACCTGGAGCATGCGCTCGCGCGGCACGTTCCGGCCACGCAAAACGTTTTCGAGAAAGGGAATGACGTCGTCCATTCCCTCTGGTCCACCAAAGGACACAATCAACAGCGCATCATAATCCGTTTTCATCAGCGTAATCCGTGTACCATTTCAACCAGCGCGATCACATTCTCCACCGGGGTTTCCGGTAAAATGCCATGCCCTAGATTGAAAATGTGCCCGGTCCTTCCTTCGGCCTGGTCCAGAATCTTTTTGGCTTGTGCCTGCAATACGTCCTGCCTCGCAAATAGCACAACGGGATCGAGATTTCCCATCACCGCCACATCATATCCGACACGCCGCCAGCCCTCGTCGAGGCGCACGCGCCAATCCAATCCGATTACATCGCCACCAGCCTCGCGCATAAGCTCGAGCAGCGTCGCCGTCCCCGTTCCAAAATGAATCACGGGAACACCCGGGGTTACGTTTTGAATCACACTGCGAGTGTGCGGCAGCACAAACTCGCGGTAATCGTCAGGACTCAAACAACCCACCCACGAATCAAACAACTGCACCGCTTGTGCGCCGGCCGCGATCTGCGCGTTGAGATACTTCACGAGCGCTCTCGAGATCAACGACATCATTTCGTGCCAGGCGCCGGCGTCGTCGTACATCAATCGCTTCGTGTGAATGTAATTTTTGGATCCGCCGCCTTCGATCATGTATGACGCAAGCGTGAAAGGCGCGCCACAAAAACCGATCAAAGGGAGATCAGGTTTGAGCGAACGACGCGTTTGCCGGATCGCTTCGTAAACGAACCCGAGGGCATTCGCGTCTTCGAGTTCACGAAGTCGTCCGACATCGGCAGGCTTGCGAACGGGGTTGTGAATAACCGGACCTTCGCCTTGTGCAAACTCGAGCTCGATCCCGAGTGGCTCGAGTATCAGCAGGATATCGGCGAAGATTATTGCGGCATCGACACCGAGACGTTCGACGGCGGTGACAGTCACTTCAGCGGCGAGTGACGGCGTCTTGCATAGTTCCA
>DAIOGT010000110.1:0-13472 GCA_036745095.1 Pyrinomonadaceae bacterium
CTGAGCTGATCACCGTCGGTCCCAAGGCGATTCGTGGTTACGATCCGGCGACGGGAAAAGAGTTGTGGCATCTCGGACCGATGTCAGAGATCACAACGCCGACACCGTTCGTGGCGCACGATCTTATTTTCGTGACGAGCGGTTACACGCCGATTCAGCCCATCTATGCCATTCGGCCCGGCGGCAATGGCGACTTGACGCTTCAGGAAGGAAAAGATTCGAGTGAGTTCATCGCCTGGAGCAAACAGCGCGGTGGTCCATACATGCCGACGCCCATCGTGTACGGCGATCTGCTTTACACCTGCTCGAATCAGGGAGTGTTGACGGCTTACAACGCGAAGACGGGTGAACGAGTTTACCAGGAACGCCTGGGCGGAACCGGCGCAGCATTCACCGCGTCGCCCGTCGCTTCCGACGGAAAGATTTATCTTCCGAGTGAGGACGGCGACGTCTTTGTCGTGAAAGCCGGACCGAAATACGAATTGCTCGCGAAGAATCCCGTGGGCGAGGTTATGATGGCGACGCCCGCAATCTCAGACGGGCTGTTGATCGTGCGCACAGTTACGCACCTGTACGCATTCGGCGAAGCAACCGCTGCAAACAGTAAAAAATAGGCGACGGATTAATCGGATTGAAAGGAATGATTACAGTGAAACGAATTGCTTTAACGCTTATCGTCGGAATTTCATTGGTGGCCGCGGGTCTCAGCTCTTTTGCGAGTACAGCGACCGCGGGGAACTGGCCGCAGTGGCGAGGTCCGGACGGCTCTGGCATCTCGAATGAAAAAAACCTGCCGTCTGAGTGGAGTCCCACGAAGAACATCAAGTGGAAGACTGCGATCGACGGTCGCGCGCATTCGTCGCCCATCGTCTGGGGTAACCGCGTGTTTGTAACGACAGCAGTCGAAGGACCAGTCGTGCCCGGCGCGAAAGCCGTGAAGCATACCGTTGAGGGGGGCAAAGAGTTTCTTCATCCAGACAGTGTCGGCGCCGATAAAAAACACACCTTCAAAGTAATCGCGCTCGATCGCGAAACCGGCAAGGTCGCCTGGCAGGCGACCGCATGGGAAGGAACGCCGTATGACAATCGTCACCGCAAAAGCTCTTATGCAGCTTCAACGCCGGCGACGGATGGCAAACAGGTCTACGCATTCTTCGGCACCGAAGGTCTCTACGCGTACGACTTCAAAGGCAAACTGGCGTGGAAAGCGGACCTTGGAAAACTCGGCACTGTGGGCATGGGCACCGGCACGTCGCCGATCCTGTTCGACAATCTCGTGATCGTGCAGTGTGACGAAGAGAATGGTGAATCTTCGTTCATCGTCGCAGTCGATAAGAAGACGGGCAAGGAAGTTTGGAAGACGCCGCGCAAAGTTCAGGTTAGCTGGTCGACACCTCTGCTGGTGCGTACGTCAACGCGCGCGGAGCTGATTACCAGTGGAACAGAAGCGGTGATTTCCTACGATCCTGCAACCGGCAAAGAGTTGTGGCGACATAAAGGTGTGGAGAGCAACGCGATTCCATCGCCTGTCGCCAACAACGAGATGGTGTATCTTGTAGCAGGTTTCCCGGCGAAGATTGCGATGGCGATTCGTTTGGGTCAGAGTGGCGATCTTACGGGCTCGTCAAACGTGGCCTGGAAATACGCTAAAGGCACCGCGTATGTGCCTTCGCCGATTTTGTACGGCGACTATCTTTACCTGACCACGGATCGCGGGATACTGACCGCGATCGATTCCAGGACCGGGGAAGTGAAATACGAAGGCGGGCGAATCCCAATTCCCGCGACGTTCACGGCGTCGCCCGTGGCTTTTGAAGGCAAGATTCTGATGACCAGCGAAGATGGCGACACCTTCATGATCAAGGCCGGCCCCAAGCATGAGGTGGTCGGCACTAACTCGGTTGGCGAGCCTGTCTACGCTTCACCGGCAATTGCCGATGGCCGAATCTTCATTCGCGGTGAAAAGAATCTCTATTGCATCGGAACATAAATTGGCGGAGAGCTGTCTAATTCGCGTCATGACAAAACAACTAATCCTTTTGACGCTACTCTTTTGCGCAGCGTGCAGCAAAGGCTCGAACGAAGCGCATTACGCTGAGCTCGAGAGCAACCGGCAAAAACAGGCGGCACAGCCTGCACCATCGACCGCTGTTCCGAGTCCGAGCCCTTCGGCGAGTGTCGCTGCATCACCCGGCGACGCGGCCGCCGCGCCTGCCGCTCCCTCCAGAAACTACTGGACTAATTTCCGCGGGCCGCGGCGTGACGGCAAGTACGAGGAAGCGAACGTCGCGACCAATTGGCCGGCGAACGGACTGCCTCAGCTTTGGAAACAACCGATCGGGGTTGGTTATGCCTCTTTTGTTATCGCGGAGGGCAAGGCCTACACGATCGAACAACGCCGCAGTCAGGAAGTTGTCGCTGCGTACGACATAAACACCGGTCGTGAGCTGTGGACACAGAAGTGGAACGCTGAATTCAATGATTCCACTGGCGATGGACCACGCGCGACGCCGACCTGGGACAATGGACGAATTTATGCACTCGGCGCGACCGGTGAGTTGCGTTGTCTCGACGCCAACAACGGTTCAGTGGTCTGGGGAAAGAATATCCTCAACGATAATCAGGCAAAGAACCTTCAGTGGGCACAAGCCGCGTCGCCACTCATCGTAGACGACAAGGTGATCGTCCTCCCGGGGGGCGCGAACGGCAAGTCTGTTGTCGCATACAACAAGATGACGGGCGCTCCGGTTTGGAAAGTGCTCGACGATCAGCAAGCCTACGTTTCGCCGATGCTGGTCGAGCTGGCGGGACGCCGCCAGATTGTTGTGGTCAGTTCATTTCGTGTTGTCGGCCTCGCGCCTGAGAATGGCGCGCTGTTGTGGGAATATCCATGGGGAACCGACATGGGCATCAACGTCTCACAACCGATCGTGGTTGATCGAAATCGATTCTTCATTTCGTCAGGTTATGGCAAGGGTGCGGCCCTCGTCGAAGTGAAGGGAAGCGGCAACACGCTCACAGCTTCGACGATCTGGGAAAACAAGAACATGAAGAACAAGTTTAATAGCTCTGTGCTTCATAACGGCCACGTCTACGGTCTCGACGAAGGCATCCTCGTTTGTCTCGACGTGAACAGCGGCGAGCGCAAGTGGAAAGAGGGCCGCTACGGTTACGGCCAGGTCGTCCTTGCAGGTAATCACCTGATCGTCACTTCGGACCAGGGTGACGTCGCGCTGGTGAAAGCCTCGCCCGATAAATACACAGAAGTCGCGCGGTTCACTGCGGTGCAGGGTCAGACATGGAATTATCCCGCGATCGCGAATGGACGTTTGCTGGTGCGGAATTCGACTGAGATGGCCGCGTACGACATCTCTGCAAAATAGAATCCGCGTGATCCGCGTCTAGCTTTTAATAAAGATGCGCTTTGCCTCGTATGAGGCATTCGGATTGTCGATGTACATGTCGATCACCAGCTCACCCTGACCAGAGATGGTCCACTTCCTCACAATCTGCGTTGTCACCGGGCCTTTTGGAGTCTCGGCCGTCGTGACTTCAGTCACCTGAATCCCTTTATCATTCGGCAGCCAGATCGCCGTTCGCTTGCCTTTCGCGGGCGGCTGGTTCGGCGGCGCTGGTGGGGAGAAGTCATACTCCTTGCCGTCGAGGGTGTAAGTGTCTTTGACGCTACGCTCGTTATTCGGCTGGATTAACCTCGTTTCGAGTTCGATCTGATTGTCTTTTTGCGTGATGGTGAGCGTCTGGTTCATGTCCGGTGGAAGTCCGAAGCTCCGCGCTCGATCCATCGTCCAGGTACCACTGAAGTTTGGTTTTGTTGCCGCCAGAGCGAACGCTGACAGTGACAGAATCGCAGCGGCCAGTAACAATGTCTTTCTTCCCATCTCCGGTTCTCCTTTATCCAAAACTTTGCGCCTTTTCTTCCTTGCGAGAAAATTATTCTGAGGGTTTGACTAGTCCAAGCAGTGGTCCGGTCATGAACGTCGTGACCAGCGCCATAATTACCATCATTGCGAAAATTCGTCCCGATAGAATGCCGAGATCATAACCGATATTGAGCACTACGAGTTCAACTAATCCTCTCGTGTTCATGAGCACGCCGATGGAAAATGATCGCGACCAGCTCATGCCAGTCCAACGACTCATCAACATGCTTCCGCCAAGCTTGCCGGCGATAGCGACGAGGATGATCACCACGCACATCAACCAGCCTTGCCAGTCGTTCAAGAGGCTGATCTGTGTTCGCAATCCGGTAAACGCGAAGAACAGCGGCAGCAGTGCATACGAGCTGAACGCCTCGAGCTTGTCTTTGAGAAAGATCCGAAATTCGGTAGAAGGCGGCATCACGACGCCTGCTATAAACGCGCCAAACAGAGCGTGAATCCCGATCGTCTCGGTAACCAGTGCACACGCGAGCACAAAGGCGAGAATGACCGGGATCAAACGGCGCCGGTGTAACTGCGAATCAGGATCTTTGATCACTCGCGCCAGTTGCGGTCGCACTAAAACAACCATCGCGAGCGCAAATACGAGTGTCAGTCCAACCGTGACTACTGAGCTCGCGATGCCGGCAGATTTCACCAGCGCTATCACGAGCGCGAGGATGCACCAGGCGGTAACGTCGTCAACGGCAGCACACGTGATGGCAATCGATCCGAGCGTGGTTTGCGATAGATTGCGATCTTCAAGGATCCGGGCGAGCACCGGAAAAGCAGTGATGCTCATCGCAACCCCGATGAATAACGCAAATGCGTTGAAAGAGGTTCCTGCCGGTGCGAGATCAGTGTAAAGAAAAAGCGAGAGTGCAGTGCCGAGAAGGAAAGGCACGATGATGCTCGCATGGCTGATCACGACTGCCGCCGATCCTCTTTCTCGTAGGTGCTGTATGTTCAGCTCCATGCCGACAGTGAACATGAAGAGCACGACGCCGATCTGGCTGAGCAGTCGCAAAGTTTCGAGTGATGTTGGAGGAAAGAGAAACGATAACGCGTCGGGAAAAATCAATCCGAGCACTGACGGACCAAGCACGATGCCCGCGACCATCTCGCCCATCACCGGGGGCTGGTTAAGCGCGCGGAACAACCGTCGAAACAACCCGGCCATTATTAAGATGACGATGATCTGCGTCAGTAAGAGACTGAGGGGCGTTCGGAAGTTTTCCCAGATGACACCCGCGGGCGATGCGGGCGCGGGGGCTGGCGCTATTGCGATGCCGGGCGGCGGCTGAAGACGTGAGCCGGCGGCAAGGATGATCCAGACGCCGGCTACAAAGACCAGCAACATTAACAAATACGGTAAATAGTGGCGCGCGTTCGAGAAACTGAATCCACGTCCGGTGGGCATCGACTCTCTATACAACGCGAGTTAGCGCCAGCGCAACCTAGTTTCTGGTTAGCGCGTAATACATCAAGCTGTTATTCCGAGTCGTTCGTGGGTACTGGCCCAGGTTGAAATCGGTTCGCTACGCCGAAGGCGTTCGCTAATTTGAGCCAATGTCGGAACGCAGCGACAACCCTGGGTAGAGAATCGACAATTTTCGATTGAACCCTGAAAGGGCTCGGTGGTTGGCGAACCCGCTAATTGCTCATAGCGCAGCATTGATGCTAAGTTGACTGGTTCTATGACGGTAGACATCGCCCAAACCAGAACTGAAGTAGGAAATTATTTTGTCTCGAACTATCCGCCATTCTCCCAGTGGAAGCCCGAGTTTGTTTCCGAAGCGCTCGACGCGCTCAACCAGCCGCCCAGAGTCAATGATCCGCTAGGCCTTTATATTCACATTCCGTTTTGCCGGAAGCGCTGCCTGTTCTGTTATTTCAAAGTCTATACAGATAAAAAGTCTTCTGAGATCGAGGTCTATCTCGATGCGCTGATCAGGGAGAACGAGCTCTATAGTCGCATGCCCGCGTTTCAAGGACGCCAGCTTCGCTTTGCATACTTTGGCGGCGGCACACCGTCGTACATCAGTGAGAAGCAGTTGCATTATCTGGTGGATGGTCTAAACCGGCACGTCAGTTGGCAGAACGCGGAAGAGGTGACGTTCGAATGTGAGCCCGGCACGATTCAGAAAGCGAAGCTGGAGACGCTGAAGGAAATCGGAGTGACGAGACTCAGCCTCGGCATCGAGCACTTTGACGACGAGGTTCTCGCCGCCAACGGACGCGCGCACTTGTCACCTGAAATCTATCGTGCCTACCAGTGGGCCCGCGAAGTCGATTTCCCGCAAATTAATATCGATCTCATCGCGGGAATGATGGGCGAGACCGAAGAGAAATGGCGTGATGCAATTCGTCGCGCGATTGAGCTCGAGCCCGACTCCGTCACGATCTACCAGATGGAGTTGCCTTACAACACCGTCATCTCGCAGGACCTGTTGAAGACGGGTGCTGCATCGCCGATTGCCGGCTGGGACACAAAACGGCGCTGGCTCAATTACGCGTTTGAAGAGTTTCTCGCACACGACTATGAGATTGCCGGCGCGGATATTGTCGCGACGAAGAAGAAGACTTGCCGGTTTATATACAGAGATGCGCTCTGGCATGGCGGCGACATGATCGGCATCGGCGTCTCGTCGTTCTCTCACTTTGGCGGCGTTAATTTTCAGAACGCGCACAACTTCGAGGAGTATGTGCGCATCCTTAACGAAGGTCGCTTGCCGCTCTTGCGGGCCGTCTCACTAACCCCCAAACAGCGACTCATTCGCGAGATGGTCCTGCAATTAAAGACCGGATCAATTGACGCCGGTTACTTTCAGCAGAAGTTTGATGTTGACGTTTGGAACGAATTCCGTCACGTCTATGAAGTCCTGGAAGAAAAGAACGTCCTCGAGCGTCACAACGGAAGGATTTCGCTGACTCGTCCCGGCCTTTTGCAAGTGGACCATTTTCTACCTGACTTTTTTGAACCTGAACTCAGAACTGTACGCTACGCATGAATACAAATACTTTTGACGTCATCGTGATGGGTGGTGGGCCCGCTGGCAGCTCCGTCGCCGGCATTCTCGCGCGCGAAGGGCGCAAGGTAATCCTTTTCGAAAAAGAAATATTTCCGCGTCATCACATCGGTGAGTCGTTGATGACCGACACTTACTGGACCTTTCGCCGTTTGGGCTTGCTCGACAAACTGAAGGAAAGTCCATTTGTGCGGAAGTACAGCGTGCAGTTCGCGAATGCGGCGGGCAAGGAGTCGCGACCGTTCTACTTCTTTGAAGCAGTTCATCACGAAAGCGCCGTCACGTGGCAGGTCACGCGCGCGCAGTTCGATCACTTGCTGATTAACCACGCAGCCGAGCAGGGCGTGGTTGTGCACCAGGGTGTTCTGGTGAAGCAGGTGTTGTTCGAAGGCGATCGTGCGGTCGGTGTTGAAGTGCAGATGCAGGATGGCACGCGTGAGAAGTTCTTCGCGAAAGTCGTTGTCGATGCGACTGGTCAGAGCGCGATGCTGTCCAACAAGTTTCGCTGGCGCGTGCGCGATCCGAACCTCAAGAAAGCGGTGCTCTATTCGTACTTCAAAGACGCGCACCGCGAGCCCGATCTAAACGGCGGCGCCACACTTGTGCTGCGCACTGAGATGGGCAGTAACGGATGGTTTTGGTATATCCCGCTCGAAAACGACATCACGAGCGTCGGCATCGTTGCGGATCCCGATTATCTGCTGAAGGGTCGAGGCCAGGATCTCGCCAAGATCTTTCAAGAGGAGATCGACAAGTGCGAGCCGGTACGAAAACGCGTCGCTCCCGGCACTCGCGTAGATAAAATCTATTCGATTCTCGATTACTCGTATCGCTCGAAGCATAATGCGGGCAACGGCTTTATCATCATCGGCGATGCTTACGGTTTTCTCGATCCGATCTATTCGTCAGGTGTGTTGCTGGCATTGAAGATGGCGGAACTGGCTGCCGACGCGATTCACGACGCCTTCAATCACGACGACTTCTCCGCTGCGCGGCTCGGCCAATACCAGGCAAAACTCGATCGCGGCATCGAGTCGATGCGAAAGCTGGTCTACGCGTTCTATAACGAGGGATTCAGCTTCTCTGGTTTCCTGCGCAAGTATCCGGACGAGCGCGTGCACATCATCAATCTGCTTATTGGCGACGTTTTTCGTGAGGGCGTTGACTCCATCTATGGTCCAATGTCCGAGTTCGCGGACATTCCACCACCACTCTACGAGCAACTCGATGGCACGATCGTTCAGCAGACGCCATCAGCAGAAGAATCCGATCTCCTGCTGACGGCCCAATATCGTTACTATGACGATCGTCCAAAGCTGAACGCAGATGGCGCTGATTAAAAGAGCAACTTCAGCCCGAACTGGATATGCCGTGGATCGCGGGCGGACGTGATCCGGCCGAAGGTTGGAGACCCCAGGAAGTTGTCAGGCAAGTTGAAGTTCGGATGATTGAATAGGTTGAACGCCTCGGCCCTAAACTGTAAATTCACGCGCTCCGTTAACCTCGTATTCTTCAACAGCGACGCATTCACATTCTGAAATCCTGGTCCGTCGAGAATATTCCGTCCCGCATTCCCAAACGTTCCCGGGGCTGGGAAGGCAAACGCGGCGGTGTTGAACCATTGCAACGTCGACGGATCCGAGACGTCCGGATTGCCGACTAGATTCGGCCGATCGTTGGCGCCAAACCCGAGAATCGATCGTCCGGTTCCGCTGTTGTCGAGCTCGGAGAGCAGCGCAACTGTGAACGGTCTGCCGGATTGAAGCGTGACAATCCCGTATGTTTCCCAGCCACTCAATACCGTCGAGAGCCAACCGTTATCCGCGAAATATGCTCGTCCTTTTCCAAACGGCAACGCGTACATGTAACTCACCGATAACCGCTGCCTAACATCGAAGTTCGACCGGCCGCGCTCTGCGGAGACGTTGTAACTGTTCTGCGGGAAATTCGGATCGCCGGCACTGCTGAAAAAGTTTGACGCATTATCGATCGACTTGGACCACGTGTACGACGCGAGCGCAGAAAATCCATGTGAAAGACGCTGCTGGAAACGTGCCTGCAGCGCATTGTAATTGGAATTGGCGCGCGACTCTAACAAATTGACGTCGTCGAAACGCGGATCAGGTCGCGGCACGAACGGCAATCCCGGCGGCAGCACACTCGGTTGCGGTTGATTGATGTCACGTGCGGTCAGCAACTTCGTGCCCTTCGATCCGACATAAGCCACTTCCAGCACGCTGCGACTGCCGAGTTGCCGTTCCACATTAAAGTTCCAATGCTGCATGTAGCCGGTGCGCAGATCGCGTTGAATGGCGAGCGTGGAGTCCGGCAGCGGCAACGGGAAGAACGACGGAAACGGATCGTTGAGTGTGAGTGGCAGGCCCGGCAACGAGAAGAAGATGTTGTTGTCGAAAAACGGCGAGTTGAAATACAACGCTTCGGCGGGCGCGAGCGGCGACTGATCGTAGTAGATGCCATAGCCGCCGCGCAGCACGGTCTTTTCACCGAGGGACCATGCAAGACCAACGCGTGGAGCGAAGTTGTTCTTGTCCGCTTCAAAGCCGCTGCGTGGGACGCCGTTGGTGCCGACCCGAACCAGGCTGCTCGTTACCGTATCGAAGACATTCGCACGATCTTCAGCATCGACCGGTGGCGAGTTGTACTCGTAACGCAAACCGGCGTTAAGTGTCAGTTGCTGCGTGACGCGATAGCTGTCGTTGATAAAGAAGTTGTAACTCTCGGTGCGGATCTGTTGCGGATTATCGACACGGGCCACAGTCGTCAGTAACGGGAACCCGAGCAGCAGATCGCCGAGCGCGTTGCCCGTGAGTTGAAAGAAGGGTGAAAACTGTAGCCGCCCGCGCGATTCAACATCGCGAAAAGCATTTTGTTGCGAGAAGCGAAGATCCGCGCCGAATTTGAACAGGTGATTCCCGTGCACGTAGCTCGAATTGTTCAGAAACTGGTAAACATTCGTCACACTGTTCTGCGGATTGTTGCCTTCGTCGCCGAGAGGTGAAAAACCGGTGATGGTGATGAAACTGAGTCCCAGATCACGTTCACGCGGCGAAATCGTGGGCAATCCAACGTCAGAGTTCAGCACACTCGCTTCCTGGTTTACAGACGCCGCAACTCTGCTGAATGCAACCCGGCTCTCATTAACGAGATTGGGCGTGAGCACCAGTGTCAACGCGCTCATGCCGTTTTGACTGCGCCGATTGACAGAGTCGCCAAAACCGGGAACAAGCGAGAAAGACGGACCAGTAAACGGTTCAAACAGATCGCGCTCGCCAAAACTGTATCTGAATGTGAGTTGAGCACGGCTGGTTAGATGGTGATCCACTCGGGCATCAAAACTGTCGTTGTCATCGTGCAGAGTGGGCGATGAAACGAAGTTTTGAAACGGCACGTTACGATTCGGAAGAGGATAGAGCGCTGCGATCGCACGGCCTACGGGATTGATGAAAAAATCGGGGATAATGCCGTTTTCAAATGGCATGCCCGTGAATGGATTGGTCGGAACTCCGAACACGCTCTGCGAAAAATTACCGACCCGCTCCTGCGCCGTCGGCACGTTTGTGATGCGCGTTATACCTTCGCGCGAGCGTGTGCCTTCGTAGTCGAAAAAGAAAAACGTACGATCGCGGTTGATTGGTCCACCCAACGCGCCGCCAAACTGATTGCGAATGTATTTCGGTTTCGGTTCGGTATCAGGCGCGAAGAAGTTTCGGGCGTCGAGTGCTGCGTTACGATGAAACTCAAAGAGCGTGCCGTGAAAATCGTTCGAACCGGAATTCAAAATCACGTTTACCTGCGCGCCGGGATTGCGACCGAATGACGCGTCGTAAGTGCTGCTCAACATTTCAAATTCGCGGATCGCATCGATTGACGGCCGCACGCCGAAAGTGTTCAGTTTCGGATCGAGATTGTAGACACCATCGAGCAGAAAATTGTTTGCATCTTCGCGCGCTCCGTTAACACTGAACGCGAAATCGCCGCGCACGGATCCGGCCGAGCCCTGTGCCGGCGGCACTGCGCCGGGAACAAGCAAGCTAAGTTCATAGAAATTGCGGCCGTCCAGCGGCAGCCCGGTGATTTGAGAGTTTTCAATTACTGAGCCAAGTGACGCGCTGTCTCTTTTCAAGGGAGCTTCGAACGTGGAATCGACTGTGACGACTTCCACTAGACCAAGGTCTAACGATATATCGTAGCGGCGATCTTCATTTACAAAGAGCTCAAGTTTATGACTCTGCTCTCTGAATCCCGTTTTTTGTATTTGGAGTTGATACAAACCGGCGGGTAGAGAGGAAAATGCATATTCTCCACTTACACCGCTTTCCGTCGAGCGATTTTCCCCCGTACCGAGGTTTGTCAACCGCAATGTCGCGCCTGGAACTGCGGCTCGATTCGCATCGTAGAGTGTTCCTCTTAATGCGGCCCGGTGTGTTTGCGCTGCCGCTACTGCCGGCAGTAAAAAAGGTAGAACGATTAGGAAGAGGGTTCGAAAGTTCGCCTTCAAGATTCAATGCTCCCGTTCGAGATTTTGGATGGCCTACGTGTTTGCGAGACCTTAGCAAATGAGTTGCTATTATGTCTAAGCCACTGATGTTAGAATGCGCGGAACTTAATGACTTACGGCAAAAGCGTTTGTTGAGTTTCAGTTTTACTCCGGCAAAGTCGCAAAGACTTTTCTGGTAATTTTTCTTGCGACTTCGCGGGATACTCTCTCATGTTGGAGGTCCTGATGCTCTGGATCCTTTTTGCTCTCGGCGCGGCGCTCTCGTGGGGCTTGTATGGTCCTGCACTGCATCGTGGTCAGGTAGAGCTTGGCAATCCCATGCGCGCCCTTTTGTGTGTGGGTGTCGCTTACTTCCTGATTGGTGTGCTCGTGCCTGTGATCACGCTTTCGTCGCAGGGCCAGCTTAACGGCTTCTCAATGAAGGGCTCGATCGGAGCCACCGCTGCGGGAATTTTGGGCGCCGCCGGAGCCGTTTGTATCATCTACGCATTCAGATCAGGCGGGTTACCGACGTATGTAATGCCGCTCGTCTTTGCCGGAGCGCCACTCGTCAACGTGTTGTATTCTATGTGGCTGCATCCGCCAAAGACTTCGCCGAATCCGTTGCTCTATCTTGGGTTTGTGCTAGCCGCCGTGGGCGGTGGTTTGGTGTTGTACTTCAAACCGTCGTCTTGACGCGCAATCTTCGTGTCTCCCCACGGTTAGAGAGAATTTCCACACGAAGGAGATCATAATGAAGCGCAGGTTGTTATTACCGGCAGTGTTTGCGTTGTTAGGTTTGGCGTCGCAAGCGATGGCCCAGACGGCCGCTCTCTGGCCACAGTGGCGTGGTCCAAATCGCGATGGTATTTCGAAAGAGACGGGCCTACTCAAAGAGTGGCCCGCTGACGGCCCGTCACTCGTTTGGAAAACAACTGGCGCCGGACGTGGCTATTCGTCGTTTTCCATCTCGGGCGGCAAGATGTACACGATGGGACTGCGGGGCGATCGCGAGTTCGTCGTCGCCTTTGACGTAGCGACTGGAAAGGAAGCATGGGCCACACCGCACGGCTCCGCTTTTCGTAACGATCGCGGTGACGGCCCCAGAGGCACACCAACAATCGACGGCGATCGAGTGTACGCGCTCGGCGGGAGTGGTGATCTGTCGGCGCTTGACGTGCGCACCGGCAAGATCATCTGGACCAAGAACGTGCTGAAGGAATTCGGCGGTTCGAATATCACCTGGGGCATCAGCGAGTCGCCACTGGTTCTCGGGAACAAAGTGCTGGTAAATCCGGGTGGACCAGACGCGTCAATCGTTGCGCTCAACAAAGCCAACGGATCTGTCATCTGGAAAAGCCAGAGCGACCGCGCCGGTTACTCGTCGGCGATTCCCGTCGAAATAAATGGCGGTACGCAGGTAGTTTTCTTTACGGGTGCACGGGCGGTGGGACTTGATCTGAAGGACGGTCGGTTGTTGTGGGAGTATGCGCGACCGTCAAACAGAACCGCGAACGTGGCAACCCCGATCGTGCGTGCAAATCGTGTGTTTATCTCCTCGGATTACGGCACTGGCGGTGGCGTAGTCGAGATCAAGCCAGACAACAAGGCGGAAGAGATCTGGTTTACGAAGGACATGCGCAATCACCACAGCAGCTCAGTGTTGATTGGGGATCACCTTTATGGGTTCTCGGGCTCGATTCTTACGGCGATGAAGTTCGATACGGGCGAGATTGCGTGGCGCGATCGCAGTGTCGGCAAAGGCTCGCTGGTCTATGCCGACGGACACTTGTATTGCTTCAGCGAGAACGGCGTGATGGGCCTGGTTGAAGCGACACCAACTGGCTACAAGGAAAAGGGACGCTTCCGGATCACGCAAGAGTCGCTACCGACCTGGACACATCCGGTGGTTGCAGGTGGACGGTTGTACCTGCGCGATCAGGACACAATCTACGCCTACGACGTTAGGGAAAAGAAGTAAGCCACAAAAAGGCACAAAGACCACAT
>DAIOGT010000110.1:13572-14918 GCA_036745095.1 Pyrinomonadaceae bacterium
AAAAGGCACAAAGACCACATGAATGATTCTGTGATTTTTGTGCCTTTTGTGTACCTAGCGCTTGGCTTGCTTTAGATAGTCTCGGGCTTCGCGTAACTCGACGATGTTTGCGTCAGCCTGTTTCCATTGTTCGAGCAACGCGGTGTAGGCGGTGAGCGCGCCGGATTGATTGCCGGTCTGCGCGGCTGCACGAGCGGCGCCAAGCAATGAACGGGCCCGGTTCGGTTGCCGCAGAAGCGCGACTTTGAACTGCTCCGCTGCCTCGGCGGGTTTGCCCGCGCGCAGCAGAATCTCGCCAAACAGTTCGTGGGTGGGTTTGATAAGGTGAGGTGGTCCGGATGGTGGACTCATCTGTTCCTCGAGCGCCGTCGCCTTTCTCATCAACTCGATCGCCTGGGTGTGGTCTTTCTTCATCGAAGCACTGAGTGCGGCGACTTCCAAGTCTCTAATCCCGCCCGGATTTGTTCCGGAATCAGTTGAGCCGCGCAGGGCCGCGGAGAGGGCCCTGATAAACAAAGGCAAGGTGCGACCCGCGCTTGAAGTACGAAGTGTAGCGCCGGCATTCTCGACGGGTGCAGGTGGTGGACCATGAGTGCCGTGACTGCCACTCGGCGACGTTTGGTCCGGTGCGTCGGGTGTTTTGTTTAATGGAAAGAGTTCGTTAGCGAGGTCCCATCTCTCAGTTTCGACGACAAAACTTGCAGCCATGTTCGCGTAGTTGTTCTCGTAGTAGCCCGGTCGCAGTTTATTGTCGTAGGTCGATTCCGCCATCACCTTCTTCATCAGGTTGAGCAGTTTCTCCGCGTCGTTATAACGGCCCTGTTGCAGGTAGACGTAAAGCAACCAGTGCAGGCTGTGATAATCACGAACGCTGACTGACAAATTCTTTCGCTTCATCCACGCGTCAGACGACGCCCACGCTGCTTCGTTCGAGGCTGCCGCTTCGGGCCACATTCCGAGTTGCAGAAAAATATGCGACGGCATGTGACGCGCGTGATGTGCTTCCGGAGCGATATCGGCATAGCGACGCGCGGCCGGAAGCGCGAGGATCGCGTGATCGGGATCGTCGAAGGCGTGAATGATGTAGTGCGCGGCTCCTGGATGATTTGGGTTTTTCTGGTAGACGTCGAGTGCGATGGCGCCTGCTTTGGCCTGCAACCGGTAACCTTTTGATCCGCTCGTCATGCCGAGCAACGACAACGAGTAAAATGCCGCCGCATCGAGATCTTCAGGATAAGTGTGATAGAGCTTTTCCATTGCCGCCGAATACGCAGCGTCGCGAGCTGGTTTATCGCCTTGGCCGTAAAGCAGTCGCACGGCCGCGATGTAAGCTCGTTCTCTATCGG
>DAIOGT010000111.1:0-14876 GCA_036745095.1 Pyrinomonadaceae bacterium
TCGGATTAGTTCTGCCGGGACTGTTGCGCAGACAGCAACGTCTCACGCCACTTGCCGCGATTGGACTCGCTATCATCATGATCGGCGCGGTTGTCACAACCGTCATGAGCCTCGGCGTCGCGGCGGCCCTGTCGCCGCTGGTCATCGGTCTTCTTTGTGTTGTCGTTGCGTACTACCGGTGGAAACGATGAACATCAAACGTCTCAATTGGCCGCTGTGGGTGGGCTTTCTGCTCACCCTCGCTGCGTTTCTAACTTACTTTTTCGTCTTCATCTGGTTTCCATCTACCCGCGACTTTCCGTGGGCCAACCTGCTGCTCTTCCTGATCGCAGGAGTGTTGCTCTTCATGGGATTGCGCCGCGGGTTTGCCGCGGACCGGCCACATCCGACACGGTCGAAGATCGTTAGTTCGCTGGTCAGCGCGTTCAGTCTCGTCGTGTTTGGGGTATTCGTCTTCACCATCTTTGTTGCCGGCAGTAGGCTTCCAGCCGCGAAAGGCGCACCGCAGGTGGGCCAACGAGCGCCCGATTTCACGCTGCCTGATACCTCCGGCAAGCCCGTATCTCTCAATGAGCTTTTGACGACGCCGATCAACGGCAACGCGCCGAAAGGTGTGTTGCTCGTTTTCTACAGAGGCTACTGGTGACCGTCATGCAACTCCGAGTTTCGGGGTATCCAGAAAAGTTTGGAGAAGTTTAGTGAAGCCGGTATTCGTCCGGTTGCGATCAGTGTTGATACTCCTCAAGAATCACGCGATCTGACGCAACAAGCTGGTTACACTTTCCCATTCCTTTCCGATCGAAATGCGGAAGTGATTCGACGTTATGATCTGGTCCACTCCAATGCCGTTACGACTGGGCAGGATATTGCCCGTCCGGCCGAGTTTCTGCTCGACTCGTCAGGCACGGTACGATGGGTCAACATGACGGAGAATTACTGGGTTCGTGCGCGCCCGGAGCAAGTGCTCGAAGTCGCGAAGTTGCTTGATAACAAGTAGACAGGATTCACATCGCTGTGAATCCTGTCCAGATTTACTTCAATTAGTCGCCGGCGCGTTCGCGCTCTTTTTGGGCGCGTTCGTTTTGGCCCACGCGGTAACCGTCCTGGTAACCTCGCGAGAACTGGGGCCGGTAAACTTCAGCAAAGTTTCCAAACCCTGATTCTTTGAAGTAATGAGAACGCTGGGGATCGTAACTCTTGTTCTTTTTACCATCGTCCTTTCCGGTCTTGAAGCCGTCTTTGTACGCCTGAGTCGCAGCCTTTTCGCTGTTGTCAAAGACGTAACGGTTGTACCGGAAATCGTAACCCCAGGGATCATATCCCCAGCCGTACGGATAACCCCATCCGTTTCTATACCCAAATCCAAATGGACGATATATGCGATAGGGGTAAGGACGAACGATCACGACTCTGCGCCTGCGATTTTGCGCCTGGACTTCGCTCGAGGAGACGAATGCGATGCCAAACAGCATGAGCGCGGTGAGAGCCAGACCGCCAATCTTTCGCAGATATTTTCCTTTCATTTCACCCTTCCTTGTTAAGTCAAAGTCCGCACTTAGCTAACGCGAGTGCGGCGAATCAAACGTGTGTCGGTACGGCCGTTCGGCCAGTAAGTCACCAAATACGTTTCGCGATAGACACGCCGGCCATAGCGAACGTAACGTGACCGAGTCACTGTGCGACGGCGGTTGTCGTAACGCCGATCGTAACGACGATCATAACGTCTGCCGTAGCGGTCACGTTCCCATTGTGGTGCTGAACTCGCTGCGATGGTACCGTTCTGCGATACATCGCTCGCTTTTGCTTCCGCTGAAACCACGAAACCGATTGAAGCCAGCGCCAAAACCATTCCAAGTATTTTCTTCATTGTTGTCTCCTCTTTAACACAAAAAAATAGTCGGGCACTCCCATCTCTTTTGGGGAGAGCCCGACCTATCCTTAAGACACCTTCCGGGTCCGATTGGTTACAAGCACCAACTATTCCACACCGCCGTACTCCTCGATTAATCGCATTGCAGGCTCACTGACAAACACTTTGGCGTGAAATTGTTTGCCCCATCCGAGCGGTGTGATATCCCGATACGTGTACGTTGATTCGACATCGTATCTGCCGGCGTATCCGGGGTGGAGCTTCTTGCGGAGCGAGCCGCGGATGTTGGGGTCAGCGCCGTGGTCGAGCAACAACTGCGTCAACGGAGCCGACTGCGGTTGCGTCGTACGGTTCATCCAGTAATTCGGCTGCGATACCACCGTGCCAAAAAGCGCAGTGTGCCCGCCAAACCCGTCAGCATCGACAGTCGCCCTCACATTCGGATCCATTCCACGGTCCAGCAGCCAGCGCGCAATCTCCAACTCATCGTAATCGGCGCACAAGTGCAGCAAAGTCGTGCCCGCCAGCGGCGTGCCCTGCGTGGCGAGGACTTCATCGTGGCAACCGAATTCGGGAGGAAAGATCTCCTCGTGTGTGAACGTTCGGCGCAGCAGTTGCGGATCTGCGCGGAGATGTTTTTCGAGAAGATCGATACGGCCACGATGCAGCGCCATGATCGGCGTATCGGGCAGCTCGAGACCATGTTCTACATACAACTCGAGGATTCGGTGTTTCTCAGCCGGCTTCCGACTATCAGTTTCAAGCACGACGTCAACGGGAGCGAGTCGCTTGCCGTTCTCGTCGACGACTCGACCACCGAGTTCGAGGATGAGTGCCGTTCCGGATGCGCTGAGGGTGTAAGCTGGTCCATCGAGTGCGTCATCCTGCGGGCGAGGTGAACCCATCCATTCGTGCAGCATGCGCGCCGTGCCGATCTTGCTCTGAAGTGCGGCGCGGTCGATTGCGGTCGCGAGATCGCGCGCGCCGAGTTTATAGAGCATTTTGATGATCTCGTCACGACCAAGATTGGCTGCATAAGTCAGTGGTGGTCCCCAGTTGTTGTTGCGAATACCCGCGTTCTCGTGCAGCAGGTTCGGATGTTTCGTTACCAGTTCGCGCACGGCCTCGATGTCGTCGCGCCAGATTGCGTCGATGAGTTTGCACGACTGGACGAGACGTTGCCAGCTGCGAACGCCGTAACTTCGTGCGAGAGCAAACTGCGCGTCCGCGAGTTTCACTTCCGCCGCCGGTTTCCTGTGTCCGGCGTAAAACTGATTGAACTCTGCAATGGCGTCCGGCTCGAGGCGGCGAATACGTTTCAACAGATCTTTTGCCTGGTGCTTGAGCTGGTCCAGGTCAGGACGGACGGGAAGTTGACGAGTGGGATTGTTTTGATCAGACATACGAGCCTCCTCATTCTGTGCCCGCAGTCCGCTAAACGGGCGAAGGAGGTTCGCATTGGAACCTGGAAGTCGATCGCAGCAGTCAGGTGGACTCGGTCCTCTCCGCGGACGGGAGGCGTCCTGAAACGCCGCGCAGAGAATAGCTTTGCGCGCGTGAAAGGATCAAGCGACGGAAGGTCACGAGATACACAAAAATTAGTGAGGATTATTTTTGTAAACGACGCCGCCTTTCATAACAAACACAACACGACGGACCGCAGTGATATCTTTTAGAGGATCGCCGTCGAGTGCGATGATGTCGGCTTCGAAACCGGGTGCAATCGATCCGATCTGATTGCCCATGCCGAGCGCTTCGGCGCCGAGTGAGTTGGCCGAGACCATGGCCGCCATCGGATCGACTCCGGCGTCACGCACGCGAAGGATGAACTCTTCCGCGTTTCGACCGTGCGAACCAGCCAGTGCGTCAGAGCCAAAAACAATTTTGAGCCCGGGGATCTTTAAGGCTTGTTTGAAGAAGTCGCGATACGCGGGGATGATTTCCCTAATCACCGGAAAGACTTCTTCAGGATAATTAGGTGTGCCGGCGAACCTGTCTTTGTGAAGAAGATAGTTTTCCATCACGAGTCCCGCTTGCGGATCGAGCCACACGCCCTGCTCAACCATCAACCGCAGATCGTCGTCCGTAGAAAGTGGCCCGTGTTCGACCTGCGTGCAGCCGGCGAGCACCGCTGCACGAACGGCATCCTTGTAAGCGTGTACGAGTGTGCGCAGGCCGAGCTTCTTCGCTTCGTCACATGCGGCGTTGAGTTGTGCCTGCGAGAGCAACATCTGCGGACGCCGGACGCTGCCCGCGGCAAAGATCTTGATCACGTCGGCGCCCGCTTCCTTTTGCTTTCTGATGAAGGCGCGGATTCCTTGAACCGTGTGCGATCGTTCGCCGCGACTGATGAGTGCTTCAGCAGAAGTCAGAATACGTGGGCCAGGCAGCGCGCCCTTCGCGATCGCATCACGCAACGGTAAATCGTTCGGTGAACCGACACTCTGCACGGTCGTGAATCCGGCCATCAGCGTCGCCCAGGCGTTAGCGGCCGCAGCGAAGTTTGCGAATGGTGTGGCGCCGCCGGTGCCTGCGTTCTTTCCGTCCGGACCGAAGCTCCAGGTGATGTGAACGTGTGCGTCGATCCAACCAGGCAAAACGGTCAAACCGCGAAGATCGTAATTCACCGGCGCGGCGTTCGGATCGATGCGAACAATTTTCGATCCCTCGACGACGATACGCGTGTCGCGCCGCACGCCGCCCTTACCGTCGAGAACAGTGGTCGCGGCGATGACGATTTGCCTGGGCTGTTGCGGAGATTGAGATGTACTTGCCGGTACGCCCAAAGCGATTACCGACAGCAGGCAAAGACTAAACGTGAGAGCTCGCATGCCGGCGTGCTATTTGGCCGTCGCTCGTTCGAATGCGCCTTCGAAGTAGACTGCCTCGAGACCGGTGGCCCAATATTCGACGGCAGTACGGTTTGGCTGTGACGTTTCCTGATCAGTCGCGAGCGTGACCGCTTCCGGATCCTCCGGTTCGAATTCGAGCCAGCCGATCCATGTGCCATCCGCACGTTCTTCGCCGTAGCTGCGCACGCTGTAAGTTGTGCCGTCCGGGCCAGTCACTAAGGACGTGTATTCCTGCAAGAGTTCCGCCATTTTCTCCTCCCAAGTGTTCGCAAGTTAAAGCTTGAACGCCTGAACTCTGAACTAATCCTCTTTTTTCCCGCGTGAGACGAGTCGCCAACGTTTTGTCCTACGACAATCGGAGCTGTAATTTTCCTGCGTGATCGCCGGCATCGTGCCGGGCACGACATCAGAGATGTAAACCACAGACGCTTCCGCCTGGCTGCCGGGAAACCCTGAAGCGCACGAATCATTGACGACTGCACCAAAATCCTGAATCAAATTTCGTCGTCCATTTTGGAAACTAACGAGCGTTGCCATTTCGATAAGCGTGCCCTGGGCCATGTCGCCCGTCGTCATCAGCAACTCGTCAACACCGTCGCTGTTGAGATCAGTCTTGCGGACGATTGTCTTCGCAAACTCGGCATCGACGTCAGCCACGAGCTGTTGTCCGGAAAAGATCGCGACTCGTTTCGTCCCAAAGTTGTCAGCGTGTGATGCGTTACACTCGCTCACGGAAATTACGTAGAGCGTCTGCGTCTGTCCGGGAGCTGTGAAGCTTCCGGTTGTTGAATCGATGATCGAGGGGACCATCTGACCGGCCTTACGAGCCGCGGCCAACGGATCCGCATCTGCCGCATCGAATTGAGAGTTACAACGATTCGCGTCTGTGAGGTACTTACGAAATACTTTCGATAACACCATTTTCTCGGTGGCCGGCGCGATCTTCGGCGTAGTAGCTTCGTTCTCGACGCGAAAGTCAAATAGCACCTGACGTTCCTTTTGCAGCGCGGGTTTCTGCGCGACCGCGAGTGAGCTCAAGACGAGGCAGAAAATAAGGGCTTTCAGGGGGCGGCGCGTCGTTCGTGGTTCTTGTGCCTTTTTGTGGCTGTTCATATTATCTGCTTACTTTAAGACGGAGTTCGTAAAAATGCTAAAGATCATCACCCTTTTTGTTGCTTTCCTTCTCGTTTCTCCCCTGACGATCATTGCTGCTGAGGAGTGGTCGCAGTTTCGTGGACCAAATGGCACAGGCGTTTCCGAAACCAAAGGCCTGCCGGCAGAGTTTGGTCCGAACAAGAACGTCGTTTGGAAAACCGAACTTCCGCCGGGACATTCGTCGCCCGTGTTGACCCGCGATCGCATCTTTGTCACCGCGCACAAGAATAACCAGCTCTTCGTGATTTGTCTGGACCGGCAGACGGGAAAGATCCTCTGGCAACGTGAGGTGCCGCGAACGCGTGAAGGACGATTACAAAACGTGAATGGCCCTGCGTCGCCGACGCCGGTTACCGATGGTTCGAATGTTTACGTGTTCTTCCAGGAGTTCGGACTGCTTTCTTTCGACGCGAACGGCAAAGAGCGTTGGAAGCTTCCGCTTGGTCCATTCAATATGTTCTACGGCTTTGGCGCGTCGCCGATTCTGGTAGACGACAAAGTCATCCTGCCGGTCGATCAGGACAATCCGACTTCATACCTGATCGCAGTCGACAAAGACAACGGCAAGGTGCGTTGGAAAATCGATCGACCGATCGTGATCTCCGGTTACTCGACGCCGACCGTTTATAAACCTGCGCAAGGTCCGAAGCAGATCATTATTCCCGAGTCGTTTCAGTTGTCAGCGTACTCGGTCGCAGACGGTAAACGCGTATGGTGGGTTCGCGGGCTTGCCTGTGAGATGAAGTCGATTGCGAGTTACGACTCTGAATATCTTTACATCAACGGTTGGGGATTTCCCCAGAATCAACCCGGTCGACAAGTGAAGACCACCACGTTTGAAGAAGCACTTGCCGCGTACGACAAAGATAAAGATCACATGATCACGAAGGCGGAGGTTTCCGCGGCGGGCCGCGCCGAGCAGATGGACAAGATGCTGACTTCCGCGTTCGAAGCGTTTGATATGAATCGCGACGAAAAGTTGAACGACAGAGACTGGGAAGTCTTTCGCGCGATGTTGGCGTCTGAGAATGGCTTGCTCGCGATCAAGATGGGCGGCAAGGGCGATCAAACGGCGAAAGCGATCCGCTGGCGCTACACGAAGCCGGTGCCGCAAGTTCCATCGACTCTGCTTTACCAGGGCGTGCTCTATATGATTAACGACAGCGGCATCCTGCTTTCGTTTGACCCGGCGACAGGTAACGTGATCAAGCAGGGTCGCCTGCATGGAGCAATCGACAAGTACTTCTCCTCGCCCGTCGCGGCTGACGACAAAGTGTTTTTGATCGGCCAGGGCGGGCAGGTTTCGGTTTTGAAGGCAGCGGGCGACTGGCAAGTGATCACGGTCAACGAACTGGACGATGAGGTATTCGCGACCCCGGCTATCGCTGACGGACGCATCTACATCCGCACCCGCAGCGCGCTTTATGCATTCGGTAAATCGACCTAAGTCCGCGTAATCCGCGGCCAATTTTTCCTGCCACAAACGGCGAACCCGGTGGTGTCTATCTCACGTGAGACACTTCGCCGTATGTGTGCTGTGCCTGAGCTGGTTGTTCGCAAGCGCGACCGCTCTGAAGGCACAAACCACCAATCCACCAGCCGATGCTGCCATCACCGCGCTGAGCGTGATGGGGGTCGTTTCCGAACTCAAGCCGGACACACGCGGGGTAATTGTTAAGACAGCGGCCGGCAGCGAAGTCACAGTCACGTTAAGCGATAAGACTGTGTTCATGCGTATCCCGCCCGGGGAAAAAACAAAAGACAAGTTCATCAAGATTGCGGCGACGGATTTCACGTTGGGAGACAGCGTTTTTGCGCGGGGTCGCATGTCCGAGGATCGGAAGAGCATGCCCGCGCTCGAGTTTTACGTGATGAGCAAGGGCGACATTGCCGAGAAGCGAGAGCGGGAGCGAAGCGAGTGGAGCAAGCGTGGAATCGTCGGAACAATTAGCGCCATCAATGCTGAGACGAAAGAGATTACGGTTGAGGCACGAACTGCGGATGGTCCGAAACCGATAATCGTCGCGACGAGTGCGGATACAAAGTTTCGTCGCTACGCGCCCGACTCGGTTCGATTCGACGACGCGAAGTCCGGTTCTTTTGCTGACTTGAAAGTGGGCGATCAGCTTCGGGCGCTCGGTACGAAGAGTGCCGACCTTAGCCGTTTCACACCGGAAGAGATCGTGAGTGGGTCGTTCCAAACGATCAGTGGAACGATCACGGAAGTCGATGCGGAGAAGAAGGAGATCAAGATCAAGGATCTTCAGAGCCAGCAGCCGGTGACGATCGCATTGAGTAAAGACTCGTCGATGCGACGGCTCACTCCAGAGATGGTTGCGGCGTTGGCGCCTGCGAAACCCGATGCCGCGAAACCCGCGGCGAAGGGAAGTGGGGATTTGCAGGAAATGTTCGATCAGCTTCCAACGTTTACGCTTCAGGAGTTGAAGCCCGGCGAGTCGATCCTCATTTCGAGCACGAAAGGTGCGGACGCGGCGCGCGTGACGGCGATTGCCGTAGTGAGCGGCGTGGGGCCTTTGCTTCAGAACACGCAGACGCGAAGTGCGACCGCAGTTTCGTTAGGGGCGATGAGTCTCGGCGGACCTTAGAACACAGATTTATCGGATTTCACAAACCGATCATTTCAGATCAGAGGAATTGGAAATGTTTCGATTGAATGGGAAGCGTTTACCTGTCGCCGTCTGTTTGCTCAGCGTGTGTTTTCAAGTTGGCCTGGCGCAGCAACGAACAGGATCGCTGCGGGGGCAGGTGAGCGATGAACTTGGCGCGCTCGTTGTTGGAGCGACAGTGACGCTCACGGCCGCGGATGGAACGCAAAAAACGGCGGCAACGAACGCGGAAGGCGCTTACACTTTCACTTCACTCGCGCCCGGACAGTACACGATCCGGGTAGCCTCGCCCGGCTTCACGCCGTACGAGAAGACCGAGGTAACAGTCGCCGCTGGACCACGCACGACTCACGATGTACGTCTCGTCGTCACGCTCGAAAAGCAGGTGATCACAATCACCGAAGAACAGGGCTTGAACACCGACCCAGCGAATAACGCCGATGCGGTCGTGTTGCGTGGCCAGGATCTCGACGTGTTGCCGGACGATCCGGACGCCCTCGCCTCAGCGGTGCAGGCGATGGCTGGTCCATCCGCCGGTCCGAATGGCGGACAGATCTTCATCGACGGTTTCACGGGTGGCCGCATGCCTCCCAAAGAGTCGATTCGCGAGGTGCGCATTAATCAGAACCCTTTCAACGCCGAGAACAACAGTATCGGATTTGGAAACATAGAAATCTTCACAAAACCCGGCGCCGATAAGTTTCGCGGCAGCACTTTCTTCAACTTCAGCGATGAGAGTTTCAACTCGCGCAATCCCTTCGCGCCCAGTCGCGCGCCGTTTCAAGTGCGTTATTTCGGCGGCAGTTTGAGTGGCCCGGTCACGAAAGGGAAGTCGTCGTTCTTTATCGACTTTCAGCGTCGCATCGTGGACGACAATGCGATCATCAACGCCACGATTTTGAATTCATCGTTGGCCCCGACGCCTTTTAATGTTGCTCTAGTAACGCCGAATAAGTTCTTCTCGTTCAGTCCGCGATTCGATTACCAGTTGAATCCGGCCAACACGCTCGTCGTGCGTTACTCATACTCACGGAACGAAGCGAACAACGTTGGCGCTTCTGATTTTTCTTTGCCGGAGCGAGCCTTTAACCGTTCGAACAACACGCAAACGTTGCAACTTACTGAGACCGCCATCATCAGTCCGGTGCTGATGAACGAGACGCGGTTTCAGTACATTCGCAACCGCTCGCAACAGGACGGTAACAACACGATCCCGACGATCGTAGTGCAGGAAGCTTTCATTCAAGGCGGTTCGCAGATCGGCCTGGCGCACATCGACGAAGATCGCTGGGAACTGCAAAACTATTCGACATGGACCAAGGGACGTCACGTACTTCGTTTCGGTGTTCGTCTTCGCGGTGTGCAGATCACTGACTTCTCACCGCAGAACTTCGGTGGCACTTTTACTTTCTCAGGCGGGAATGCGCCGCAGCTCGATGCCAACAACCAGATCGTGCTCGACTCGAATGGCGATCCGGTGCTCGTTCCGATTACGAGTCTGGAGCGGTATCGCCGCACGCTGCTTTTCCAGGGCAACCCAAACATGCGCGAGCTCGGTGGCGGTGTGACGCAGTTTTCGCTGGCTGGCGGCAATCCCGAAGCGAGTGTGAGTCAAACTGATCTCGGTGCGTTTGTTCAGGACGAGTGGCGTATTCGTCCTAACCTGACATTCACGATGGGACTGCGGTACGAACGCCAAACAAACATCAGCAGCAATTACAACTTCGCTCCGCGAGTGTTCTTCGCCTGGGCTCCGGGTGGAACGAGCGTCGGCGCTGGTCCAGGCGCGCCACCTTCGAACTCGTCGCCGAAGATGGTGATTCGCGGCGGCATGGGCATTTTCTACGATCGGTTCGGCGAGCGTGCGACGCTGCTCGCCACGCGTTTCAACGGCGTCAACCAGCAGGACTTCCGCGTCTTTAATCCGGCCGCGCTCGATCTCTCGACCTTCTCGCTCAACGGCGTGACGAATGTTCCGACACTCGAGTCGCTGACGGCTTTTGCGTCACCGCAGATCGTGCGGCGCATCGCCGGTGATTTTCAGGCGCCGACGTTTGTCATGACCGCGATTAACATTGAACGGCAGTTACCGGCGAAGTTCACGCTTTTCGCGGTGGCCTTCAATTATCGCGGCAAGCACTTGCTGCGCGTCCGCAACATCAACGCGCCGTTACCGGGAACTTACGATCCGGCGAATCCCAACAACGCCATTCGCCCGTTCGGAAACATCGGCGACATTTATTACTACGAGTCGAGTGCCAACTTTAACGACTATCGATTCTTCGGCGGTGTGAGGCGGCAGATGAGCAAAGGCTTTTCGGTGTTTGCGAACTTCGGCACCGGCAGGGGCAAGACAGACACAGATTGTATCTTCGGATCGATTGCGAATTGTTTTCCGGCTGATTCTTACGACGTGAGCGGCGAGTATTCGCGCGTGGGCTTTATTCCGGGCGCCAATTTCTTCTTCGGCGGCACGATGATTCTTCCGAAACTAAAGCTGAATTTCAATCCGTTCGTGATCTATTCCACCGGTCGTCCGTTCAACATCATCACCGGACGCGACACAAACGGCGATGGAGTGTTCACTGAGCGTCCTGCATTTGCGACCGCGCAAACCGATCCGGCGAATCTGCGGCAAACTCCGCTTGGAGATTTTGATCTCGCGCCTGCGCCGGGACAGGAATTGATTCCCAGAAACTACGGCATGGGCCCGGGGTTCTTTTCAGTCAATCTCGGGATCAGTCGCTCGATCTCTTTCGGGAACGTTCCGGCGTCAGCATCAGCAGCAGCGCCGGCGGCAGCTGCAGGCGGAGCGCAACCGGCGCCATCGGGAGCCAATAGACCAGCGAGCGGTCCAGCTCCCGAAAAGCGATACACGGTTACGTTCTCTATCAACATTCAAAACCTTTTGAACCACACCAACCTGACCAATCCGATCGGGAACCTGAGCTCGCCGCAATTCGGGCAATCACTTTCGAGTGCCGGTGGCTTTGGTGGACCAGGCTCCAATGCCGGTAACCGGAGAATGCAGGTCCAGGTACGGTTCGGGTTTTAATCCGGCGGTTCATGACTCTTTCAGCTTCGCGGCCTGGGCGCGGATTCGATCTTCCTGTTCACGCAGTTCAGGAGTGAACTCCGCGCCGAAATCTTCCGCTTCAAAGATCTGGCGAATCTCGACTTCACCGTCGCTGTGTGCTTCTTCTTCGTCAAACGGAATACGCTTGACCCACTCGATTGCTTCGTCCATCGATTTCACTTTCCAGATCCAGTAACCGGCAATGAGCTCGCGCGTTTCGGCGAATGGACCATCCGTAACGATTCGCTTGCCGGCAGAAAACTTCACTCGCTTGGCTTTTGAGCTCGGGTGAAGTCCCTCGCCGTCGAGCATGAGGCCCGCTTTTACGAGTTCCTCGTTGAACTTGCCCATCTCTGTCAGCAGCTTCTGGCTCGGCATGACTCCGGCTTCTGAATCCGCATTTGCCTTAATTATGACCATCACTCGCATCTTAATATCTCCTTAATTTTTGAATTAGACCTTTATTTCCGCCCTTCTACACATAAGTCGAACCAGCAGCTCCGAATTCGACACCGGGCGCGGAAAGTTTTTTGAGTCTCCGTGAACTGTGACTGAATGCTAACATTTGCGGACAATGATCATTCATCTTCTGGACGGAACGTACGAACTCTTTCGACACTTCTACGGCATCCGGCGCTTTAAGAAAACAGATCCGCCTCTGGGCGCTGTGTCGGGTGTCCTGGCGACGGTGGCGCAGTTGCTCGAGGATGGCGCGACGCATATCGGTGTCGCGACGGACCACATCATCGAGTCGTTTCGAAATAATCTCTGGCCGGGTTACAAAACAGGTGCCGGCGTCGAGCCCGCACTGAAGGCGCAGTTTACGCCACTCGAAGAAGCGCTCGTGGCGATGGGTGTGGTGGTGTGGCCCGAGGTTGAGCTCGAAGCGGACGATGCGCTTGCGTCAGCCGCGTATCTCGCAGCACAGGACGAGCGAGTCGAGAAGGTTTGCATCTGGACACCCGACAAGGATCTCGCGCAATGCGTGGTGGATGAGCGTGTGGTACAAGTGGATCGGCGCGGTAATGCGATTCGTGGCGCGGAAGCTGTGCGCGCGAAGTTTGGTGTAGCGCCGGAATTTATTCCCGACTATCTCGCACTTGTCGGCGACTCCGCGGACGGTTATCCGGGTATCTCCGGGTTTGGACCAAAGACGGCGGTCACGTTGATCAATCGTTATGGACCACTGGAGAAGTTTGGTCCCGAGATTTTGAATGAACAGAACCGCGCGCTGGCGTTGCTCTTCAAGGACCTCGCCACGTTGCGGACGGATGCGCCGGTCTTCAAAGATATTGATGAACTTCAGTGGCGTGGCGTCACGCCGGAATTCGCGCAAGTCGCGGAGAAGATTGGCAGCGCGCGTTTATTGGCGCGCGTCCGCAAGTTAGAAAAGGGTTTGAGCCGCAGATAAACGCAGATCTGCGTTTACCTGCGTTCATCCGCGGCTAATAATTTATGAGTGCAGCAGCCGTGGCGCCAGCGAAGCGCCGCTACGATCGATCAATCATCGAGGGACCACTGCAACCGGCCGTGTGGAAGATTGCGTGGCCGACGATGCTCACGAATGTCATCGGCGGCTTGCAGGGAATGGTTGACCATGCGCTCGTCGGTAATCTCGTCGGATTTAAAGCGAACGCCGCGATCGGTGTGAGCTGGCAGATCTTTATCGTCGTTATCGTTTTCATCTCATCGTTGTTCACCGGAATGAGTGTTCTCGTCGCGCGTTTTGCGGGCGCGAACGACGAAGAAAAAGTTAACCGCACTGTCTACCAGGCATTTCTCACCGCGATCTTCATCAGCATGGGCATCCTCGCGCCGATTGGTTATTTCGTTTCGCCGGCGCTGCTAAACCTCGTCAACGCTGCGCCGGATGTGAAAGCGGAAGCGCTGCCGTTTCTGCGAATCATGTTTGTGTTCAGCGTCGGCATGATGATCTTCTTTATGCTGAGTACGGCATTGCGTTCAGCCGGAGATGCACGCACGCCGATGACGCTCGGCATTTCGATGACCGTGCTAAATCTCGCTCTCAACGTGCTGCTGATTCGTGGGCTCGGTCCGATTCCAGCGTTGGGAACGAAAGGCTCGGCGATGGGTACCTGCATCGCGTCAGGACTGGTCGCCGTTTATTCACTCGTGCGACTCTGGACGGGCGCGTGGGTAATCTCGATTCCGCGAGGTGGAAGCTTTGCTCCGAACTGGTCCATCATCAGGTCGATCTTTAAGTTTGGACTTCCTACGGGCGTACAGGGAATAGCAATGAACGTCGGTGGCGTGTTGATGCTGTCGTTCATCGGTTCGCTCGCGCAAAGCGCCGCGTCCCAGGCTGCATTTGCCGTCGCCTACACGGAGCTCTTTTCGCTGGTCACGTGGACTTCGGTGGGATTGATGGGCGCGGCCGCGGCCGTGGCCGGTCAAAACCTGGGCGCGGGCCAGCCGGATCGTGCAAACGCCGCCGTACACGTTGCAGCGCGTTTTGGGTTTGCGGGTGCCGCGTTTGTCGGGATCTTCTTTTTCTTCTTTCCGCGACAGTTGCTGGCGATATTCGGTATGAACGAGCCGGCCGTGGTTGAGATCGGTGTTCAGTTACTGCGTGTGCTGAGTGTTTCAGGTCTGTTGATCGCCGTCGCGCTCACTTACACCGGTGGACTGCAAGGCACTGGCGACACCAGGAGTCCCCTCTACATTTCGATCATCTCGCAAGTCATCGTGCCGTTAGGAATTTGTTTTGTGATCCGGCAGACGGGCACACTGGATCCGATCGACATCTGGCTCGCAATCCTCGCCGGCCATGCGACGCGCTGTGTTTTGAGTGTAATCCGCTTTAGACAGGGAAAGTGGAGAACGATCGCAGTGGAGTAACTATTTCTTCCCACCAAGGCTCTGCTTCAGAATCTTGACCAGATCAACCACCTTGCGATCGGTATCAACTTCTTCCTCGACCTTTACGACGTTTTCCCGTTTAGACTGTTTCTTTTTCACTAACTTCAACAGCGAATCGGTTTGCTTATCCGCAAGCTTCGTCGGTGTAAATTGCTTCTTCGACTTACTCGCGATCAGCTTCTCAAACTTCCGAACAGTCGCCTTCGGTGGCTCTTTCTTCTTCGGTAATCCGACGTCAGACGGCGAGCGCAACTCATCAGCAAACCGCATCGTCTCCGCACGCAGGATTCCTTTGTCAGAGAAGATCGCGACAAGATACTCTTTCCCGCGCATTACAAACGTCGCGATGCCGGCAAGCCCGCTCTTGTCCATCGTTTCAGCCAGAAGTTTGTAAGCCTTCTGCGAGCCCGCGGCTG
>DAIOGT010000112.1:0-14793 GCA_036745095.1 Pyrinomonadaceae bacterium
GTTCCGCAAGCTTCGCTTTGATCGCGCCAAACGACGAAATCGATTTGCCAAACTGATGACGCTCGTTTGCGTAACGCACCGATTCGTGGACCATCAACTTCATCCCGCCGACACACATTGCGCCGAGCTTGAAGCGACCGATATTCAGCACGTTGAAAGCAATCTTGTGACCTTTACCGACTTCGCCCAGCAGGTTCTCGACCGGCGTGCGAACGTCGGAGAGCACGAGCGCCGTGGTGCTCGAACCCTTGATGCCCATCTTGTGCTCTTCAGCGCCCGAAGTCAGTCCAGGCTGACGCTCGACGATGAACGCGCTGAACTTGTCGCCGTCAACTTTTGCAAAGACGATAAAGATGTCGGCGAAGCCGCCGTTGGTGATCCACATCTTCTCGCCGTTCAGAATGTATTCCTTGCCGTCGTCGCTCAAACGCGCCGTCGCTTTCGCCGCCATCGCGTCAGAACCCGAGCCCGCTTCGGTTAAAGCGTAAGCGGTGATCAACTCGCCCGTCGCAACCTTCGGCAAATACTTTTGCTTAGCCGCGTCGGTCGCAAAGTAAACGATTGGCAACAGACCGATGCCGCTTTCCGCGCCGAGTGTGGTGGCAAACGACGCCGAGCGTCCGATGTTCTCGCCAATAAGCGCGCCGCTCGTTTGATCGAGACCGAGGCCGCCGTACTCCTCGGGAATGTTGGCGCCGATTAACCCAAGGTCAGCCGCGTGGCGCACAAGCTCGCGCGCCAGTTTCCAATCGTGCTTCTCGAGCTCGTCGATGCGTGTAACAACTTCGTTATCGATAAACTGCCGCGTGGTTTCGGCAATCATCCGATGTTCTTCGGTGAAGTCTTCAGGAGTGAAAATCTCTTCCGGGGTTCGCTCTTCGATCAGGAACGCGCCACCTTTGACAATCTTTTTCTGTTCGGCTACGGCTGACATCGTTTTTATCTCCTTCTAATCCGCGGCTTAACTCAATCGTTCCAAAATTCCTGCGGCGCCCATGCCACCGCCGACACACATCGTCACCATTCCATATCTTCCATTCCGACGTTCCAGCTCTCGCAAAATGCTGGCGGTCAACTTCGCGCCGGTGCAACCAAGCGGATGGCCCAACGCAATCGCGCCGCCGTTGACGTTCACCTTATCCGGATCCAATCCCAACGTCTTGATCACGGCAATAGACTGCGCAGCAAACGCTTCGTTCAACTCGATCACATCGATGTCTGCGAGCGTCAGTCCCGCGAGCTTAAGAGCCTTTGGAATCGCGAACACTGGTCCAATGCCCATCTCTTCAGGCGGGCAGCCGGCAGTCGCGTAAGCAACAAAACGCGCCATCGGTTTCGCACCCAGTTCACGCGCGCGCGCGTCAGACATAACGATCGCAGCTGCCGCGCCGTCAGACATCTGCGACGCGTTGCCCGCCGTGATCGTTCCCTTCATCTGAAACGCCGGCTTGAGCTTCGCCAGGCCTTCCGCCGACGTATCGCGCCTGACACCTTCGTCCTTGTCAAACACGACTTCGCGTCGTTGCTTCTTGCCGTTTTCATCCATGTCTTCCAGCACAACGTGCAACGGCACTACTTCATCTTTGAACTTGTCAGCATCGAGCGCGGCCGCAGCGCGTGTGTGCGAGCGAAGCGCAAACTCATCCTGCTCCTCGCGCGACACTTCATACTTGCGCGCGACGTTCTCCGTCGCCAAACCCATGCTTAGATAAAAGTCAGGATAGTGTTCAACGAGATACGGGTTGGGCCGAATGATGTGACCGCCCATCGGGATCATCGACATCGTTTCCAAACCGCCCGCAACGATCACTTCCGCGCCGCCGCTTTTGATCCGCTCGGCCGCCATCGCAATCGACTGCAAGCCCGAGGAACAAAAACGATTGATCGTCATCGCGCTCGTCTCGACGGGCAGACCGGCGCGAATCGCCGCCGAGCGCGCGACGTTCATTCCTTGTTCTGCTTCGGGCATCGCGCAGCCCATGATCACGTCTTCGATCTCCGACGTTTGCAGTCCCGGAACACGCGCCACCGCTTCTTTGATCACGGTCGCACCCATCTCGTCCGGACGCGTCGTGCGCAAAGTCCCTTTCGGCGCTTTGCCTATTGCTGTACGCACCGCTGACACAATCACTGCATCTCTCATAACTAACCTCTTGAATTTCCGATCCGCGTGTAGCTGCGAAGATCCGCGGCTAATTTCTTAATGGTTTCCCGGTCTTCAACATGTGCGCGAGGCGCTCCTGCGTCTTGCGTGTCCCCGCCAACTTCAGAAATGCCTCACGTTCGAGATCCAACAGATACTGTTCCGAAACTCGGGTCGCGTGATTCAACTCGCCGCCGGTTAGTATGCGCGCCAACTGTGTTCCAATCTCAGCATCATGATCCGAAATATATCCCGCGCGCTTCATCTGATGAATTCCGAGTTTCAACGTCGCGAGTGCGGGCGCACCCAACGCCAGGATGTCTTTGCGCGGCTGCGGTTGAACGTACCCACTGGCCGCAAGGGCCAACACTTCCTGCTTCGCGTCTGCGATTAAACGATCGGCATTCATTGAGATCGAATCGTCAGCCGCCAGGAAGCCGATGGCTCGCGCTTCTTCGGCCGAGGTCGCGACCTTCGCAAGTGCGATCGTCTCAAACGCGCGCTTCAAGAACGGGAACGGATCGGCGTCGTCAACACCTTTCGGAATCGAATCCATCATCCGCAGTAACATCTCTTTCGTGCCGCCGCCCGCAGGGATTATTCCCACGCCCACCTCGACGAGGCCAATGTACGTCTCGGCTGCCGCTCTCACTCGATCTCCGTGCAGGACCATCTCACAACCGCCGCCAAACACCATCTGAAACGGAGCAACCACGACCGGCTTCGGCGAGTAGCGCAAACTCATCGTCGCGTTCTGAAAAACACGGGCCATCATGTCGAGCTCGTCCCAGTTTTCCTCCTGCGCCTCCATCAACATCAACATGATGTTCGCGCCGACGCAAAAGTTTACGCCCTGGTTTCCGACGACGAGTCCGACAAAGTTTTTTTCGACTTCGCCAAGCGCAAATTTCAACATCTGCAAAGTGTCGCCGCCAATCGCATTCATCTTCGAGTGAAACTCGAGACACGCAACACCGTCGCCGATGTCGATTAGCGACGCGCCCGGATTCTTCTTGATGACGCCAGTGCGATCCTTGATCGACTTCAGGATTAAAACGCCAGGCTGATCCGCAAGCGGAACGTACTTGCCGTTCGCAAAGTCGAAGTACGACTGTTCCCCGTTTTCTTTCTTGTAGAAGGAAGTCGCGCCGGACGCGAGCATCTGCTCGACATTTGCGGGCACCGCGAGGCCTTCTTCTTTCATTCGCGCGACGGACTTCTCAACACCGAGCGCGTCCCAAACCTCGAATGGTCCCAACTCCCAACCGAAGCCCCAGCGCATCGCGCGATCGACTTCAACCACATTGTCTGCGATTTCGGGAATTCGTTTTGCCGCGTAAGTGAGCGTGCGAGAAAGTGTCTTCCAGAGGAACGCGCCGGCGCGATCCTTGCCCCACGTCAGTGTCTTAATTCGCTCAGGCAGATCTTCGATGTTCTTCGCCATGTCGAGCGAAGGGAGTTTGACTTTTTCTGACGGTCGATAGTCGAGTGTGGCCGTGTCGAGTGTCCAGATTTCGCGTTTGTCGCCTTCGCCTTTTTGCCTCTTGTAGAAACCGGCCTTGGTTTTGTTGCCCAGGAGGCCGCGTTGGACCATGCCCGCGAGCACTTCGGGCACGACGAACATCTCGCGCTCTTCATCTTCCGGCAGTGCTTCGTAAAGATTCTTGATGACGTGCGTGAAGACGTCTAACCCGACGAGATCAAACGTACGGAAGGTCGCCGACTTTGGGCGCCCAACTGCTGGACCGGTCATCTTGTCGACTTCTTCAATCGAGTAGCCGTCGTCGAGCATCGTCTTGATCGTGAAGAGCGCTCCAAACGTGCCGATACGATTGGCGATGAAGTTTGGGCGATCCTTCGCGGGCACGACGCCCTTGCCGAGACGCTGATCGAGGAAGCCGTAAACGAAACACGAGACTTCGGGCTTGGTCCATTCAGTGCGAATGATCTCGACGAGATGCAGGTAACGCGGCGGATTGAAAAAGTGTACGCCAAGGAAGTGTTGCTTGAAGTCGTCAGAACGGCCTTCGGCGAGCAAGTGAATCGGAATACCGCTGGTGTTCGAAGCAACGATCGATCCAGGCTGGCGATGTTGCTCGACGCGCTCATAAAGTGAGCGCTTGATCTCCAGGTTCTCGACCACTGCTTCGATGATTAGATCGCAGTCTTTGATCTTTGCGAGGTCGTCGTCGAAGTTTCCGGGCGTGACTAACGAAGCAAACTCTGGCGTGAAAAAGGCCGCCGGCTTTGCTTTGACTGCGGCTTCGAGTCCACTACGCGCAATACGGCTTTTGACTTGCGGATCGTCGAGTGTCAGCCCCTTTGCCTGTTCTTCGGGGGTCAACTCACGCGGCGAAATGTCGAGCAAGAGGGTAGGCACCCCAGCATTAGCGAGATGCGCGGCAATTTGCGCCCCCATAGTCCCCGCCCCCAACACCGCCGCCCTCTCCACGCGCATGCGACCCCTCCTCCGACACTCCCGCCAGATTATTAGTCGTGCATATTACTGAATGAACGCTCATTCAGCAAGCGCCCCCCTGCGTTCTGGAACTTTTCGAGAGCGGTCATTACACTTTTTTGTACGTTCGGTCATTAAATGAAATTTATCCGGCATAAACTGAAATTTGTTCGGGCGTGACATCACTACCACATCGAACTTTAGACATTAAACTTCGCATTGACAGGTACTACCATCAGGAGTAGCATTCGACCCCTCCCCCAACGAACACCCGACGTTTAACTCTCAAGTTTTTTATCTAAGGGTCCTCGCAAGCCCAGATCGCGCTAGATGGCTCCCGTTGGAATTTAACCTGCCCAGCAGATTCGTCAACGCAAGCGCTCATTGAATTCAGCCTTACTGAGACGTGTCTGTCGTCAAGTTGTTGGTGCTCGACTCCAGCGACAGTGGGAGGGACCAATGAACCTCAAGTCCGTGATCATTTTCCTCGGTTGCACCTTACTTTTTGCTTCTACGGCTGCCATATTTTCACCGCGTGGGACAGTTATAACTCGCCTTGCGAGTTCCAGCAGTGGCCAAACTCGCATGACGATAGTCTCACCCGGCGAAGAGAAAAGGTTTAATCCGCCGTTATCCAAACATCGAGTGTACTTGCCGTACTGGCGAATCCACGATGGCTTCTATACAAGGATCTATATCAGGAACACTAATGTACGAACCCCGATGACAGCTACGCTCTCTCTTGTGGGGAAGCATGGAACAGTAACTATCGGCGAAATAAAGATTGAAAGTACGCAAACATTTAGCATGGACGTCGAAGAAGCATTCCGACATCATTCGATGCCGCAATCGTCAGACGGAAATGCGTTAATAGAGTTTCTAGCAGAGGCTCCAGGTGCCATCAATGCTTTCGCTCAAATAGTTAATCAAACTGAAAGCATAGCCTTCAGCTTTCCGTTTCAGCACACCGTTTCGGAGGCTGAAAGTAAACTCGACGGTGTGGTCTGGCTTAACGACCGAGAGACGGATGCATTCTTTTCCATTTACAACACATCGGGCGAAAGAGTAGCAGCAACTCCGATTCTCTTTATAGGGCGACACCCTATGAAGCTAGCGCGGGTGAATTTGAAGGAGTTTGAAGCGAAAACAATCAAGATTCCTCCCATGAATGGGAAGGTCGATGACTATCCGCTTAGCGCTGGCATAACTATCGAACATGATGGGGCGCCGGGCACAGTCATCGCACAAGGATGGGCGACTAACGTGGCTCGCGGATTCTCAACCGGATTTTCCTTCACCTCAACAAACTGTGATTGTAAGCCTGGGGAAAAACGGCATCTCTACGGGACCGGAGTACCCATCGGTGTGTCCGCAATGATGCAGGGAGCCATCTTCGATCCACTTTTGATTTTAAGAAACACCTCTCAAGGTCCAATCAAAGTGGCGCCAACTTTCAACTTCATGCTAGGCGACATACCTGAAAAAGTCAGACTTCCCAACGTAACTCTCGCAAAACAAGAGACCCGGGTGACGAATCTCCGTCAGTATCAACAGGCTGGTCTAATCCCCGATGTGATCAATACTGGGTCAATAGAGCTGGAATTTGAGAGCGAAAGTGGCGGGTTAATCGCCGAACTGGCGAGTGTCTCCTCGACCGGCTTTTACACGAGTCAGGTGCCATTGGTATGTAGTGGCAAAAATGCTCTACACATGTCGTATTGGAGAACCGATGGTGACTGGGACAGCATGCTGCAAATTGAGAATATCTCTAAAGAGACAACAAAAGCAGAAATAACTATTAGCTATCCGGGTGGATTGTACATTTTCGAAAAGCCGCTAAAGGCGGGTGAGTCGGCGATGATTTCAATCAAGGAGCTGCAACAAACTCAACTGCCCGACAGCAAGGGAAATGTGATTCCCCTGTCTGCGACGACTGGCGGAGTGAACATTTGGAGCAAAGATGTGAACCAGGCGTTAGTAATCAACGGCATGATTGTTAACGCAGTGACTGGGACATGCGGTTTTTGTGGTGCGTTCGGAACCGTTCAAGCCTACGGATTAACGGATATGCCGCAGAACTGTTTCGGAACGGCTTTCCAGGACTACGAAGTAAACGAGACTATTCCTCTTTACATGGCTCTGTATTTTGACACGTCCCAATGCGGTTCAGACAGTGTGCAAAACATACAGATATCTACACCTAGCATCTTTCAGATAGCCGATTCCACAACATTACTGGTCGTTGGAATTGGTTCTGGCCAGTTTAGTGCGGAGACACAACAAGAGTGGTCGGGGACCGAAGATCCTAACTGTCAGTCACCATACCACATTGGCGATACCGCCGCACTTCAGGTCAGGCCAAAGATTTCTGGTCCCACCGTCGTGTGGTGGTTCAACGGAGCAGATCCGGGCAACGCCAACATGCCTGTATCAATCTCGCTTACGACTCAGAGTGGTGGCACTTCATATAGTTGGACAGCGACTGCCAACGCCAACAAGGTCTCGCTTCAGAATGCGACTACCAATACGGTTACGGTGACAGGCGCCGCCATGAGTGGGCAGGTAGGCGACGTCAAAATTAAGGTGACCGTCAACGGCGTGGCATCCGATGAGTACGCGATAACAGTTAAAGCCCCGAACCAGTTGAACCGTACCAACATCTCGCACGCGGCAAGTACTAATTTTGGGTATCGGACGGAAATTACCTACAGCATTCGGGATCAATTCAATGCTTCGTTGCTCGCAGGGGATCTTCCCGTCAATGAGGACTTTACCACGAATGCGGTAGCCGACTTCCCGGGAATGAATTGGCTGATTACGGCTGATGGTGGCGGTACTCTCAATGGTCCCGTTGTCAGCGATGTGATTGAAGGAGAGAACTTAACAAAGAATCCGACGCCGCAGGCGCCGCAGAATCCCCTTGGCACGACGAAGGTGGTCCATTGGGGCCAGGACATATACATAGGCAGCACGATGGTAGGCCAGGGTAAGAAGGTGCAGACTGCGACGTTCCAGAAATACCGCGACCATGCCAACCACGAGAACATAACTTCGCCGGTTCCATAGGATGCAATGGAGGTAATTATGAAGCATCGTAGAGTTTTGTTAGGAGTCGCAATTCTGTTACTCAGTCTTGGAATTGTGTCGGTTTCGCTAAGTGGACCGTTCGGAGAGAGGCTCTCGAAGCCGAATTCAGTCACAGCTCCGGTTGCCCCATCCGGAAACAAACCCTCTCAGGCAACGGCGCGAGCAGAAAGGACGACGTCGCATTCTATTGTGGAGCCACTGGATCTGGAGCGGTTAACAAACAATGCTGATCTCATCATCATTGGGCGCGTAAATTCGATCAGCAACCAGGGACGCTCAATTGCCACGCTCAGCCTCGACAAAACAGTCAAAGGTGAAGCTAATGCAGGAACAATCGACGTTGAATTCTCAGCGAGTGTTCCGTCAGCCTACGTGCGCATTCAACCTCAACTATTTGGCATGTTCTTCCTGAAGCAGAATGTAAATGGGAGTTATCAGATCCTCGATCCGGTATATCCGGCGGTGATAGCGCCTGCCAATGCGGTACTCACAACTGAACAGGGAGTGGATCGTACGGTCAACGTCGTGGGCCAGGTTTTACTAACCGCCAGGGCCGCTGAGGATCGCCAAGTAGCTGTCAGAGTGCTTAGCAGTGCGCGGACTGAACGCGCCACGGAACTCTTACGACAGGGCGTCAAAGACAAGGATGTAGTAGTGAGGATGCAATCCATCAGCGAATTGCTGAACCGCGATGATATCGAGACACTCGAGATCGCAGAGCGGACTCTTCTCAATCCTCCGACCGGAACAGATCCGTACCTGTTGGACAACATATCCGCCGCGCTCGAGAGAATTAAAGATCCGCGAGCGATCCCGGCGTTACAGCGTCTGCTCCGATCCTCGAGCATACGCACCCGGCACGGCGCCGTAAGCGCGCTGCGGCAGATGCGTACTATGGAAGCAGTGGAGGGATTGGTAATCGCGTTGGGTGACAACAACCGTGAGGTTCGTTACGAAGCCGTTATCGGTCTGGCAGAGCTCACAGGCCAGAATGAATGGGCGCCGGCGACCGGCGCTTTTGCGAGCGATGAGCAGAAGTATCTGGACCACTGGAAGGAGTGGTCGAGGAACAGGTAAGTGGCAAGCGGTTAAATTAGATCGTTCTTCACCTCGCCGTTCCTGATGCCAGCCAATCGATGAAGCCCGGAATCGCAACCAGCAGCGCGCCTATGCAGCCGACGGCAAGCATGAACTTTGCATTACGAGCAGCGTCGGATGACGGACAAAATAGAACAGAACATCGACTGCAAACGACGTCGCCCAAAGAGCAAGCGGAAATGGAATCAGCACCGGACGGACCGGATGACCAGCGATAGTGACTCTGCTTCTCACTGCAACACCTCCGTGAAGTAGATCGTTCTCGATCCCAGTGTTCTACAGTTAGGTGCGGGGAAGGCCTCTATCATGCAGGATAGGACCATGCGGCGCAAAGTTAGGGGGCCGTTTCCTTCCGAGCTTTGAGAAACCCATCCACGATCTGCTTTATCGCCTCTTCACGCGAAATCTTATTATCCAGGTGGTCCATCCAAACCGGGCGTGCGACCTTCACCAGCGGCTGAAGTCCGGGGTACTGATAGAGGCCTTTCACGTCGCCATAATGCTGGTGAGCGGGATCCAGGAACCGTCGCACCGTTTCACCAGCTTGCATGAACACCAGCAGATGAGGACCTTGAACAACAGCAATATCATTCTCGGCAAGACCGGCATGCTTCAAGCGCGTGCGAATCTCCTCGAGAATATTGCCGGTTCCGGTATTTTCCAGATCCAGGGCGTGAATCGTTTCGTGCATTAGTGTTTCAAACAACATCGAACCTGGAGTCGCTTCGATACTGATCACCACATTTCCCTTTTTGGTCGAGTCCCAAAATGTGAAGGCGCCGGGCCACGGAGCCTCGGCGACCAGAAATACCGGAATACTGGTTTGTATGTCTCCCAAACCTAGGCTGTTGCTCAGATACGAGAAACACGTCAATTTTTTAGGATTGAAGATCTTTGTCAGGTGAGCGTTGGTTTGGGCAACAAGGGTTTGATGTTGAGGCGCGACATTCTTCAAGTACGATGCTTCAACGGCATTCAATACTTTCGCGTAACGGATCGCGGCGTCGCGGACGCGAATAGTCTTACCCTGTCTGGAAGTGGTGGTCTCAGGCAACTGAGCGAGCGCCTGCATCGCTTCGGAAGTGTTTTTGCATTTCGTCAAAGCCGCGTCGATAGCCGGCCATCCCCCACCCAACCAGCTACCAAATTCGGTGTTGAGTTGACGGGCAACTGCCACTGCTTCTTCGAAACCATCGATGTTTTTCGGCAGATCCGCCTTCGAGCTTCCATATTTGCGGATCATGTAATTGAGGTCCAGTACAGCGTTGAAGCGCATGTCCAGGAGTTCGTGGTCTGTTTTCGCAACCTGGTTTTGTCCCGCCGCTTCTTGAACACCCAACGCGGCAAGAAACAGCAGGACGAGAGTGAATCTCAGTTTCATCAGTTGACTAAGCTCCTTCGACGATTGGACCAATTGGTCCGATCCTTACGTGTCGGCGCAACCAATTGCCCGGTCAACGAGTGGTCGAATGTTCACACCAATTTACCAACCATATTTCCTCATGGCGAGTGGGTGCCTTAAACTGGGAGAGCTAATCAACTGGAGGGGCCATGGGAATACTGGATTCTCTGAACCCGCCACCTGCTTCCGAGTATATTCGGCGTTGGGCGGACGCGATGGAAAAGGAACAGTATGATTCAGCGCTGTCTGCCCTCGACGAGGGTTTGCAAACCGCTACCAAAGAAAATAACACTGAGGATATTAGTCAGTACACAAATCTAAAAGAGTTTACTCACGGCATGGTGAGAACGCTCACGGCCCACAAAGAAGGCAGTATTGAGACTCGCTACTGCTCTATGTGTGGAAAAGGTGAGGCCGATGGTTGCATTTTAGTAGCCGGCGCGGAGTGCGTTATTTGTGACGGATGCATCAAGATCTGCGTCGGCGTTGTCGATGCGCAAAGACGAGAAAAGGGTAAGGAGTTCGAATGTTCGTTTTGCGGCAAAAAGGAATCTGAAGTGCCGAAGATTATTGCCGGACCCGGAGTGTCCATATGCGACAACTGCGTCCGGATATGCACCGAGATATTAGCCAGAGATAGTGATTAATTTCTCCATTCCGTGTTTACCTGCTTTATAGCCGGCATCGTTTACCTCGCGCTGGCGTTTCAGAGTGCCTTGCGTACGGATGTGGCTGTGCGCACTCAGACTTTTGAGCCAACCATTCCGCTTGGTATCAGCAAGGGAATGTGGCGTCGTAGAATTCCGGTGGACAACCCACTCACACAAGCTAAGGTTTCGCTAGGGGAGACACTTTATTTGAGCGTATCGGCCTCGGCGCACACGCTGTGCAGCAAGTGATCCCAGAGGCAGTTACAAAGAATGCCGAGGGTTACTTGATGGTCAACAACGATCCGATCGTCTGGACCTGCTCAATGCGATTAAGGAGCAACAGAAAGAGATCGTGGGGCTGAAACGACCAGATTTAGCACTGGCGTTCAACAACACCTCGCGGGTACCGGTAGTAGCTATTGAGACGTGAGTAGCAAAGGCGTGCAAATATTAGCAAGGCCTCAGCCCTGAAAGGGCATAATACTGGCATTGTTAGGTGTTGGCACGGCTTGTGTTCCCGCAATTTATGGTTTTAGTTTTACTGTCACAGTTACTTCACTCACCCGATTTTCAGTCACAGTCACTTGTTGTCTCCCTACGTCAGCAAGAGCATGTGCACCCGGCGGGGCCATCATCACACTCAGTTCATAAGTGCCTGCCGCCAAACGCTCGATCAAAAAGCGGCCGCGCGAATCCACTTCAGGAGATGACCTTCCGTCTAGTCGCGATTTTGACGAATGCTCATTCAGCCGGCTAATTGAGACTATGACGCGAGCGGCGCGCAATGATTCGCCGTTTTCAAACTTTATTTGTCCACGTATCGCACCTGTGAGCTCAACAACTTTTGCTACGATGCGTAGTCCGGCGACTTGCTCACCATCTTTCAAGTTGATATCGCCGGATTGTCGCACGCCGTTTCGCTCGACACTGGCGATTTCCAACGCGCTCAACGGAGAGCTATTTCTCTGCCACAGACGAAATCGGATCATCCCTGCCGTCAGCCCAGCGATCTTAAAACTACCATCCGGATTTACCTGTATCGGGTTGATCGGAGTGTAATCCGGTGTGGAGAGGTTCGGAACGGAGGCAAAAACAAGTAAGTCGCTCAGCTTCGGTGCAGCGACTTTATTGTCTGACTTCTCCACGACTACCACTCCTGCCAGACTGGCCCCCCTCATGGCTTTGATCTCCAGTCCAGTTAGATCTTTGTCGATGACATCAACCGTCAAAGGATCGGCTCGCCAGTCACTATGCGAAAAAATGACGAGCTTGTATCTTCCGGGTGTGGCACCCTCTAACTTGAATTCTCCGTTACTGTCGGAAGTGAATAATCCTGATGAGCCACGAAAGTTGCTTTGCAGGACGACAAGACGGATGTTGGGAAGTGGCTTGCTGGTTTCACCGTCGATGGTTCGGCCCGTGAGCTTGAAGGTGGAAGCGGCACTCGCCACGATGTCGATATCTTTAATCTCGCTTGACTCAGTCACTTCGAGAATTGTTGCTTTCTCAGGATCAGCTACCGAGGGATAGAAGGTTTGCCTGAAGATCTTTCGGACGTATCCCGGATGAATTGGCAAAGGTTGTCCTACAGACACTTTGTATTTTCCTGGACGTAAGCCAAAAGCCTGGTAAATTCCTCGATCGTCGGTACGGAAACTGGCGAATTTGTGCCGCTCGTAATGGGATTCCGGTTCGACGCGGACCACACTTACGGTTTCTTTAATCAGCGGTTGCCCATCAACGTCTGTGATTCTTCCTGTAATCGCTCCGCTATGGACCATCGCAAAATTAATGTCACGGATAGTTTCTCCTCCGGTAATGGTCAGTCGCTGTCCATTTTCTACGACGAGTGCAGGCGCGACCGGATAGACTAGATAATCGCCTGTGGGAACGTTGTTAATAAGATAGTTTCCGTCGATATCAGTGAGTGCGCGGTTATGCGAGCGTTCCTCGCCGTCGCTGTAGTTAGTGTCTATTGCTATCACGAGAATTGAGGCCAGACCTTTGTTTTTGAATGTAACTTTCCCACTGATACTGCCAGTTTGATCTTGCTGCGCGTGTGCAAAAAAAGCCGCAGCGACTAAGAAGAGAATACAAGCAAGAGCTCGACGGCTTGACGAGACCATAGTGAGTTCCTTTCATGATCGCGCGCTAATGATAACGCGAGCAATGAGATTTTATGCCCGAAAACTGTAGCAAAATCTCACGTTATGACCGACAAGAATTTCATTTGATGACGGAATCGTCCTGGTAAGTTATTGATTCCATTAACAGGCCGAGGTCATAAATGAAATTGCTCGGCGAAACCTACGGGTTGGAAATAAACGATCCGTGGCTTCCCGAGCTCGTGCGCTGCGTCGATGCAGGCGAAAGCATCATCGATAACCTATACGTCCAATCAAGCGAAGAAAAAACCAAAGCATTGACGGAGCTGATCTGCCGGGCCGGTGACGAGCCCTCGGCAGCGCTGCTCGTCCTGCTGCGCGGCAGGCAAAAAACTCTTTGAGATGCTCGGTAAGAGCCCTAATCGTTAGCCGTCGCACCGGTACACACGCAATCGTATTTCTGCTGGGTAAACTGGGCGCAGTTGGCAGGCACGAACCACTCTTCTTTATAGGTTCCTGCTGAGGGCGTGAGACGAGTGACGAAGTGGCGCATGCCGGCGTGGATCACGCCGTTCGGAGAGATCACGATCGAGTGTGGGTAAAGAATTCCGTAAACTCTTCTGTAGACAGTTTCAAGACGCCCGGAAGTGTGTACGCGCACAAAGCCGTCGCTGGTAAGCACCAATACCGAGTCGGGTGAGTCCTGCGTGAAAGCAAACGGAGCCCAGCCCAGGTCGACGAGGTGTTCGGCTCGTTTCTTCTGGCCCTGACGATCGACATAGCGCCACACGTCACCCTCGTTAGCACCCATGTGACGCAGCCCGGTAATGACCAGCACAGCGGTTGAGGTCTTCACAAATCCATAAACATTCTCGCGTGAGAGCCTCGTTCGGCTTCGACCATCCTGTGAGATCCACCACAGGCCACCGCCCCATTCGCCTTTATCTTCCCCAACCAGCCGTCCGTCCCGGACCTTGATCACATGGCGATAGCTCTCGCCGTCGTACTTGGAGATCACGATACCTGACTTCTCACTGTTGAGCGCGACGGTCCATGCCTGCTTTGAGTAGTTTGCACAGCGCGACTCGTCTTCAGTCGGTATGTGGTACGCGACCCAACCGGGCGCCGGAGGCGCAGACGTTGTTGACGCTTCTTGCGCGTAGCTGGCGCCTACTGAACATAGCGATAGGACCAGCGCTTTGAGCATGCGATTCATCGCGCTAAAGAGTAACTTAAACGCTCCTAGTTGTTAATCTTTCTCAATCTTGTAATCTCTTCCAAGTTTCAACCACCCGCTTCTTGATCGACACGAACTATTCATCACTGTTCGACCAACAATTGAGCGGCCCATTGGCCAATCAGTTCCACCGGCTTCTCGTTGAAATTAGAGATGCTGAGCACAAAAAGAAATCGAGCGGTGGTTAAGGAAAATTAAGATGCTGCAATGAGTTTGAGAGTCGCGCAAGCTAAAGATTAGAACGTGAAACTCCGTGTCAGTTTAAACTGGAGACTATGAGAAGGTCGTTCCAGACCACGGCCGCTTGTCTGATTGTAGATGACGAAGAAATCACTGTTTGGACCATATATGTATCGTAGCCTCACATTGAGAGCCGAAATACGCGCGGCCGAATTGAGTTGCATCAAGGCTGACGTTAGTAGCTTTCTCGAGAAGTTGTAATTCACTCTGCCGACAAACAGATTAGTGGTGAAGTTTCCCTGCGCCAGCCTCACCTTGTTGAAGCTCTCAGAAAATTCAAGCAGCAAATGCGCGTTCGGTCTAAAAGTGATCGCGCCTTCGATCGCATCCCGGTTTCCCGAGTAAAAACCGCCCCACTCGTAAAGCGCCGTCA